>DAIMNW010000026.1:0-17577 GCA_036719905.1 Chitinophagales bacterium
CTCTTAGCTTTTGGATAGACTTTTCGGCTTCAGGTAAAGTTTCTCCGCCACAAAATTGTTCAAACACTGTTTTCTTAATTAAATAATTTGTGAGTGGTATTCTTAATCGTAAAGCAAGAGAAGCCATTGAGGTGAAAAAATTCACCAATGAAGCACTATTCATAAGTTCGAACAGCCAGTTCGATTTAAAAAGGGCCGAATCGCTTTTGTGTCTAAAAGCAACCTCTGTATTTTCGAAAGCGACTCTAGTATCCATATTACATTTCTTCTTTTCTATTCAAAAAAAGGGTTGTTTCATATCGATAAATCACCGTTTTGAATAGCATTTGCAAATCGTTATTCTGTGATTTGGGCACCATCCGCAGTAAAGCCTACCACAATTTCAGGTGAATTGATTTTATCGATTTCTTCTTTCGATTTTCCATCATCGGCTGCATAGTGACGAAGCATTTCAACGGTAGTAGTATCTAAGTACCCAACGCCATGAGCGATAAGTTTTTTTCCAATCGAGTTTTTATCAATTCCAAATTCGCTGCCATCAGCATTGCGAAATAAAACTTTCAGTTTATTGCCATCAGCAGTTTCAATATTGGCCCAACATCCTGCTTTCTTACATACAGCAGTTATTTTACCTTCTACTACTCCATTAAATGACCTTTTGGCATTTACTTTTTCAACCAATTGGTCGGCACTAACGGGTTCTTTGCTTTCAAATTGCAATCCAAATTTGTTTGCAACAGTGGTCGAATCAGCCTTGGCAGAATCTGATAGCTTATTTGAATTCATATTGCAAGCCGCAGCTAAGCAGAGAAACAGAGAGGCGTAAAGAATTTTTTTCATGAGTGTATTTTATTTAGTTAAAAAATCGATGATAAAGAATATTGCAAAAATAATACTTGCTAAGCCATTGGTGGTAAAAAAAGCTAAATTCAGCTTACTTATGTCATTCACTTTAAGTAAAAAATGTTGATAAACTAGGAGGATACAAAAGATAGAAGCGCCTAGTAAGTAGAATAGTCCAAAATGTCCTTCCCAACCAGCAATAAGCAACATAACGATGCAAATGGTGTGAACAAGAATAGAAAGTAATAAAGTGTTTTTTCTGCCAATAGCAACTGGAATAGAAAATAGATGATTTTCTTTGTCAAATATTTCATCTTGTAAAGCATAGAGCATGTCAAAACCACTCACCCATGCAATCACTAGTAAACTAAAAAGAATTGGCAGGGTTGCAAAATGACCAGTTATGGCTATATAGGCACCTAAGGGGGCTAAAGATAATCCTAACCCAAGAACGAAATGACTCAGAGAGGTAAATCTTTTTGTAAAACTGTAGCCTAATACGATGAGAAGTGCTACAGGGGCTAAACAAAAGCATAACCGATTAATAAAATAAGTTGAAATAAGAAATAGCAGACTTGTTAAAACGCAGAACCACAATGCACCATTGGGTTCAATAATTCCTGCAGGTATTTCTCTGTTTTTTGTTCTAGGATTTTGAGCGTCTATTTTCCAGTCTATGTATCGATTAAATGACATAGCTGCTGATCGGGCACTTAACATACAAACCATTACTAACATTGAATTCTGCCATTCAAAATTATTAATTTCTTGATAGCCTAACAGCAATCCAATAATGGCAAATGGCAATGCAAATACTGAGTGTGAAAATTTAATTAATGAGAGATAATTTTTCACTTTCATACCTACTTCTTGAATTGTCTAAAGGTTGGTAGTAATTTGTCTTTAGCTGAAATGCACATTTCTGAAGGAGAGATTTTCCAGTCAATTTCTAAATCTTCATCATTCCAAATAATACCAGACTCAGCTTCCTTAGTATAATATTCGTCTACTTTATAAAAGAAGTCGGCTGTCTCACTTAACACAGCATAGCCATGCGCAAAACCTTTTGGAACAAACAATTGCAGATGATTGGTGGAGGATAGTTCAATCCCAAAGCTTTTGCCAAATGTAGTTGAAGTGGGGCGCAAATCGACGACCACATCGTATACACAACCATTCAATACACTAACTAATTTGCTTTGAGCAAATGGCGGTTTTTGAAAATGCAAGCCTCTCAACACACCTTTAGTAGAAAACGCCCGGTTGTCTTGAACAAAACTGATTGACCTTCCAATTGCTTTCTCGAATGCAAACTGATTAAAACTCTCGAAGAAAAATCCACGGGTGTCACGATGAATAGTTGGCTCAATAATTAGCAGATCAGCTATTCCTGTTTCTCTCAATTTCATTTTGTTCTTTTTTCAGTATCTGGTTAAAGCTTTTATAGAAAAGCATCAAACAAACTGTAATGAATTCACTTAAAAAGGCGAACACGACGGCGTACAGAAGTTTGCTAGGCCGCTCTATTTTGACAGAAAAGGAAGGACTGTCAATTATTAGGAGTCCAGATTGATTGGTAGAAAGTGTAACTTTTGAAATTTCAAACGCTGCTGACGCCTGTGAATACATCTGAGATAAAATGGCGATATCGCGAATTAGCTCTGATTGGTCGACTAAAGTTGAAGAAGATATATTGTTTTTCTTGCTGTCTTTTAAACGAGCCAATTGAAGTTCTTTTGCCTGTAATACTTTATATATTGAATCTTTTCTGTCTACCGTTACATCGAATTGTTCTATCGTTTTTTTCTGGGCTAGCTCAAATAAATATTGGTTGGTTTGAGCTAAAATATTCTGATTTAATGCTTGGGAAAATTCAAGTGATTTAGAGGTTACTTTCAAAACATTAAAACCAATTTCATCATCATATTTGGCTTCTATGATGTTCTCATTTATTTTTTCAAAAAAGTAATTTAAAAGTTCATTTTCAATCGAAGATAATTCCTTGATATTGGAATGTGTAAATCTGAAGTTGGGCTGCTCAGAAATTTTTTCACAAATAGCTTCCTGCTTGTAAAGGGAAATATAGTGGTTAATCAATAAATCATTTTTTTGATTGATAGTTGCTTTTTGTAATAAAGCAACCACTACTATTCTTCGAGAAGTAGAAAGGCCAATCACATTCACTGCATCATTATTGCTACCACCTAGGCTTCCAATATTAATTCCAATTTGCGATGCAATCTGCGTTGCAAAAGAAGCCGAGTTCGCCTCTTGATTGGTGAAAGAGGCATATGCAACGTAGGTGTACCCTTTATATTTAGCTACAAAATAACCAAGTGCTCCAAAGAGCAGCCCAACTATGAGAAGAACAATCCACCTCCGCAGTAGGAAAAGTATGACGTCCTTTAGTAGTTTAATTATATAGGATAATGGGGCTATTTTAGAGAGGTCTTCCTGCTGGTTCATAATTTCTTATTTGCTGGTTACTTTGGTGATGAGGCCCGTGTTTTTTAGCAGTAAATAGATTGTCAATAGTCCAGTTATTTTTATGGTTGTGCTCTCAATTACCCTGTTCCAATCAATTTCTTTTCTTTCTCTTTCCACTTTTTCCACTTTCTCCTTCTCAGGAACTATGATGGAAGCTCCTTGTTCAACCGATGGATAGAAGTTGATAAACATGATACTCTTTGTTCGTCCAATTTTCCCGTTGGGTGCTATTACATACGTTTTGTTTCTTGCTGCGTTTTTTTCAAAGCCTCCTACATAACTGTTTACATAGTATTTAGCTCGGCGACCTTTTTCAAAAGGCACGTTAATCTTGTTTTGTGATGAAATGTTTTGGTAACGGATTGCTCCACTCATACTAATCACTTCATTTACTTTAGGGATGCTAATAATATCACCTTCTTTTAATACATAATTAAACTTTGATTGTGGGTTTTCTTTCGCTTTGTCAATATCCAAAATCACGTAACCAAGATTAAATTCCTTGCGACTAAGTGTAGCGCCTTTTAAAAACGCTTCTTCTGTAAAACCTCCACATCTTTTTACCATATCGAGCAGGCGTTCATTGTATGCATGTAGCGAATACTTTCCAGGAAATTTTACCTCTCCATTGACTTCGATGTTACGTTGTAAATAAAAATCGGAAGATTTGCGAATGAATACCTGGTCAAAAGGCTCGAGTACAAATTCTGAAGCACTAGCATCAAGGTTTAAATCAGGGTTAATGTTTTCGACGGCAATAATATTAGTTCGAATTGGAAGAGTATTGCCGGTGGCAGTTTCCTTGTTAAATATTCTTGATATTTCGATTCTGTTATTAGCAGCTTCCTGTTTGAATCCACCAGAAAAATAAAGCAAATCGCTCAGGGTCATTCCTTTTCCATACGGAAAGGTTCCCGGCGTTTTAACCGATCCTTCAATGCTCACAGTAAATTTTTCTGTGAATAGGTGTTTAGACAAAATTTTGATTTCGTCGAGTGGCTGCAGTATAACGTCTGCAGTTGATCCTGGGTGTGCAATTACTTCAGATAGGTTGAATGGGATATAGGTTTTCGAGAAATCTTTGAGTGTGCGCAGAATGAATGCACGATCCATATAGGCGTCAAATTCTACACCTCCTGACTTAGTAATAATATCGCTAAGCAACGTTTTTCCATTTTCTATATCATATTTCCCTTGTTGTTTAATGGCTCCACTTACCTCCACATAGTTAGACGTTTTATCAGAAATTTTTTGAACAAAGATTTCATCGCCATCGTTTAAATTAAATGATTTTTTTTCTGCCAATAATTTTTCGTAGTCAATATCCTCATAAATTACACGGTTTAGACTATAGCGTTTTAGCTGAATTGTCTTTGTGAATGCGCTTGATTTTAATCCTCCTGCAAAGCCAATCAGGTCAGCAAGTGTTTCGTTTTCAAGCAACTCATATTTGCCTTGGCGTTTTACATCGCCACTAATCACACAGGTCTTATCATATGGTGGCACAATAATATAATCGTTTTGTTGCAGGAAGAAATCTTGGTCAGCCGATGGATGGTTCAAAAATTTATAAATATCCAACGTTTTAATTGTTTTGCCATCTCTATTGATTTGAATGTTACGTACACTTCCAATTTTGTTTGGCCCATTAGCTGCAATCAAAGAATTATAAGCGCTATTAGTGGCTGCGATAGAATACGTACCCGGGGTGTTCACTTCTCCAACTACATTTACTTGAATAACGCGGCTGTAAATTAAGCTAATGGCTAATTTCGAGCCTACTAAATCATAGTAGGCTGAGAATTTTTTTCTGATTAAATCTCGCCCATCCTTAAAGCTTAATCCTTTCAGATAAATTCTTCCTACCGTAAGTGGCTGAATAAATCCATCATTATCAATCTTGAAAACTTCATTGTATTCTGAATTTCCCCAAATTGAAATATTTAGCTCATCGCCGGCAGCTAAAGTGTAATTTTCAGGGGCGTGAGCATCTGTAGCATTTGAAAACACAGCCATATTAGCATTGGTGAAGTAATTATGTCCAAAGATGTCCAAATTTGCACCGGATGAGTCAATTTCATTTTTAACAGTATCTGATTTCACTTGCTTAGAATTCATAAAGGCAAGATTGGCAGGCAATATTTCTTTAGCATCTGATTGGTTCGAAATCTTGGGTCTAATGTTTTTATTCAAAAAAGAATCGGCTGGGGTTCCAGTAACTATTGTGCTATTAATTTTGGGCGAAGTGCTGCTTTTTCCAGATGTATATTGATCAAGCAAATTTTTCATGTCACTATCAGATAGCCCACTTGCTGCCTTGAGACTTGAGAGGGATCCACCGTTCATCAAGTTCATTAGATCTGAAGCCGATGGGGAAGTGCTTGTTCCTACTTGTGCATGGCCACTCAAATTGAAAAGCAGGATAAAGAGTATAGAAAGAATCAATTTAGGGAGGTGTTTCATTTCCTTGAAAATTATTTTTGTTTAAAAAAGTTCACAGTTTGGTGAAGTCCATCAGAAAAATAAACTGTGGGTTCGTACGAAAGATATTTTTTAGCTTGTGAGATATCTGCTAATGAATTTCTGATATCGCCGCTTCTGGTTTCACGATGGGTGGCATTTATATCGGTTCCAATTATTTTTTTTAGTTCATTCACCATATCCAATACCGAATAATTTTTCCCAACTGCTACATTATATATTTTATCACAGCATTCTTCATTTTCAGCTAACATGCCTCGTATGTTGGCTTGAACAGCATTTTCTACAAATGTAAAATCACGAGTTTGCAATCCGTCGCCATCAATCATTGGGCTTTCATTATTCAACATTTTTTTAATAAATAATGGAATAACTGCTGCATACACACCATCAGGGTCTTGTCGGGGACCAAAAACATTAAAATATCTGAATCCTAAAACCGGCATGCCATACACATGTGCAAATACATGGGCGTATATTTCATTGGTATATTTTGTAACGGCATAAGGCGATAAAGGTTTGCCAATTTTAGTTTCCACCTTTGGCAAATCGGGGCTGTCGCCATATACTGAAGATGATGAAGCAAATACCATTCGCTGCACCTTGGCATCACGTGCGGCTATTAGCATATTTAAAAATCCATTCACATTAATGTTGTGTGTGTTTTGCGGATTTTTGATGGACCTTGGTACCGAGCCTAAGGCTGCCTGATGGCTTACGTAATCAATATCTTTACAGGCCTTTGCACAGGTTTCGGCATCGGTAATATCGCCATGTATAAATTCGTAATTTGGGTGGGCAGCAAATAAATCAACATTGCGCTGAAATCCGGTGAGAAGATTATCTAGAACTCTAACTTTTGCACCATATTTAAGAAGGTATTGTACAATATGAGATCCTATGAATCCGGCACCGCCAGTCACTAAAAACTTCAAATTGCTTAGGTCTTGCTTATGAAAAGCCGTTTCGTACATGCTTAAAGGCCTGATTTTCTGTTATATATCTTAATTTGGCGAAGATAGTAATTTACCTCCATTAATTGCCTCATGAAGTATGTTAACTGGTAATCAATTTGCCTGGCTTAAACTAACTTGGATGGTACTGATTTTTGAGATGGCATCAGCCTCCTTTTTGCGTTCGATGGCTATCAGTTCAGGCTTGGCATTGGCTACAAATTTTTCGTTGGCTAGTTTCTTTTGTACTGATTCTAAAAAGCCTTTGAGATAAGCCAGTTCCTTTTCTAACTCTTCTTTTTGGGCACTTTTATTTATCAAATCACCTGCTTGTAAAAAGAAAGTGTCTTGCCCAATAACAAAAGTAATAGCATCTTTTAGGGTATCCATGGTGAAGTGGATAGAGGAAATGTTTCCTAATTTCTGTATTCCAGACAGGATGGGCTCAAAAACATTTTGATGTTTTGACTGTATTGACAGAGGCAATTGGTCTTTGGGTTTTATTTGATTCTTGTTTCGGGCATCTCGAACTGAGGAAACGATTTGCTTAAGCAATTCTCCATTTTCTAAAACTGCGTTTTCGGCTTTTGAAAGTTCAAAATTTTCAAATTGTTTCACTGCCAAATCATCCTTTTGAGTGCCAAGCAAATGATAAATTTCTTCACTCACAAATGGCATAAAAGGATGCAATAGGTGCATCAGCTTTTCAAAGAATGAAACTGTAGCTTCGTAAGTAACTTTGTCAATGGGTAATGATTTGCCGTCAATAAATTCTGGCTTTACCAACTCTAAATACCAAGCGCAAAAATCGTCCCATATCAAGCTATAAATGCTTAGCAGAGCATCATTCAACCTATAGGACTTAATGTGCTGGTGATAATCTTCACTCACTTTTTTTAATCGGGCATCAAACCAAGCAATAGCAAACTGATTTGTACTTATTGTGGAAGGATTACCTTCAGTTATCTCCCAACCTTTTATCAATCGTAATGCATTCCAAATTTTGTTGTTAAAATTTCGGCCTTGTTCACAACTGCTTTCATCAAATAATAAATCGTTTCCAGCCGGCGATGAAATCATTATTCCAAAACGAACTGCGTCGGCACCAAATTTATCTATTAAGCCTAACAAATCAGGCGAATTGCCAAGGCTCTTGCTCATTTTACGGCCTTGCTTATCTCGTACCATACCGGTGAAGTACACATCCTTAAATGGTCGCTTGTGCTCGTATTCAAAACCGGCCATCATCATTCGGGCAACCCAAAAGAAAATAATATCCTGCCCTGTTACTAAAACATTTGTCGGGTAATAATACTGATGATCCGGATTTCCGGGATTAGTAATTCCTTCAAAAACTTCAATAGGCCATAACCAAGATGAGAACCAAGTGTCGAGTACATCGCTGTCTTGAATTACATTTTCGGTTTTGAGTTTTGAGTTTTTAATTTTTAGCTATTCAATGTCTATTTCTATCGATTCCGCCGCTTCCACATTTCCGTCTGCATCATAATAGGCCGGTATAAGCAGCCCCCTCCAAAGCTGCCGACTAATCCGCTAATCTTTGATATTCTCCATCCAATACTTGAAGGTGTTATCAAATTTTTCTGGATAAAATCTAACATCACCGGTTGTATGGGCTTGGCTTGCCGCTTTGCCTAGTTCCGCCATTTTTACAAACCATTGTGTCGAAATCCTAGGCTCTACCACCGCATTGCTCCGCTGGCTAAAGCCATTTTTATTTTTAATGTCTTCTTCCTTCTCGAGCAATCCGGCTGCAGCCAAATCTTTTGCAATTTTTTTACGAGCAATAAATCTATCCTCTCCCACATAAAGCTGTGCTGCTTCGCTCAAAGTTCCATTAGGGTTCAATGTATCAATGATGGGAAGGTTATGTTTTAAACCAATATTGTAATCGGCCAAATCATGCGCCGGTGTAATTTTCAAACAGCCTGTACCAAAACTTGCATCTACATATTCATCAAAAATGATTGGAATTTTTCTGTTGATTAATGGTACATAAGCATACGCACCTTTCAAGTGAGCATAGCGTTCATCATTAGGATTGGCACAAATGGCCACATCACCAAGGATGGTTTCGGGTCGAGTGGTTGCAACTGTGATGAAATTTTGAGTGTTGAGTGTTGAGTGTTGAGTTTGTGGAATTTCAAGAGCGTATTTTACATAATAAAGTTTTGAATTCACCTCTCTGTATTCTACTTCTTCATCGCTCAACGCTGTTAAAGCTGCCGGGTCCCAGTTAATCATTCTGGCTCCGCGATAAATCAAACCTTTGTTGTACAAATCAACAAACACTTTTATAACAGCTTTATAATAGTGGTCGTCCATGGTAAAATTCACTCTATCATAATCGCAACTACAACCCAATTTTTCTAATTGGGATAGAATGATACCTCCATATTTATCTTTCCATTCGAATGCATATTTCAAAAACTCATCTCGGGTTAAATCCGATTTTTTGATTCCTCGTTCCTGCAACATGGCTACTACTTTCGATTCGGTAGCTATGCTAGCATGATCGGTACCGGGCACCCAGCAGGCATTTTTGCCGGTCATACGAGCATGACGTATCAAAATATCCTGAATGGTTTCATTCAATGTATGGCCCATGTGCAATACGCCTGTTACATTGGGTGGAGGGATGACAATAGTGAATGGCTCTCGGTCATCAGGGGTAGATTTAAAATATTGCTTGCTCATCCAATGAGCAAACCATTTATCTTCAATGTTGGTATGGGAATATGTTTTTGGGAGTTCCATCTTAAGCTTTGTTCATTGTTTTTTTAAACTCTCCCAGCGCCACTTCCAAGCACTCCATAGCTTTTCGTAAATCGGTTTCGTTTAATACATAAGCCAGACGAACTTCGTTTTTGCCCAGGTCCGGAGTTGAATAAAAACCGGTAGCAGGTGCCAGCATCACGGTTTGGTTTTGATAGCTGAATTCTTCTAACAACCATTGGCAAAATTTATCGGCATCGTCAATAGGTAAACGGGCAATGGCATAAAATGCACCCCCCGGATTAGGACAAAATACATCCGGTATTTTGTTCAGCATCTCTACCATCAGATTGCGTCGTCGGGTGTACTCATTTTTTACCTCATCAAAATAATCGAGTGGTAAATCAATAGCTGCTTCGCCCAGTATTTGAGCAAAAGAAGGAGGGCTTAATCGGGCCTGGGCAAATTTCATGCAGGCATCAAATAAGGCTTTGTTTTTAGTAACCAATGCGCCAATGCGGCCTCCACAAGCACTATAGCGTTTACTAATAGTATCGGCTACCACCACATTTTCTTCAATTCCCTTCAATAATAAGGCCGAGAATGGCTTTGCACCATCGTAACAAAACTCACGGTAAGCTTCATCGCTGAATAGATACAAATCGTATTTTTTTACCAAGGCAGCCAAGGCTTCCATCTCCGCTTTGGTATATAAATAGCCGGTAGGATTGTTCGGGTTGCAGATTACTATAGCCTTTGTTTTTGGTGTAATTAACTTTTCAAACTCCTCAATAGGTGGCAGAGCGAAACCATTTTCGATATGCGATGTGATTGGTTTAATTTCCACATCGGCGGCTATGGCAAAGCCGTTGTAATTAGCATAAAAAGGTTCGGGAATAATAATTTCATCACCGGCATCTAGGCAGGCCATCATAGAAAATAAAATGGCTTCGCTGCCTCCGGTAGTGACCATTATCTGGCTATAATCTAAGTCAATGCCGAAACGGTTGTAATACGTCACCAGTTTCCTGCGATAGCTCTCATTACCTGCACTGTGGCTATATTCCAAGACTTTAAAATCAGAATTTCTAACTGCATCTAAGGCCGCCTTTGGGGTTTCAATATCGGGCTGCCCAATGTTCAGGTGATAAACCTTGGTGCCTCTTTTTTTAGCAGCTTCGGCAAATGGAACAAGTTTTCGGATGGGGGAGGAGGGCATGTGCTCACCTCGTTGTGATATTTTTGGCATAGGGTGTAAATGTAATAATCAGATTTCAGTATTCAGAGGTCAGTATTGTTTTAGCACCGGTCTTAAGTCATCCGACATTGGCTGATAAGTGTTCTGAAAGATTTATTCAGGTGTTAGGATTAACTTGGTTTCATTGCCATTGTTTTTTAAATAAGGCGGCAGTGCTCAACAGGTTTAGCTTGCCAGATTTATTCTCAATTAATTATTCAACAAAAAAGCCGCTCATTCATAGAAGAAGCGGCTTTCGTGTGTTTATAGAAATGTTAGATAATCAACATGGCATCGCCATAGCTGTAGAAACGGTATTTCTCTTTAATAGCCTGCTGGTAGGCTTCCATTATTAAATCATAACCACCAAAAGCTGCTACCATAATAAGCAAGCTTGTTTTAGGTAGATGAAAATTGGTAATTAATGAATTGGCGATATTGAAATTGTAAGGCGGATGGATGAATAAATTAGTCCAACCGGCAGTAGGTTTTAGCAATCCCTGAGCGGTAATTGACGATTCGAGCGATCGCATACTGGTAGTACCAACCGAACATATTTTTCGTCCTTCTTGTTTTGCTTTATTGACGATGGCACAGCACTCAGCTTCTACGCTAAATTGCTCGGCATCCATTTTGTGTTTGGATAAATCCTCCACTTCTATGGAACGGAAAGTGCCTAATCCAACGTGCAGAGTTACTTCGGCAAAATTTACCCCTTTAATTTCCATTTTTTTCATCAATGTCTTGCTAAAGTGCAAGCCGGCAGTAGGTGCAGCTACGGCCCCTTCATGACGAGCAAACACAGTTTGGTAGCGCTCAGCATCGTCTTCGGTGGGTTTGCGTTTAATATACCTTGGCAGTGGGGTTTCGCCCATGGCGGTTAAAGTTGCCTTAAATTCTTCGTCGGTGCCATCAAACAAGAATCGGATGGTACGGCCACGTGAAGTGGTATTATCAACTACCTCGGCAACCAACAAATCATCATCACCAAAATACAGTTTGTTGCCCACCCGTATTTTACGAGCCGGATCTACCAAAACATCCCAAAGCCGCTGACTTTCATTTAGTTCGCGAAGTAGAAATACCTCAATTTTTGCTCCGGTCTTTTCCTTTTTACCATATAAACGGGCCGGAAAAACCTTGGTATTGTTGATGACCATTACGTCTTTATCGTCGAAATAGGTAAGTACATCGCGAAAATGCTTGTGTGCAATTTTACCGGTTTGGCGGTTTATCACCATCAAACGTGCATCTTCTCTATGCTTGGAAGGGCTTTGAGCAATAAGGTTCTGAGGTAAATCAATGTTAAATGACGATAGCTTCATGAAAAATTTTGGTAAGAATGATTAATTTGCAACGAATTCATTTGGTAAGCTATTTTTGAGCATAAATTTTCCAAAATAGAATTCATTTTCCTTAAAAAAGTGCGCTAATGTACGGCCAAAAAGGGCCCTTGTCAAGTAAATGATGAATTATATTCTTAATCAACTCCCAAACCATTACCCAATAGGCTTTTTGCTATGCTAATTCTCTTTCAGATTATTGTTCAAAGTATCAAAATGGCTTGGGCTGAGCTGTCGGGCAATAAATTGAGGTCGTTTCTTTCTTTATTGGGTATTACCATTGGAATTTTTTGTGTGATTACCGTGTTTGCGGTGGTTGGTAGCCTCGAGCATAACATTCAAGAGAGTGTTAATCGTTTGGGGAGCAATGTTATTTATGTTCAAAAATGGCCCTGGTCATTCGACGATAAAGATTATGCCTGGTGGAAATACATGAACCGACCGGTTCCCAATATGAACGAGCTGAATCGTATAAAGCAGAATGTGAAAAGTGCAGAATTGGCGGTTATTATTTTGGAATTAGGACAAAAAGAGGTTAAGGCCGGCAATAATGTGCTAGACAATGCAACCTCGATAGGTGTTTCCTATGAATATGACCAATTAGAGGCGCTCGATTTTCAGGATGGAAGGTTCTTTACTTCGGCCGAGAGTCAAGGCAGTGCGCCTGAAGTTGTAATTGGAGCCAATATAGCCAGAGGCTTGTTTCCAACGGCCAGCTCATCCGTTGGCAAGTGGATCACCTTTCAAAACCACCGTTTGCAGGTAATAGGAGTCATGAAACCGAGTGGTCAGCGCATGATGGGCGATTCATTTGATGATATGGTAATCTTGCCCTACTCATTTCTCCGTAATCTGGTGAATACCGACGCCATGAATAATGAATCACATTTAAGAGTTCAGCTACGAGATGGCTACGAGATAAACACTTTAAAGGATGAATTGAGAAGGGAATTGCGTTCGGCTCGAAAGCAAAAGCCAAAAGAAGAAGACAATTTTGCGCTCAACGAGTTAAGCGTTATCAGCAATGGTCTTGGCTCATTGTTTCAGGTGGTCGATATTGCCGGGCTGCTGATTGGTTTGCTGTCGATAGTGGTAGGTGGATTTGGTATTGCTAATATCATGTTTGTTTCGGTTCGTGAACGCACACCTATGATTGGCATTAAAAAAGCATTGGGAGCGCCAGCTTCGTATATATTACTCGAATTTTTGATAGAATCAGTAGTACTTTGCCTTTTCGGTGGATTATTTGGGCTGCTTCTTGTTTTTGGAATCATTGAAGCCGGCAAGTATGTGCTTGATTTTCAATTATTTTTAAGTTTTGGGAATATGCTTTTTGGTATTGGACTTTCGGCCGGAATTGGACTGGTGGCAGGTTTTATTCCGGCCCTAAAAGCTTCTAAAATGGACCCCGTAGTAGCTATTCGATTTAAATAATACTTATTTGAAACACCTATTAATCCGCTGGCTTTCGGTCATAGTACCATCTGATTTTTTTGCCCGGCGATATCCTGTTTCGGTCAAAGTTGTCATAATTATTTCACAAAAGGTGGTGCTTCTAAAAAATGAACGGGAGGAATGGGAGTTGCCGGGTGGCAAGTTGGAACCTATGGAAACTCCAACCAGTTGTGCTGCCAGAGAGGTTAAGGAAGAATTAAATTTGGATATAAAGATTGGGAATGTAGCTCATGTGTGGGTATATACTATTCGCAATACAGTGGATGTTTTGATGATTGCATTTAGTTGTCAGCATGGTTATACTAATGTGGATGACATACAAATTAGCCACGAGCATAAGGAAGTAGCACTCTTTTCAGTGGACCAATTGGATGCTATCAATTTGCCTAAGGGGTATGCAGAAGCCATTCGAAAGGCCACTATTTCTGCATCCTAGGAAACAAAAAATTCTTAATGGTTAATAAACCAGTTGGTAATCAAATAAATCCCAGCCCCTAGAATTGCACTTACCGGAATGGTTAAAATCCATGCCCAAAGAATATTGATAGTAACCCCCCATCGTACGGCCGAAAGGCGTTTGGTAACCCCGGCCCCTATTATTGAGCCGGTGATGGTATGGGTTGTAGATACCGGAATTCCCATTTGTTCGGTGAGGAATAGAGTAGTGGCACCGGCAGTTTCGGCACAAACTCCTTCCAGTGGAGTTACTTTGGTGATTTTAGAACCCATAGTTTTTACAATTCGCCAACCGCCGCTCAAGGTGCCTAAGCCTATTGCCAAATAGCATGCTAAAGGAACCCAATCAGGCATGGCTTTTATATCTAAAATGTCGCCGTTAGCTATCATAGCTGCTGCTATAATTCCCATTACTTTTTGTGCATCGTTGCCACCGTGGCCTATGCTAAAGGCAGCCGATGAAAGTAACTGCAGTTTTTTAAACATGCCGGAAGTTCGGCTGGCACTTGGTTCTTGAATGGCATCATTATAAATGAAGGCAGCTACAAAAATCAGCAACATGCCTATTAAGCACCATCGTAAAATCATATTATCAGCTTTTTTCATTTCCTTAATCAAATCGGCCTTCACATCTACTTTCATTTTCGATTTAAAGTCATCCATTTTGTCGTATCCAATCCCCACTTTAGCAGACATCAAAGCAATAGTGCTATCAAATCCAACCACTTGAAGTTTCTTTATAATTGGGATCAAACTGTCAGTGGCATTTTTTGCGAAAGCATAGTCTTTCTCTTTTGATTTATCTCGTTTCGATAATATGCGTAATTGTTCAACTTTGAAATACGCCATCAGTTTGTCTTTCATCTTGCTTCGTTCGGTGGCTTTTAAATCTACATTGTTTACAATATTGTTGGCCACATACTCGGCACCTTTGCTTTCATAATCGGGAGTGTAAAGCATCGATTTATCGCTACACTCTTTTGCCTTTTCTAACTTTTCTTTGCTCTCGTTTAGCTTTACTAGTAGGCCGTTGTCTTTTTTCTCTTCAAATTCGTAGGTCAGTTTGTCAACTTCGAATTCGTATTTGTCAGCCTTATAATATTTGCTAATGTTTTCGTTAATCTTATCGGTTTGGAAACCCTGAAACAAAAACCAAAGACCAACTGTCGAAAGTAAAAGTATTCCTGACTTGATGACAATATTGCGGCTGATTGTAACAAATGTGAAGAACATGGAAATAACCATTCCAATCAATGGTGCCAGAAAAATGAATAGAATGGTCTTCCCTATCTTAGCGCTATCTACTACTTGAAAAAGGGGCAGCCAGCCTTTTGTTATTACAGCATAACAAACTGCCGAACCTGCAAATCCTCCAATAAGAGTATGTGATGATGATGAAGGTATGCCATACCACCAGGTTAGCAGATTCCACATTATAGCCGCAATTAATCCAGAAAGAATAACAGGAAGTGTAACAAACTCCACCCTCACTGTTTTACCAATGGTATTTGCTACTGCATGATCTTTAAAAATCATGAATGCTACGAAGTTGAAAAAGGCAGCCCATAGCACCGCTTGAAAAGGTGACAATACCTTTGTGGAAACTATAGTGGCAATTGAATTGGCAGCATCGTGGAAACCATTGATGTAATCAAAAATCAATGCAAAAAAGATAATAACAAGTAGCAACGACATAGGTGAGGTGTTGAGCTGGTATTCAATAAATTGGATTAGGAGGTTTTTACAATGATGGATTCTAAAACGTTAGCAGCATCTTCAGCCATGTCCGTTGCAGTTTCAAGTGCATATAGAATTTCTTTATGCTTAATTAGCTTGATTGCATCCTTTTCATTATCGAACAAATCGGCCACAGCCGTATCGTAAATATCATCGGCATGATTCTCAATGCTATTCAAGCGTACACAAGCATCAGTTACGTTACGCAGGTTTTTCATATTACGAAGCTCATTAATACCTTTTTGCAATTCTAAGGTGCATTGTAGAATTAGCTCTCCTAGTTTTTTCATGGCGGCGCTTGGCTCGGTAACTTTATACATGGCCATACGCTTGCTAGCTCCATGAATATAATCGGCTATTTCATCAACTGAAGAAGCCAGTCTATGAATATCTTCACGGTCGAATGGAGTGATGAAGCTTTTGCTCAATTCTAAAAATATTTTGTGTGTACACTGGTCACAAACGTGCTCGAGCCGCTCTACTTCTTTTTCCAAATCCGCCTGCTTATTGGCATCTGTCGTTTTCAGCAATTCGTTCATAGCCTCGGCAATTAGCACAAGGTTGGCAACTTGTTCATCGAAAAATGTATAAAATTTTCGATCTTTTGGGGTAAAGTATTTCAGTACAGAATCTAAGGCCATGGTGATATTTTTTGTTTAAAATTGAAAATGATATTAATGTGAGTTGAGTAAGTGTTATTATTAAAATAGTTGGGAATTTGAATGTTTACGGGATGTGCTTCGAGTACTACTTGCTTTTTGTAACGTAAAACCAAAGGTACTACCAATATTCAGAGTGCTTCGAACATGAACGGTTTGGTTATGAGCTTCTATTATATGCTTTACAATGGCTAAACCAAGGCCGGTGCCTCCAGCGCCTCGGTCGCGGCTATGATCAACCCGGTAAAAGCGCTCAAATAATCTTGGTAGATGATGTTCAGCTATTCCTTTTCCTTCATCTGTTATCTCCACCATAATGTTATCTCCCATATCGTAAAAACTGGCAATAGTAGAGGTATTTGGATTTCCGTATTTAATAGAATTGTCTACCAAATTGATTAGCACTTGTCTAATTTTTTCCCGGTCGGCCAACACCATAAATTCTGTATCGGTTCCTTTTTTAATTCCAAATTCAATCTGATGCTGAGCAGCTTTTACCTCCATTTCATTAAAAACTTCCTTCACCAATTTATTGATGTCAAAACTTGAAACATTAAGCGCCACTTCGCCTTGTTCTATTTTAGTTATTTCTTCTAAATCCGCCACCAAATTCACCAATCTTTCAGTACTTGTAATTGATTTTTGAATAAACTTATAGTTCACTTCGCCATCGTCCAAGGCACCATCGTTCAAGGTATGTAAATAGCCCTGAATGCTGAATAGAGGAGTTTTTAACTCATGAGAAAGGTTAGCCAAGAATTCTTTTCGGTATTTCTCCAGCCTACGCATTTCATCCAGTTCGGTACGCTTATCTGATGCCCACTTAGCAACCTCTGATTCCACATCGTTTAATGGATCATCGCCAATTGACTCACCCATCGCATCTTTTAAATCTTTGCCAAGCTTTAACGAATGAATGGCCTTGTATATAACTTTTATTCGACGGTAAATGAATTGCTCAATAAGATAGAGAAAAATGATAAAACCAGCAATGAATACTGCTAGACAAATTATCGAAATTTTTGCCCAAGGCAAGCTGGCTCCACCGACTAAATAACATGCCAGACTGGTTATTGCAGCTAGCAAAAGGGAAGCATAAAATGCGATAGTTCGTGGCTTAAAATTTTTCACAATTAATTGTCTTTGCAACAGGTACTAAACTTCTAGTTTATAACCTACTCCCTTTATAG
>DAIMNW010000172.1:0-4834 GCA_036719905.1 Chitinophagales bacterium
ATGTAATACGAGTTATGCTATTTTTTCGGGAACATAAACCCAAAAGCGGAATCTACAATCTGGGCACAGGCAAAGCCCGAACTTTTAATGATTAGGCAAATGCGATTGGAAAATCACTGCAGAAAAAAATTACTATCAAATATATAGACACACCTCTTGATATTCGGGATAAGTACCAGTACTTCACCGAAGCCAATATGGAAAAGTTACGTGCTGCAGGTTTTAAAGAAGAATTCAAAACCTTGGAAGCCGGTGTTGAAGATTATGTAACAAACTACTTACTCAAATTGTAATTACGCTCCCCAAAAAGCAAGCTCCCAATTCGAACCGAAGTAGAACCATGTGATAGCGCAAGTTTATAATCGCTACTCATGCCCATACTCAAATGTTTAAAATCCGGATCATTCTTTAAATATTCGGTTTTTACTTTTTCAAACAATGATCTTAATAATGCAAATTCATTTGCAATTACCAGCTGATTAGAGGTGAACGAAGCCATACCCATTAATCCACCAAGGCGAATGTGAGGATAGTCTGTTGCATGAAAGTCTTTCAACAATTGTTGTAGCTCCAGTTCATTTAAGCCAAATTTTGTTTCTTCACTGGCGATGAACACCTGAAGCAGACAAGTAATTACTTGATTTTGCTTGGCTGCTTCTTTATTTATCTCTTTAAGCAGTTTATGAGAATCCACCCCTTCTATGCAGGCAATAAAAGGTGAAATCATTTTCACCTTATTGGTTTGCAAATGACCAATAAAATGCCACTCGATATCATCTGGTAACAATTCCTTCTTGGTCAGTAATTCCTGAACATAATTCTCACCAAAATTTCTTTGACCGGCCTTATACAGGGTAAGTATATCTTCAACGGATTTAGTTTTAGAAACAGCTACCAATCTAGCTCCAGCTTTATCTAATTCCGATTTGATTAAATAATATTGTTCTAAATTTATCATCTTTGCAAAAGCAATGAAAGGCAAAAATATGAATCCCCGACCGCTTCTTCTTTTTCTTTTTTCTACACTCCTTCTTATTGCTTGTGCTGAAAAGAAAGATGCCCCTGTGCCCGATGAAATCCTCCAACCGGCAGACATGCAATCGATATTAACCGAAATGCATCTTGCCGATGCCGCGATTCAAAATCAAAGTTTAACGGGCGATACAGTGAATAAGCTTTATAGCCGATATTACTCTCAGATTTTTTCACAACATAAAATCAATCGTGATCAATTTGAAAAATCTTTCGATTATTATTGTGCTCATGGCGACAAATTAGATGAAATCTATGGGCAAATAATTAATGATTTAAGTAAAAAAAGTAATTAATCGTAAATCAATATACTCAAAATGAACAAAGAAGTAAAAAATGCTGAAGAAGCCATCAGGGATATTAAAGATGGGCAAACGCTAATGCTCGGTGGGTTCGGATTAAATGGTATTCCAGAGAACTGCATTGCAGCCCTGGTGAAGAGTGGCGTCAAAAACCTTACTTGCATTTCGAACAATGCAGGAGTGGATGATTTTGGACTGGGTTTATTGCTGAAAACCAGGCAGATAAAAAAGATGATGAGTAGCTATGTAGGTGAAAATGCCGAATTCGAACGTCAGTTGTTAGCCGGAGAATTAGAGGTAGACTTGATTCCTCAAGGCACATTGGCCACTCGAATTCAAATGGCGGCCATGGGTATTCCAGCCTTTTTTACGCCAGCAGGTTTTGGTACCGAAGTGGCTTCAGGAAAGGAAGTAAGAGAATTTTATGGCAAAATGCATTTGATGGAAATGGCTTTACATGCCGACTTTGCCATTGTAAAAGCATGGAAAGGAGATACCGGTGGCAATCTGGTTTTCAGAAAAGCGACCCGTAACTTTTCTACAAGCATGGCAAAAGCTGGCACCATCACCATAGCTGAAGTTGAACACCTAATGCAACCTGGAGAAATTGATCCGGATGAAGTAGATGTAGCAGGCATTTATGTGCACCGCATTTTTCAAGGAACACATTACGAAAAACGAATTGAGCGTAGAACGATTCATTTAGAAAAATAATTTTAAATAAACCGATTGACAATTAAAACAAAGATGGCTTTAGACAAATATCAAATAGCGCAACGCATCGCCAAAGAACTAAAAGACGGTTTCTATGTAAACCTTGGAATTGGTATTCCCACATTGGTGAGCAATTATATCCCTCATGGTATTTCCGTCATGTTCCAAAGTGAAAATGGAATATTAGGAATGGGACCCTACCCTACCGAAGATGCCGTGGATGCAGATTTAATTAATGCCGGCAAAGAAACGGTAACCGTAGTGCCAGGTGGTGCTTTCTTCGACAGTGCTGAAAGTTTTGGGATGATTAGAGCAGGAAAAGTTGATCTAACCGTACTAGGCGCCATGGAAGTAAGTGAGCAAGGCGATATTGCCAACTGGAAAATTCCGGGCAAAATGGTAAAAGGAATGGGTGGCGCAATGGATTTAGTGGCTTCTGCAAAAAATATCATTGTAGCTATGATGCACACTAACCCAAAAGGCGAAAGCAAGCTTTTACCTAGATGCACCTTACCCCTCACAGGTGTAGGATGTGTAAAACGAATAGTTAGTGATTTGTGTGTAATGGATGTTACAGCTGAAGGTTTCAAACTTATTGAACGTGCTCCTGGAGTAACAGTTGAAGAAATAAAGATGAAAACGGCTGGCAAACTCTTAATAGAAAGAGATATTCCTGAAATGACATTTTAGTCAACCGCAGCCATGTTTATCAACCTAAATGGTACTATGCTGCAGCCGGATGAATTATTAGCTGCTCAACTTCAGAAAATAGCCAATGAAGATTTATTTGAATCCATGTACGTCCAATTAGGGCAGATTAGGCTGGCAAATTTTCATCTTGAAAGACTGGTTTACGGGATAAAAAAATGCGGCTGGAAAGTTCCTTCATTCCTCACTCAATCATTTCTTGAATCCAATATTAATGAACTGGCTTTGAGAAATAATTTACCCACCACACATAGAGCAAGATTCAGTGTTTGGAAAGATGCTGAGCAAAATGACCTGAACTATCTAATCAAGGTAGAGAATCTCTCTGATGAGGTAGAACTGCAAAGAGCTAATGGAATCCTAGTCGGTATCTATCAACCACTTAAAAAGCCGAACTCCGCTAAATCAAATCTGAAAACCTATTCCACCTTCGATTATGCGAAGGCTCGAGAAGAAAGCTCTCGACTTGGATTGGACGATATGATTTTTCTCAACCAACAGGATTTTGTTTGTGAAACAACCATGGCTAATATTTTTATAATTAAGCATAATCAAATTTCTACACCTCCACTGTGCGATGAATGTATTATGGGAACCTGCAGAAGGTGGATAATGGAGAATTATCCGGTGCAAGAGAAAAACATTTCCATAGAGGATTTGTTGGGTGCTGACGAAGTATTTATAAGCAATGCCGTTAGGGGTATACTGAATGTGCGCCAAATTGATGGTATTCAATTCGACATGGTGCAGGCACCGATTATGGCTAAGAGATTTATGGCTTTATAAATTTCAACAAGGTTCGTCGTCCGCTTTCTTTAATTTCTACCACATACATGCCTGATGGCCATTCTAGTACTGAAATGGTTTTACTGAACAAATCATTACCAAATACCCCACTTTGGAAATTGGTGTTAAGCAAATTCAATCCTATTGAATTGTAAATATGGATAGTGTAGAAATTGCTCACACCAAAAGGAAAGAATAAATGTATAGCCGAATTATCAGGATTGGGAGAAATGAATGGCTGTGAAAGGTAATTAGACAAAGTAGGTGTTCCAACATCGGCAAAGGTGGTATCGGTAGCAATGGTGGTGGTAGCAGAACTACCTAAAGCATTTACCGCCGATATACGGTAATGATAAATCGTATTAGCTGGCAAACCGATATGATGATAACTAATGGTATTAAAAGGAAGCGTAATTGGCAACCAATTTCCACCATCAGGTTGATATTCTAAAATGAAGGTGACTTCGTTGGATGAATTATCAAGCCAGGTTAAATCAATTTCACTTTTTGATACTGCGGTAGCTGTTAGATTTCCAGGAGCGAATGGAATTCCATTTAGTGTAGTATCAAAAGTAACATTGGTATAACCCGAAACCCCAACCACATTTTTTGCATACACTCGATAATAATAAACTGTTACTGACAAAAGATTATTAATGGTATCTTTTGTACTGTTCGCGTTTACTGAGTCAATCAATACCCAACCGGTGCTTCCATTGCCGCTTTGCTCGATCATATAGCTAAGTTCATTGGTAGCATTATCGCTCCAGCTAAGGGTTATTTTGGAAGATGAAATTCCTTTGGCTATTAAACCAGTAGGCAAATTAGGCACCGTATCAGGCACTATGCAAATAACTGTATCGGAATAAAATGAAGGCCCCAAATTATTATATGCATACACCCGATACCAAAAAGTGTCCAAAGGTTGCTGATTGAAATCGGAAAAAGAGGTAGTACCGGCTGGTAAATTAGATTGCAGTATGAAAGGACCGTTTGCTCCTGTAGAACTTCTCTCAATTTTATAACCGGTTTCATTGTTCGCATTATCCACCCATGTAATGTGGCTGTGATGAGAACCATGTGGCGTAGCCATAAGGAAGGAAGGTGACATTGGTGCTGTAATAAAATTGCATATATACTTAACAGCCTGCACTCCTGCCATACTGCCGTAAGAAAAAGTGGCTGTAGCGGCAGTTCCTCCTGTACCATTAGCCCCTGGATTGATAGAAAGGCCCGTTACCTGTGGAATGCAATCCATCGAAGCATAGTTGCCTGTCTGATTGGTATAGTAC
>DAIMNW010000173.1:0-4826 GCA_036719905.1 Chitinophagales bacterium
GCTCATTGCATCCACTACATTTCCGTCTTGCGTTATTACGTCTTGTTTTGCCATTTATGTTTTTTAGTGACAGTAACTCAAATTTTTGTTTGCTTTCTCTACCGCTTCTATTTCTTCAAATGATGATAATATTTCTGTTCCTTCTTTCAACACTGCTAGGGTGTGTTCAAAATGTGCTGATGGTTTCTTATCACGAGTTGCGTACGTCCACCCATCGGCCAATATGTCTAAATCTTTAGTTCCTAAGTTAATCATGGGTTCTATGGCTATAACCAAACCGTCCAATAATTTTTTTCCGCTGCCTCTTCTACCATAATTTGGTATTTGTGGTTCTTCGTGCAAATCTCTTCCCAATCCATGCCCCACCAACTCAGTGACTACTCCAAATCCTTCTTTCTCACAATATTGTTGAACTGCCCAACTAATATCACCCACCCTATTATTCACTTTCGCCATATTCACTCCTTCCAGCAACGATTGCTTAGTAACTTTCAAAAGCTTAGCCACATCAGCACTAACCTCTCCAATAGCGAATGTATAGGCTGAATCACCAACAAATTCATTCATCAACACTCCACAATCTACTGATACAATATCGCCGCTTTTCAAAACTCTGCTGCCGGGTAAACCATGCACCACCTCTTCATTTACTGAAATACAAGCAGCAGCAGGATAAATATTAGCTCCCACTTGGTATCCTTTAAAAATAGGATAACCACCATGATCGCTAATATACTGATCAACTACTTTGTTTACTTCTGCAGTTGTTATTCCGGCTTTCAGCATCTTAGCTACTTCAGCTAAGGTTTTTGAAACAAGCAAAGAACTTTTACGAATTAATTCAATCTCCTCTTTTGTCTTATATATTATTGTTTCCGACATCTATTTTCTTTTTTACTTAAATCTCTAATCTGATGTCAAAACCACACTTCTATCCCTGAGCAACAGCTACTGCCGATGGAGTACTACGTCCTTTAATTCTACCCGTTTTCATTAATCCATCATAATGTCGCATCAATAAATGACTTTCAATTTGTTGCAAAGTATCTAAAATGGTACCCACCATAATTAAGATTGACGTTCCGCCAAAGAAACTAGCGAACTGACTATTAATACCCACTGCATTTGCAAAAGCTGGCATAATCGCTACGAAAGCTAAAAATATTGATCCTGGTAATGTAACACGAGACATAATAGCGTCGATATACTCTGATGTTTTACGACCCGGTTTAACACCTGGAATAAAACCTCCGTTACGCTTCATTTCATCAGCCATTTGTATTGGGTTAATGATAATTGCTGTATAGAAATAGGTAAAAATGATAACCAACAAACCAAAGAGAAGATTATGACTAAATGAAGTGTAGGTTACTAAACTTCCTAAAAATCCTGTTGCATCCATATTTGGGAAGAACTGTAGAATTGTAGCAGGAATAAACATAAGCGCCTGAGCAAAGATGATAGGCATAACACCGGCAGCATTTACTTTCAAAGGCAGATACTGGCGAACCCCACCATATTGTTTATTGCCAATTATTCTTTTAGCATATTGAACTGGAATTTTTCTGGTTCCTTGTACCAACAAAATAATGAATACAATCACACCCATCAAGAAAACTAATTCAATCAAGAAGGCGATCAATCCTCCGCTTTGGTTAAATCGTGCATCCAATTCTCCAAAGAAGGCGGCCGGTAAACGTGCCATAATTCCCACCATGATGATAAGTGATACTCCGTTTCCAATTCCTTTGTCGGTAATTTTTTCGCCCAACCATAAACAGAACATGGTACCAGCTGTAAGTACAACACAGGTTGAAAGCCAGAAAAGTCCTTCTGGAATAATGATGGCTTCACCAACTTGTGACTTTAGGTAAGTAACATAAGCCATCGCTTGGAAGAAGGTAATAAGAATAGTTCCAATACGCGTTATTTGATTCAATTTTCTACGGCCACTCTCCCCTTCTTTCTGCATTTTTTGAAAATATGGGATAGCAATACCCAACAGCTGAACAGCAATAGATGCTGAAATGTAAGGCATGATTCCAAGAGCAAAAACTGATGCACGTGAAAATGAACCTCCAACAAACATGTTGAATATTCCTAATAATCCTTCGCTGCCTTTAGCCTTTAGCGTATCAAGGGCAGCAGCGTTAATTCCGGGCAATACCACATATGAACCAAAACGATAAATCAACACCAACAACAAGGTTGTTAGTATTCGATTTCGCAGGTCCTCAATGGCCCAGATATTTTTTAATGTATCTAAAAATCTTTTCATTAAGATTATTTTAATAAGTTAGCAGTACCACCTTTTGCTTCTATAGCTTCCTTAGCTTTAGCACTAAATGCATGTGCACTCACGTTCACTTTAGCAGTAAGTTCACCGTTACTTAATACTTTGAATCGCTCGGTAGCACCTAATATTTTTTTACTTCTAAGCAAAGCAGCGTCAATAGTATCAACCGATAGTTTTGTAGCATAATGAGCTACATCACTCAGGTTGAAAACTTTGAACTCGATACGGTCGTTGTTTTTGAAACCACGTTTAGGCAATCGACGTTGGATAGGCGTTTGACCACCTTCATGTCCACGTTTGCTTTTATAACCGGAACGCTGCTGCGCACCTTTGTTTCCTTTAGTTGATGTTCCACCATGGCCACTACCTTCACCACGTCCAATTCTTTTTTCTTTGTGAGTAGCGCCTTCTGCCGGTTTTAATGTATGTAAATTCATGATTGAAAAATATTCGGTTATTGGTTAAAAAGTTATTTCTGAACGCTTACTAAGTGTTGCACTTTACGTATCATTCCCATGATTTGGGGTGTTCCTTCATGCTCCACGGTTTGATTTAATTTAGTAAATCCTAAAGCTTTTATAGTGGCCTTTTGATCGTATTTTCGATCGATGGCGCTATTGATATATGTAATTTTAATCTTGCTCATGATAGTAGCTTCTAAGTTGGTTATTGGTATGAATGCTTATTGAATTATCCGTTAAATACTCGTTTCATTGATAAATTTCTATGATTGGCCACAGTCAATGGGTCGCGAAGTAAACTAAGTGCATTGATGGTAGCCTTAACCACATTGTGTGGATTTGAGGAACCGAGTGACTTAGCTAACACGTCAGTAACACCTGCGCTTTCCAATACAGCTCTCATAGCGCCTCCGGCAATTACTCCAGTTCCGTGCGAAGCTGGTGCAATCCGAACCTTACCGGCTCCAAATTTGCCATTCTGCTCGTGTGGAACAGTTCCATGAAGAATTGGAATTTTGATCAAATTCTTTTTTGCATCCTCGGTAGCTTTGGTAATAGCTTCACTCACCTCTCTGGCCTTTCCTAAACCATGACCTACCACACCTTTACCATCGCCTACCACTACAAGGGCAGAAAAAGTAAACGTACGGCCACCTTTAGTAACCTTAGTTACACGACCTACATTAACCAATTTTTCTTTCAAATCGATTTCACTGGCTCTTACCTTTTGAATACTTGCTGAAGACATTTTATATTATGTTATTGATTGTTTAGAATAATTATGAATTAAAAGTTTAATCCTCCTTCACGAGCTCCATCAGCCAATGATTTTACACGGCCATGATATAGAAATCCGTTACGGTCAAAAACCACAGTAGTGATACCGGCAGCTTTCGCTTTCTCAGCAACGGCTACACCCACCAATTTAGATTTCTCTACTTTGTTCACTTTGGCTGCTACTATATTTTTATCAAGCGACGAAACAGTCAAGATAGTTTTACCTTCAGAATCATTTACCAATTGAGCATATATTTCCATATTACTACGGAATACACACAAACGTGGGCGTTCGTTGGTTCCTTGAATTTTATGGCGAAAACCTTTCTTTATTTTTTCGCGACGTGTTAATGAGTGATATACCATGTTTTTATTTTTTTGGGGCCGTTGTAGCAATTTATCTTTTCTGCAACGGTGGTTATTTAGTTATTGATTATTTACCGGCTGTTTTACCTGCTTTTCTTCTTAATACTTCACCTGAGTACTTAATACCTTTTCCTTTGTATGGTTCAGGCTTACGCAATGATCTGATTTTTGCAGAGATTGCACCTAACAATTCTTTATCATGACTTTCCAGGGTAACCATTGGATTCTGACCTTTTTCCATAGCGGCAGCCACTTTAATTTCTTTTGGCACAACAAATATGATGTTGTGTGAGTAGCCAACTGATAAATCAAGGTTTTGACCTTGTGCGGCAGCCTTATAACCTACACCCACCAATTCTAACTTTTGCTGGTAGCCTTCAGTAACACCTTTTACCATATTGCTAAGCAAAGCACGATACAAGCCATGCAAGGCCTTGTGACGCTTCTGATTAGTAGGTCGTACCACAGTTGCAGTAGTTCCTTCCACTTTGATGCTCATGTCTACATCTACCTTTCTGGTAAGTTCACCTTTTGGTCCTTTAACTGTAACCACATTATTGGGGGCTACATTTAAGCTAACTCCTTTTGGGAGTTCAATGGGCATTTTTCCTATCCTTGACATTTCTTTATATTATTGATGGTTGATATAATAAATTAGTTTTGTTTAGCTGATGTGACAAATCACCTCACCTCCTACATTCTGCGCTTTGGCTTCTTTATCTGTCATCATTCCTTTAGGGGTTGATATAATGGCAATACCTAAACCATTTTTAACTCTTCTGATATCTTTGCTGCCAGTATATCGACGCAAACCCGGAGAACTCACACGAACCAATTCTTTTATAATTGGCAGTTTAGTTTGCACATCGTATTTCAAGGCAATTTTGATAGTACCTTGCTTATCAGCCGAATCTTGAAAAGTGTAC
>DAIMNW010000174.1:0-3047 GCA_036719905.1 Chitinophagales bacterium
AATCATGACAAACAAATCTCTCTTCCTTAAAGTTCAGTTTCTGCTGACTGCATTTTGTTTTACAGCAGCAGTCGGTTTTTCGCAAACAGTAGATAACAAGCGGCCATTACCAATTAATCAAGATGTAAGCGGCGCTTCACTTTCATCCGACAATTCACGTAATAAGGCGACGCAAGAAGAGGTGGATGGCTTGGTTCAAGCACCTCCGGTTGTTGGCTTTTCTGAGTCAACTGCGATAGCAGGCCAACCTATATCTGAACCAGTTAAGAAATCAACTACAAAGATTTCAACCAAAGCAACCAACAAAAAGTAGCATCTTATTTAATTTCAACTAAAAATCACCACTATGAAAAAAATGATTCAAACACAATTAGCAAAAACGTGCTTCGTTATAGTAGCTACCATTTTGTTTATGGTATGCTTTACCTTTAATATACATGCACAAGCGCTGTCTGGTACATATACCGTACCAAGCGGCCCTTATCCTACGTTAGCATCCATCATTTCCGCACTCAATACGAACGGAATCAGTGCTGCCGTTACAATTAATGTAGGACCGGGAGTAGCCTATGTGGAGGCTGCCCCTGTTGGCGGTTTCTCTATTGGCAGCACCGTTTTAAATGCATCAACCTCGGCTACTAAAACCATCACAATCCAAAAAGATGCTACCGCTTTAGCCAGCCCATTACTTCAGGCCCAAACCGGGGTAGGGAACTATGATGCCATTTTTACTATCAAAGGATTAGACTATTTAACTATTGATGGAATAAGTATCACAGAGATAGCAGGCAACACAACATCTACAACCTGGATGGAAAGAGGGTTCAATTTAGTCAAGCTTAACAATTTTGCCCCTTTTGATGGTTGCCAGTATAATACCATAAAAAATTGTACCATCACCTTGAACAAAAACAACGCTGGTAACCGACCCATCACTGGTTTGGCAGCTCCATACGGATCTACAGGTATTGTGATGGTTCCGGCCATTGCTACCAATGTGACCGATTTACCGCTAAGCACACCTGACGATGCTAACAGCTACAACAAATTCTATGGCAATACCATTACAAATTGTTTTTTCGCTACCGTATTCTATGCACTTAACTCTGCCAATTTAACTTTATACGATCAACAGACAGATTTTGGAGGCAGTTCAGTGGCAACCGGTAATACCATTAACAACATTGGCGGTACAGGTGCTACCTTCCTTCAATATACCAACTATAATTTTGGACAAAACAATATCAATTTTTCATACAAT
This sequence comes from Chitinophagales bacterium, assembly GCA_036719905.1. Taxonomy (GTDB): domain Bacteria; phylum Bacteroidota; class Bacteroidia; order Chitinophagales; family CAIODY01; genus DAIMNW01. Next base: position 1,262 of record DAIMNW010000174.1, read on the forward strand.
ACAGTTGATCCCACTGCCAATGGCGGCCTGCCTACCAATGGCACCATAGCCTACTGCGCAGGCTTTTTAGCATCTTCAGCTATAGGTTCTGCTAATGCCAATATTACCAACAATACATTCAAATTAACTCCGGCAAGTTTGGCTACACTGACCACAATAGATGTGCTACGCTTGCAATCAGGGGGTATAATGACAGTGAGTAATAATGACTTTAAAGTGGTAACGCCTGTTCCTTTGGTTGCTGGTCAACTTGTTAATCTTATCAATACCACCGTAGCCGCTGCCAATTTGATTATCACTAATAATACGGCTAACAATATAACGCTAAGTACACCAGCGCAGTTCGCTTTTATTTTCGCAAATGTAGCCCACAATTTTGTTACCATTTCGGGTAACACAATGACTAGTTATAACAATACAAATGCAACACCAGGAACTTTCTTTGGTTTAGTTGATCAATCTACACTTGTAAACGCAGGTCTGCATAATATCTTTGGGAATACCTTCACAGGGATCACAAATTCAGCTGTAGGCGGTACAACCGGAACGCTAAACATAATATCCTGGTTTCCAGGCATTGGCTTGGGAAATGGTCCCGATGTGAACATTTATAATAACTCAATCAGCAATGTGAGTCATAATGGAGCAATCGGTGTTTCAATCTTAATACAGAATGGAAAAGGAAACAATAATAAAGTGTATGATAATACAGTTAACAACTGCACATCGGCAGGAGGTGCGGTGAATGGTATTGTAGGTGGGGCTGCTACAACCACATCTTTGAGTATTTATCATAATCTTATAACTGGTTTGGGTACAAGTGGAACAGGAACTGCAAATGGAATGAATTTAGTAGGGGGTTCTACAGTGAATGTATATGGCAATAAAATATACAACATTTCGGCTAATGGCGCCACCGGACTGGCATCAGGAATGATTATTGGCAGTGGTGGACTTACCTACAACATTCACAATAATATTATTGGAGAAATAAAAGCACCGGCAGGTAACAATGGCTTGACAGATTGTGTGAGAGGTATAAACATTACCTCGACAACTGCAGCTTCAACCATCAACTTAACCTACAATTCAGTTTATCTTACCGGGTCAGGTGGTGCCAACTTTTCGTCATCGGGTGTGTTTGCCACTACCAATGCCACAGCTTCTGCCGCCAACTTGATTATGCGCAATAATATTATTATTAATAATGCAACTCCAACCGGTACAGGCAAAACAATTGCCTACCGTCGATCATCAGCTCAGTTGGCCAATTATAGCACAACCTCTAATAAAAACTTATTCTATACTGGGGCTTTGCCAGGTACTGCCACCCGACCAGTATATTATGATGTAACTAACACTTTTGCCACTTTGGCAAATTATACCGGAGGTACCGTTAATGCTGTTCTGGTTGCTCCAAGAGATGCCAATTCTGTTACTGAAGCGCTAACGCCTTTCCTCAGTACTACCGGTAGCAATGCTAACTACCTTCGTATGGATTCGACACAAGCCACACTTACATCCAATAATGGATTGGTTACCAGTGGTGTTGATATTGACTATTGGAATCATATTCGACAAGGAAGTATAGGCTATGCCGGTTCGGGCTCGGCGCCGGATATTGGAGCTAGTGAATTTGATGTTCCGCCTCCATGCAGCACACCGGCTCCTGGCAATACTGTAACTTCTAATGCAGGACCTATTTGCCCTGCCACTAGTTTTAATTTAAGTTTACAAACACCCACTTTGGGCAATACCGTAACCTATCAGTGGTATAAGAGTACCG
>DAIMNW010000174.1:3057-4817 GCA_036719905.1 Chitinophagales bacterium
CTCTTCTGGTCCATGGACAGCATTTGGCACAAATGCTGCCATTCAAACAGGGGTTACACAAGCTGTCACTTCATGGTATTATTGCTTTGTTTCTTGTTCAGTTGGTGGCAATGCTAGTTCTACTCCAGTTCAGGTAATCACATCATTGTCGCTGAGCTGCTATTGTGCTGCTTCAGGCACCACCAATTGTTCCAATGGTTTTGCCTCAATAGCCGGATTAACTTTTAATACAATTAATAATGTTGGGCAAACCTGTACAGCTTCAGGCTACACCAATTGGACGTCGCTATCAACCAGTGTGGGCCAAGGCCAATCGTTACCCATGGTAGTCACCACTAATTTTAATAATAATTTGAATGTTTGTACGGTTTGGGTTGACTGGAATCAAAATGGTGTATTTGGTGATGTTCCTAATGAGTACCAAGCATTAACCGGATTTTCTCCATGTACGGGCAACATCAACGTACCAGTGGGTGCTTTATTAGGCAATACCTTCATGCGCATTAGGTTTTCAAATACAACAGTTGCTACCAACGCTTCTAGCCCATGTGGGGTAGCCCAATACGGCGAAGTGGAAGATTATAGCATAACTGTAACAGCGCCAATAAATGATGCTGCTGCAACTAATATTTATTCATTAGGTAAAGTGCCATTGTATTATGGCCTGCCACATACGGTTAAAGCCAGAGTTTCGAATCTTGGTTCGTTTACCTTAACCAATCTTCCTGTAACTTTAAATATTACAGGCGCCAATCCATTTACCAATACGCAAAACGTTGCTTCATTGCCACCGGGATTCAGTACAATTGTTACGTTTGCTTCTTATTCGCCAACTGTAGTTGGTACTTCTACAATGACTGTAACAGTACCAAGTGATGGTAACAATGGAAATAATTCACAAACCTGGTCGCAAGATGTTACGACCACTCTATATTCCTACAAAAATGCTGCATTGCCAAATGATGGTTCTGTAGGCCCAAGCAATACCGCTACGGGTGCTATTGTTTGTAAGTTTAGATCTAGCAATTTCCATGGCAATCCGGATACGCTAAATGAAATCAAGGTAGATTTTGCCAGCTCAGGCGTACCTTATAAAATAGCCATTTTTGATGCCAGTGGTGCAGGCGGATCGCCGGGCGTTGATTTGTATCCCACAGCACCTACTTTAAATACTGTGCTCGGTACTGCCTTTGTTCCGGTACCAAATATACAGGTGAGTGGCGACTTTTACGTAGGGGTAACTCAAACCTCCGCTACGAATGTACAATTTGCCTTCCAAAATGAAAGTCCAATTCGCTCAGGGTCACTTTACTTCACTTCACCAATTGGAGCAGCCTGGAACGATTTCTCAGCCGGAGCTAATCCGTTCCGTTTTGCCATCGAGGCTCAAATTTTTATTCCTGTTCCTCCTAATTGTGTAATTCCTCAGGCACCTGCCTCTGGTTCTATAGCCTGTAATTCAGGAACTACACTCACCTGGGCAAGTGGTGGCGGTGCACCCACTATGTACGATGTTTATTTTAGTACCAATCAAACTGACGTAGCTAATCTTGATTCTTTATCAGGCGCTCGTGTTTCTACCCGTCAGTCAGGTTTAACCTTTGCTACTGGGCCATTAATCTCCGGGCAAACCTACTATTGGAACATTGTAGCTGCAAACCCTTATGGTAATACTCGAACAGCCAGTTGTGCTATGCAGTCATTTACTGCTTCGTTCTTAGGTTGTTATTGTGGCAGTGTAATTCCGGTATCAGCCGGTG
>DAIMNW010000328.1:0-1229 GCA_036719905.1 Chitinophagales bacterium
CCTTTTTATAAGGCCAAAAATATTTTATAGAATAGAATTGATGATGAATTTTGAAATTAGTTGATTAACCATTCGATTTCATAGATCTAACAAAACAATAATTAATGGAGCAAATTCCTTTAGCCGAACGAATGCGACCAAAGAATCCGGATGAAGTATTCGGACAGCAACATTTATTGGGCAAAGGAAAAGTATTGCGCCTGATGATGGAAAATAGGCAATTGAGCAGTATGATTTTATGGGGACCTCCCGGAGTTGGAAAAACTACCATTGCAAAACTATTTGCTGCTTATTTTGATTTACCATTTTACACATTGAGTGCTATTGATAGTGGGGTAAAAGAAGTACGTGAGGTGATAGGTAAAGCAACTCGGGTTGGAAAAGCTATCTTATTCATTGATGAAGTACATCGGTTTACTAAGTCGCAACAGGATTCTTTGCTAGGGGCAGTAGAAAAAGGTACCGTCATTCTAATTGGCGCTACCACTGAAAATCCATCCTACGAAGTTATTGCACCTCTTCTTTCCCGTTGTCAAGTATATGTTCTAAAACCTTTAGAGGAAATCGATTTGGTAAACTTGGCTGAGACAGCAATTAAGAAGGACGAATTTTTGGCATTGAAACAGATAGAACTTCGAGAACACGGAGCCCTTGTTCGGTTGAGTGGGGGAGATGCCAGAAAATTGCTCAACCTGCTGGAACTTATTACCAATCAATTTTTTGTATCCGAAAAAATATTAATTACAGATGAGCTGGTAATGGAAATGGTGCAAAAGAAAATGGCTCTATATGATAAGAGTGGCGAACAGCATTATGATATAATATCGGCGTTTATCAAAAGCATGAGGGGAAGTGACCCTAATGCAGCTCTCTATTATCTGGCCAGAATGATTGAAGGTGGAGAAGACCCATTATTTATAGCCCGTCGAATGCTTATACTAGCTAGTGAAGACATAGGCAATGCCAATCCTACCGCTTTAGTGATGGCCACTTCCTGTTTTCAGGCTGTACAAATGATTGGGTATCCGGAATGCAGAATTATTTTAAGTCAGGTAGTCATCTATTTGGCTACCTCACCAAAAAGTAACGCAAGTTACGCGGCCATCGAAAGTGCCCTTAGTCTGGTGCGTAAAACAGGAGACCAACCTGTGCCTTTGCCATTAAGAAATGCCCCTACCCAATTGATGAAGCAAATGGACTATGGGGCAAATTATCAATATGCCCATAAT
>DAIMNW010000175.1:0-4779 GCA_036719905.1 Chitinophagales bacterium
ATAGGATGGTTGAGCGGTGGCTAATTAATACGAAGTAATTTCAATTCCACCCAATATACAGTTGCCTTCCAGAAGCAGCACTTTGTTGCTACCTACTATAGGGTTGTTGTTCATCATTCTTTTATCATCAATGCCACCCAGCACAGCATTGAGTTCCGATTTTATTTGCCAGTGTGAGGGAACAATTAATTTGCAACCACCCATAATGGCGTTCAGTTCAATTTTAATTTGCCCTTCAAAATCAGCTTGCGACATATTGATTTCTGCGCCACCCATAATGGCATTGATCTCGGCGCCTCGAAAATTTTTCGAAATAATAGTCTTATTTACTGCTCCCAAAAACGAGTTTACTTCCAGATAGTCGTCGCTATTTTTATCACCATCAAAATTGACTTTGGTGGATGAAAATGATGGAGTTGGGCCACAATCAGGGGCTGCTCCGCCGGGGTAACCACCAGGGTAACGACTGGCACGATTCCAGTATTTATTTCTCCATCGTGGCACCCTGAACGAGTTAACAATAAATACTGCACCTAATAAGATAAAGAACCCGGGCCAAAATATTTGATGGATGGTAATGGCAGGTAGCAATAAAAATGCTAACCCTACCGCAATGGGGATAAGAAATCCGGCACTTCTGAAATTGTTTTTAAATCCTGAGTAAATGCCTATCACTATCGGAATCATAGGCCAGGTAAAAAGCCATTCGGGAAATTCGATGCCCATACGACGCAAAAGAATGACTACGCCAATAGAGATTAAAATAATGCCGCCAATAATTTTACCACGACGAGATCTTTGTTCCCAATGTTGCCATGGGTTTTGAGGGTTATTGCTGTTTGTTGTTGTTTCTTGTTCCATTTGTTTTTTTTGTTTTATTTTTTTTGATGGGTCAAAGGAACCACATCTGTAGCCTTGGTGAAATAGTTAATAGGCAAAACCACTCCGCCGGTCGGCGAACGGTGGAATAGGGTAGGTGAGTGGTAAAAAAAACAAGTAAAGAAGTGACACATGATGTATTTTTGAAACCATGCATACCGCCTTATCTGTCAATATTAATAAATACGCCACCCTGCGCAATAGCCGGGGTGGCAATTTGCCCAATATTTTAAAAATAGCCCAAGATTGCGAACGCTTTGGGGCCCAAGGTATTACCATGCATCCACGACCCGATGAGCGGCACATACGTTATGCCGATGTATATAATCTAAAACCCATAGTCACTACCGAGTTAAATATAGAAGGCTACCCATCCGAAGCCTTTCTTAAAATGGTTTTGGAAATAAAACCTCAACAATGTACGCTGGTGCCCGATGCCGATACCGTGCTTACCAGCAATCAAGGATGGGATACAGTGAAAAATAATTCCTTTCTTACACCCATAGCTGCTCAATTGCAGTCAGAAGGAATTCGCGTTTCATTGTTTATTAATCCCGAAGTAGCCATGGTCCATGGAGCCGCCAAAATAGGAGCCAAACGCATTGAAATTTATACCGGCGATTATGCACATCATTTTGAAACATTGACCACCGAAGCCGAGCGACAAAAATTAATTGCCCCCTATGTAGCCACGGCCGAAGCTGCCCTAAAAAATGGCTTGGCAGTAAATGCCGGCCACGATTTAAACCTTCATAACCTGCGCTATTTCAAACAGCAAATTCCGCAATTGGCCGAAGTATCTATTGGGCATGCACTTATCTGCGATGCCATTTACTATGGTTTAGAAAATACTATCAACATGTACAAGCGACAGTTGAGCGAATAAATTATTCGTGTCATGAACCCAAACGGTTGGTGATTGTGGCCGCCTTTTTTTTTGGCAAAGCAAAAAAGCAACATTAATTATTCATTATCAATTTTAGGCTAAAGGCAGAATGGCAGTTGAGCCAATAAATAAAGCCCCAATCACCCCTCAATTAATCCTACCTAAATTGCCAAAGCTTGTTATTTTTGACACATGAGTAAATCCTCTTTGGCGCTAATCTTATTCTTCACTAGTTTATGTTTGGGCTCAGCTGCCTGGGCACAAAACTCCACTGCCACCCTCACCGGAACCGTAAAAGATGAAAAAGACAAGCAGCCACTCATTGGCGTCAATTTGGTTATACGCGGCACCACTTTGGGCTCGGCTACCGATTTCGATGGCAAGTTTACCATTCGCAACATTGTACCCGGCGAATACATAGTAGAAGCAAGCTACATAGGCTACGAGAAAAAAATATTTACCGGCATCAAATTCACCGCCGGCGAAAACAAAGATTTGAGCTTTACGCTAAAATCATCCATGCTCACCATTGGGCAAGATATTGTCATCATAGGCGAAAAACCGCTGGTAGATGTAGAAGATGGCAAATCGAATAAAACCATTAGCAAAGAAGTAATAGATGCCACCCCCGTAAAAAATATTCAGGGCATTTTGAACAATCAAACCGGAATAGTTCAAAATTCAGAAGGCATACATATTCGCGGCGGACGTACCTACGAAACCGGATTTTATGTAGATGGCGTATCGGCGCAGGACCCATTGGCCGGTACCGGCTTTGGGCTCGATTTGGGTACCAATGCCATCGACAATGTAGAGGTAACCACCGGTGGCTCAGGCGTAGAGTACGGCGATGCCACTGCCGGAGTGGTGAATGCCGAAACCCGTTCGGGCAAAGACAAGTTTGAACTCAATTTTACCCACAAACGCGATATTTTTCCATTTACCCAAAAATGGAAATCACAATGGAACCAAACCAGCTACGAACTCAACTTTGGCGGTGGCGTAGGCAAAAAGGAGAAAAAGAAATTTCACTATTTCACCTCCCTTAAGTCGCTCACCACCGATGATTATTTCCGTACACCGGCCCGGCAAGTTATTTCATCGCTGTACCCAAGCGATACCAATTTTACAGCCAAGCAAGACAATCGCTATGCAGCCATGCTCAAGCTCAATTACGATTTTTCGCCCAAGAAAAAATTGAGTTTCACCTATCTCAAATCGATCAATATCAATCAAGATTTAAATATGCTACGCGTTACCGGCAACGATGTAGCCTTTGCACCCGGCTATCAGTTTGGTTTTTCGCAACAACCTGACAATGCCAACACCTTCACCCACGATACCAATATGGAAACCCTTCAATGGTTTCAAACCCTGAACAAGCAAACCAGCATAAAAATTATGTTCAGCCGCTTGTTTGTGCATTTACGTGCCGATGCCAACGGACGAGAGTGGCGCCCACAAACTGTCAATTCCGAATTCGACCCACGTTCTATAGTGGAATATCCTGCCACCTATTTCAACCCCAACGATTCCATTGTGTTTGTCAATCCTGCCTCCGGGTTTTATAACAATGGCGGCATAGCCACCCTTTGGCACGACCACTATGTGGAGGAGTACACCCTCAAGTCTACCGGTTTTGTGTATTCAAAAAATACATTCAATAAGCTCTCCTTTGGCGAAGAAATAAAAATTCAGGAATTGCAATGGGTCGATATCTACCGCCCGTGGATAGGAGCCCCCATTCAAACATCCGGCACCCAAACCACTCAATCATTTCGCTTGGGCGATATCAGCGATGTATGGCATGTATATCCTTTCAAAGCTTCCCTTTTTGGCAGCGACCATTTCAAATACCATGGCCTCATAGCCGATGCCGGCCTGCGCCTCGAAGGTTGGATGCCCGGCGCCTTTGTCGACAAGGCCATTGCCGATTCATCGGCCCCTGTAAAAGACGAAATACGTGCCAGTTATTTACAACACACCCTGGCATTGGGCAATCGCCGCCTCAAAACCCGAATGTTGCCCAAGCTTTCCGCTTCATTCCCCATCAAAGAAAATCAGGTCATGTTTTTCAACTATGGCCATAGCACCGTAGCCCCACATCCTTCTTATCTGTATCAAGGGCTCGACCCCTACTATGCCGACCGTAGCACCCTCTCTAAGCTAGGCAACCCCGACCTTAACCCCGAGGTTGATATATCCTACGAACTAGGCCTCAAGTCGCAAATTACCAGCAACGATGCCCTCAATGTAGTAGCCTATTGGAAAGATAAATACGACTTCATCACCACGGCCAGCGTATTGGTCAAAGATGTAACCGGCCGCGAAGTAAGCCGCACTATCCATATCAATTCCGACTATGCCCGTATCCGTGGCCTCGAAGTAGCCTATATCAAACGCGTAGGCAAATGGTTCGAAGGGCAGGCATCAGCCGCCTATTCCATTGCCACCGGCCAAAGCTCCTCTTCCAGCGAAAGCCTCAAAAGCATACTCAACAATGGCAATAGCGAAACCGCCAAAGAAACTCCCTTGGCCTGGGATTCACCGTGGGATATCAAATGCTATGGGCTCTTTACCAAAAATGCCAAAACAGGAATGTTCGGCAAAAAATTCCTCAATCATATGAGCGCCTATGTCGAAGGCTCGTACCGCAGCGGCCGGCGCTATACACCCTATATCTATACCGGCAACGATGCTGTTACCGGCAAGCCCCTTTGGGAAGTTGACCCCGACCCCAATCACCGTTTCCAGAAACTAAGCCCCGGCAATTTCCTCTTTAGCCTCAATGCCAAAAAATGGTGGCAGTTCAAACACACCCAGTTGGCCATCACCCTCGAAATCACCAATTTACTCAACAATAAAGCCAACCTCATCATCAATCCCGTTACCGGCCGGGCCTACCAGTATGGCGACGATGTACCCACCGATTGGAAAGACCCCCGATACATCGACCCACGAGTGCTCTCCGGCAGCCAGCTATCGCCCATCAATCCGGCACGATACTCCGAGCC
>DAIMNW010000329.1:0-1216 GCA_036719905.1 Chitinophagales bacterium
TAGATAAACCGTATAGGTTCCAGCGGTATTATAAATATGGGTTGGGTTTTGAAGAGTCGACGTGTTATTGACCCCACTGGAAGGATTTCCAAAATTCCAATACCACTGATTGATAAAGGTACCTGCAGTACTCGATATGGAAGAGTCAGTGAAAATAACAGGAGATCCGGCACAAAAGGAATCAGGCAGACCAAATTTGGCAACGGGTGCTATTGCAGGTGCAATTACTGTTTGCAATGTATCCTGGCATCCATAGCCAGAATAAGGCGTTAGAATTACAAAGAAAGTGGTAGTATCAGAAGGTGCTGGAACGGTTATGGTGGCTCCTGTTCCTACTATGTTGGTGATAACAGAATCGCTCCAAACATAACTTTGAAATCCGGGTGGAGCAGTTAGTATGGCCGAAGTAGCCCCAGGGCAATAGCCATTTGTAATCTGAAATAATCCACATTGAACATCAATGTAGGCATACCCATAATGTCCTCCCAATGTGCAGTCTGATGTGGTAAATTCAACATATACTGTCTTTCCTCCCATACCTGATAAATTAAGTGTACGAGTGGTCCATGGTTGATAACGAACAATGCCAGATGTAAAAAAGCCAGGAAGGCCACTTCCTGCTACGTAGGGTTGTGGTAAACAAGGTACATTAGCATTGGTGCTAGAGTCATAAGCCCTAACCACAAACCTTGGCTGATTGGCTGCAGCATGTCCAGGATCTTCAAAAACTACAGCGTAATTATATAGCAGGCTTAGATTATTAAAACCACTTGGGATTCTAACCTTATAACGAATGCGCTCAGCTTCACCACCTGTGCTATTATTTCCAAGCTTCACCGAAAAATTACCTCCACCCGGAGCTACTACTGGGAATAGTCCAACTGGATCTACTCCAGCGCCTGACATGATGGTATGTCTGTTGGCTACAGGTCCACTTAGTGTAAAACTTGTTCCGGGCGCAAAGCCTGTAAAACATTCCCAACCATTAAGAGTTCCATTTTCAAAATTGATATTGCTTGGACATGCCGATGACTGAGCATAAGCAGAGCACCAGAGGAGTAGTGCAATGGCAGTTAAAAAACTTAATTTCTTTCGCATATAAAGAAAGGCTACAATATATTATTGCTTGGTTTGCACTTGCAATATACCAATACTATTTCATAGTTTTCATGACTTTTATCAAGACATTCTTAATTAAAAAGGCGGCCTAAGTGGC
>DAIMNW010000176.1:0-4767 GCA_036719905.1 Chitinophagales bacterium
CCCCAGATTTTTGTTTGGGAAAAATAAGGTGCAGCTAATGGTCCCATTAGTCCCTTTGGTTTTTTTAGTACTATGGCCATAGGTAAAGAAGCCGCCAATGGCCTGCGCATTGTCTTCAATCACATAAAGATTATGCTTATTGGCAATGGCCATAATAGGTTCCATATCGGCACTTTGACCGTACAAATGCACGGGCACAATAGCTTTTGTTTTTGGGGTAATGGCTGCTTCTATTTTGGAAACATCAATAGTGTATGTATCGGGATAACAATCTACAAACACCGGAGTAAGACAGAGCAACCCAATAACCTCACAGGTGGCAATGTAAGTAAATGACGGTGTAATTACTTCGTCGCCGGGCTGCAAACCTAAGGCCATCATGGCTATTTGCAGGGCATCGGTACCATTAGCACACGGAATTACAAAGCCGCAGCCAAGGTATTGCTTTAACTCTTCGGCAAAATCCTGAACAGCTTTGCCGTTTATAAACGTGGCAGCTTCAATTACCTCCTGAATTCCTTTGTCAATTTCGGGCTTAATATGTTGATACTGAGCCTTTAAATCAACCATCTCTATTTTACGCATACAATATTCGAGTTTTTAGAATTGCAAATATAATCAACTTGAGTAGATAGAATAGGGATTGAATTAATGGCGTGCCTCTAATTTGTTAAGTTGTGAAGAATAATTGCATTTGTTGCTATTATTCAGATTACTATTCGATAAAGAATACTTTGCGATGCTGCATCAGAATAATTAAAAGAGTAGAATAAATTTAAACTAAGTTTATCTTCGTTTAATAGATAGTAGGATTTACCATGAAACAACACCTCAACACCCTAATTATTGCCTTCGCCATTATTTTATTTGGGCTGATAGCCGCCAATGCTTTTAAGTATAAATATAAAAGCATTGAAACCATTGGCGTTACAGGGCTGGCCGAGAAAAATTTTGAAAGCGACCAAATAGTGTGGAGTGGCAACTATAGCCGCAAAACCATGGACCTGAAAGAGACCTACTCCATGATAAAAGATGATGAACAAAAGATAAAGCTCTATCTCAAATCAAAAGGAATTGCCGAAGGCGAAATGGTTTTTTCATCCATCTCCATCAATCGCGATTTTCAAGATCAGGTAGATGCCAACGGCCGCATCATAGGGCGCACCTTTACCGGTTACTCACTTACCCAATCGGTTACGGTAGATTCTAAAGATTTGGATAAAGTGGAAAAAATTAGCCGCGAAGTAACCGAACTGATTGAAAATGGGATCGAATTTAATTCTTCTACACCCTCCTATTACTATAGCAAACTTTCTGAATTGAAACTCGACTTGCTAGCAAAGGCAGCCGCCGATGCCCGTCAACGTGCCGAAACCATAGCTTCTAACTCGGGTGGAAAACTGGGCGATGTACGAAACAGCAATATGGGTGTGTTTCAGATAACCGGCCAAGACAGCAACGAAGATTTTAGCTATGGTGGTGCTTTTAATACCAGTTCGCGATTGAAAAAAGCCAGCATTACCGTACGAACCGAGTACGGCATCAACTAAGATTACTTCTTCACTTTTTGATTAAGGACAAATGCCAGGTACAAAACTGCAGGAGGCGATAAAGTAAAGTGCAAGCCAACTTCGGTTGTATTGCCCAATCCACCGCCGGTGATTGAATTAATATTTAAGGTCATATAATAGGTAGCTTCAGTGCCTATTTTCAATCGCGGATTGATGTAATATTCGCAGCCAAGTATAGGTCCTGCACCATTTTTAAACTCGATAGTACTAGTTCGGGCGGCGGTATTTATTTGGCTAAAACGCGACCGGGTGGTATTGGCTGCCAACCCAATTATATAGTCGGCACCGGTATAGGCATAAAAATTCTTGTACAATTTTTTCTTATTCATAAACCCTATACGCACATCAAAATTATTCAGGTTGGAATTGACCGTAGAGGTTGGCGATGAAGTGCTCCCAATAGATAAGGTATAACCAAAACCCGAGCGAAAACCCCACTTGCCATTTTTTGAGAGAATATTGTAAGAAAATAAATAGGGATTGGAGAAAGGAACCGTATTGCCACCAAAACTCAAGAGTTGCTTAAGCAGTTGATTGGCCTGTAGGGCTATTTCGAATCGTGGGATAGTGGCCAATGAATCGGCTTTTTGTGCCTGAACCGAATGCATAGTGCACAGCAATGCCAAAGCAAGTACAATTTTTTTCATAAAGTGGTAGCGGATAAATTAGTAAACAAATGGGTCGGCAAACTTCTTATCGTGCACCAGATTTTCGTCGGTCAAAGTTTCCAGAAAAGCCTTCAGCGCCATCTTATCATGCGAAGAAATATTGAGCACCACCGGATTGCCATATGCATCGCGAAGGCGGCTGTCTACATTATTATTATCAGCAATTCCATGGCTGTAATGGTTAAGCACATCGTCCAAGGTTTTAAAACGGCCGTCGTGCATATAAGGAGCGGTAAGAGCCACATTTCGCAAATCAGGAATACGAACACGTCCATTATCGGCCGGGTTATTAGTGATTGCCCCCAAACCTACATCGCCATTGCTGCCATCTATACCAATATTGGCCGTAGAAATTCGGGTATTGGCTTCGGTAGCTACAAATTTTTCGCGATTGGTAACCGATAAGCGATTTTCAGCTGCTAAAGCCTGAATATTAATAAACTGATCGCCTTCATTAAATGGAAATTGAAAATTGTTTACAACAGGCTGGGTTGGCCCTTCCGCATAGCCTGAACCAGATCCACCACCACCGCTAGGATTGGGTGTAAGATTCATATTATGGCACGATACGCAATTATATTTTCCGGTAAATAAGCTCAAGCCTTCCAACTGCAGAGTGTTAAGAGGTGTATTGGGCGGCGCTACATTAATTGCAAATTGATTTACCAGATTAGTATTTGCCATCACCTTATTGTGCTGATCGAAAACAGTATTTTCAGAATTGATAGAAGCTACAAAATTGGCCAGGGCATCAGAAATACGTTGCTCATTGATCTCAGGACTACCGTAGGCTTTTTGGAACAAAGCCGGGTAATAACTTACCGTGCTTAGCTTGCCAGGCAAGGCGCTCATATCATAAAAACCCATTTCGATATGATTCGAAATAGGCTTTAACACCATCTCACGTAAATCGTGGCTACGTGAATCCCAGAAAAAATTGTGCTTTTTGCTGGCGTTGACTATGCCGGGCGTATTTCGGCTCGTTTGAGCATTGGCGAAGCCACGGCTAAACTGTGTATTATCGGCAAAAGCATAGGCTTGCTTATGGCATGAGCCACAGGATATGGAATTATTTACCGATAACTGCCTGTCATAAAACAACACACGCCCAAGAGTGGCCTGGTCATCGTTCTTTATGCCATCATAATCCTGAGTGGTGGCAGGCAAGTCGAGCTTTGCCTCCTGCAAAGCTGGATGTAAGAGATTCTTGTTGCAGCTAATCACTATGGCCGAAGCGATGAAGGCGGCCGATAAAAGGACAATCTTTTTCATAGGTGATCGTTTTTCAATAGGCAATATAGGAAATAGCTGTGAAGCAGCCAACAGCTAATTTTGATAATTTATTAACGGGCTTCAGGGCCATTTGGTATGTAAAAATTGACATCATTCAAGTGCTCAATTATTTCACCAAAGCTTATTCTATTGCTACTCCTTCACAAACTTGGCCGCACGGGCATTCCCAGTGTTATCGATGGCTTTGATAAAGTAAAGCCCAGGCGCTAACCCACTCACATCGAGTGTAGTAGTTCCCTCTCCTGTTGAGAGGGGCAGGGTGAGGTTTTTTTGATTTTCAACTTCTGATTTTGAAATTAGCATACGCCCCATCACATCCCACACCTCCACACGTTTTACTTCCCACTTACTACTTACTACTAAAAACTCCGCCGCCGGATTGGGCCATAGTTTCAACTCAGCTGCTGTATGGAGCTCTGTGGAAGGGTCACCGATACCTGTGCAGTTGCGTACCAGTATAATGGCTACGGCAGTGGTGGTGCAGCCATACACATCGGTATAGTTATAGGCCACCTGCTGATTGCCATTGCCTACCACGGTGGGAAAAAAATTATTGCCACTTACTCCGCCGCCGCTAAATGTACCACCTTGGGGAGTGCCGCTTAATTGCACCGCTCCATCGGTATTGCACACAGTATCTTGGGCCACGGTTATGCTTACGCTTGGCGGTGTTCGCACAAAAATTTGTGCCGTATCATGGTTCACACAGCTATTTGCATCCGTGTAAGTGTAATACACATCATGCCATCCTGCGCTTGTGCTGCTGGCATTAAAATTATTTGCCGTTACACCCGTGCCGCTATAGGTGCCGCCCATGGGTGTTCCTGTTAGTAGATTGACGGTTGCATTATTACAAACGGTATCATTAGCCGTGCTTAGCGTTACGGTTGGCAAAGGGTTTACCGTTACGCCCAGAATTTGTGGGGTGGCCATGCTGCTGCCGCATTGGTTATTGGCCCATACCGATACATTGGCACTTATGCCGCCGGCTGTGGCCGTTATGGTATGGGTGCCGGAGCTGCCGCTCCAGCCGGGGGGAAGGTTCCAGGTATAGCTATCGTAATTGGAAGGGGGTACACTGTACACCACTTGCTGGCCGCTGCAGACGGCACTAAGCCCATTGATGGGGTTTAGGCTGGGTGGGCTGGTGCATTCGCTGAATTTGGCTATGAAAAAATCGCTGCCGCCAGTGGTGAGTAAAGTAGTGGTATCAAATTGCAGATGCCCATCAAAAT
>DAIMNW010000330.1:0-1214 GCA_036719905.1 Chitinophagales bacterium
GTGCTGCCCAATCGGTTGAACGCATTATTCATTTTGTAAGTAAAGATGCCTTAGATATTAAAGGCCTGGGCGATGAAAAAGTGCGCCGGTTCTATGAATTGGGGTTATTAAAAAATGTGGCTGATGTATTTAAAATGGATGTAGAACAGTTAAAATTGCTGGAAGGCTTTAAAGAAAAATCGATCGCCAATTTGCAAGAGGCGCTGGTAGAAGCCAAGACTCGTCCGCTTAATAAATTGATTTTTGCTTTAGGGATTCGATTTGTGGGTGAAACCACTGCCAAAACTTTAGCCCGAAACATTCGTCATTTATTGGATTTGAAAGGTATGAGCAAAGAACAATTAAAGATAATGGACGATGTGGGCGAAAAAGTAGCCGAAAGTATTTTCGAATTTTTTCATAATGAAGAAAACCTAAAACTGCTGAAAGAGTTGGAGGTGCTCGGTGTGAATATGATTGCCACCGAAACCGCCGGCATGGAGGGTAAGAAACTGAGCGGCATGAGCTTTTTGTTTACCGGCACATTGCCCACCCTTGGCCGAAGCAAAGCAGAAGCTATGGTGGAAGAAAATGGCGGCACTGTAGCCGGCACAGTAAACAAGAAGCTTAATTATCTGGTAGTAGGCGCCGATGCCGGTAGTAAACTAGAGAAGGCTCAGAAGATTCGAACCATAAAAATCTTGAGTGAAGAGGAATTTTTGAAGATGCTTATAGTTTAAAAAATTCCATTGATTCGCAAGCAAAATACCTCACCTCATCCACTTTCAACCTGTTAGTTATTCCCAAATTTTTGGTGTTAGTGAAGCATTTTAATGCTTATCTTAGACGCTAAATTCAACATAAGCGAATGATTGTGAAGCTATACTGCATTTTAGGCTGCTTTTTTTTGGCAAGCTTGTTTATTTCGTGTAATCAAAAAGGAGGCGGCAGCCAAGCCGGCAAAACTGATTCTACCGCCACGGCAGAAAACTCAGATGATGATGTTTTACACATGGTAGGAGGAATGGCAGCCGGAAAAACCGGTGCAGTGGCTACTGCCATTAGCGCCACGGCTACCTTAGCTGATGACCACCAAAACACCTCACCTACCCAAGCAAAGAAAACTGCAACCACAGCGGCAGCTCCAAAAGTGGGCGAACAGATTTCAAAATCCATTTTTACATACAAAATACTCATGGCCAATTCAGAAGGTGGTTTTGGGTATGATATATATC
>DAIMNW010000331.1:0-1213 GCA_036719905.1 Chitinophagales bacterium
GTATTAGTGGTCCTATGGTGGAAGGCCTTGTAGTAAATACGCTTATTGCTCTTGGATTTGAAGTGGTTAATTTAGGCCTGTCAACTACACCAACGGTTGAGATGGCTGTACCCATGGAGGCGGCTGGTGGTGGTATAATTCTTACAGCCAGCCACAACCCAAAAGAATGGAATGCCCTAAAACTCCTAAATGCTGATGGTGAATTCTTGTCAGAAAAAGATGGAAAGAAAATTTTAAAACTGGCTGAAAGGGAAAATTTTCCTTTTACAGATGTGGCTAATCTTGGTTTCGAGCGCCACGATGATACCTATCTGCAGAAACATATTGACAAAATACTGGCATTGCCATTGGTGGATAAAGAAGCCATTCGAAAGAAAAAGTACCGAGTGATAGTAGATGCTGTAAACAGTAGTGGCTCCATAGCTGTTCCACTCCTCCTTAATGCTTTAGGGGTAGAAGAAATTACTGTGCTGTTTGATACACCCGATGGAAAATTTGCTCACAATCCTGAACCACTACCTGAAAATCTAACTGCCTTGGCTAACGAGGTTCGGTTTAAAAAAGCGGATATTGGCATAGCGGTAGACCCAGACGTTGACCGACTTTGTTTTGTAAATGAAGATGGTAACATGTTTGGCGAAGAGTATACATTGGTTGCTGTGGCTGACTATGTATTGCAACATAATAAAGGCAATACAGTAAGTAATTTGTCAAGTACACGTGCATTGAAAGAAGTGACCGAGAAAATGGGAGGCGAACATTTTGGTGCTGCCGTAGGAGAAGTGAACGTGGTAGCATTAATGAAAGAAAAAAATGCAGTTATAGGGGGCGAAGGCAATGGAGGAGTTATATATCCAGAATTGCATTATGGTCGTGATGCTCTGGTAGGAATTGCACTCTTTCTTTCTCATCTGGCCAAATCAGGTAAAACGGTAAAACTTTTACGTGAGACCTATCCTATTTTTGTGATGAGTAAAAATAAAATTACACTAGACGCAGGCACAAACCTCGATTCCATTTTTGAGAAACTCGAAAACAAATACAAGAAGGAGAAAATCAATAAAATCGATGGCTTAAAAATTGACATGGAAGAAGGTTGGGTGCACTTACGCAGAAGCAATACGGAACCTATTGTTCGAATTTATAGTGAAAGCCGGTACGAAAATGTAGCCAACAATATGGCTCTCAAAATTATGCAGGATATAAAGGAGTT
>DAIMNW010000332.1:0-1210 GCA_036719905.1 Chitinophagales bacterium
TACTTCTCCTACTTTCTCAAATGATTTTAAAGCGTAGCTACGTTCAATCTCGAAGTGCGAAGTGGCGGTTGCGGTGGCCGTTGACCACAAGGTTTTTACCTCATTACCATTAACAGCTGCAGCTTGGAAACTGAGCATTTGTAAAGGCAGAATACGTGAAGGACTAAATCCGCCACCAAAAATTGAGAAGGTGCTGAGACCACTTAACTTATTTGTAACAGGAGCAGTTGCACTGGCACTAGCTAATTGGTCGCTTGTGGTAAATGTACCACCGGCTTGACCCCAGTTGGCATTACAATCAGCTTTTTTCATCAAGGTATAACAGTTGGGCACCAAATTAGGATCAGTAACACCATTGCTATGACCATTGTAAGTCATTTGAATATCATAAGAAATATTTGGCGAACCCACCAACACTTTGCCGGCATCATATGGTTCTACCTGGAAGTAACCATAGTTGAGTAAATCCGTTACGTAGGTAACCTCTGCCGGACCACCGGTAGGGTAGGTGCCAAAATTGGGAGTACTGCTAGCGTATGAGCAATTGCCCGATGGAGCAAATTCATAAAATGAAGCAAGCAGATTGTCAACATTGGTGTTAGAATTGATTGTCACTTTTGCCACCTCGTAATTGGCGGTAGTGCCTATTGGGAAATCAAATGTTCCGGCAGCCGAAACCGTTCGGCGCAGGTTGCCATTAATATACGATGGCGAACTGGCGCTATGCATGGCTGCATAACCGCTAAGGGTGACAGCTGAATTGGTTAAATAAACTTCGTTAGCTCCTGTATTCAAACGGCCGCTGGTAAGGAGCAAACTATTGCTCACTTCCATATTGCCACTAGCCAATGTTACACCGGCTGCATTATTTATTTCCACCTTAGTAAATGCAGCGGTACCGGCTGTCATGCTAATGCTTTGTAAACTGGTTCCATTGAATTTCACGGTACCGCCTCCATTGGTAAAGGCTGCTGTATTGGCTTGTGACCATCCGCCTTTCACTATTATATCGTTGCCGCTAAGTGCCGAAGCCACAAAGTTTCCGGTGCAATAAAGGTCGCCAAAGGTTAACGATGCATTCATTTGATCGATAGGATCGTTCATGGTGGCTGTACAAAGGGCCATAATGCTCAGGTAGCCACCCATGCTTCGGGCAGTATTAGGCGCTCCTCCGCTAATATTCAACGAGGTGCCTGTAAGTGATGGCGAT
>DAIMNW010000333.1:0-1210 GCA_036719905.1 Chitinophagales bacterium
GTATTCCAACTATAAGTATAGCCCGGTGTACCGCCTGTTGGATTGGTAACTGTAGCGGTACCATCGCTTCCACCATTACAACTCACAGCAGAAGTTTGTGATGCAGTAACATTGGATATGACAGGAGGTTGAGTGATTGTTTGCAGACCAGTGTCGATACAACCTTTACTATCCGTAACAGTTAACACATAGGTGCCGGCTGAGAGGTTATTTGCCGTAAAACCACTTTGCATCGGGGTTGAGTTCCAACTATAGGTATAAGGACCAACGCCCCCAAATGGAGTAACCGTGTAAAGTTGCCCGTTACTTCCACCAAAACACGAAACATTATTTCCAACATAGATGGTGTTATGTTGCAGCAGGTTGGGTTGGGTCACAATGGTAGTAGAAGTTTGGCTGCAACCACCTAAACTGACCGTTACGGTGTAAGTACCTGCCTGAAGATTGAATGCTGTATCGGTATTTTGTGCCGGAACCGAATTCCAACTATAGGTATATGCACCCGGTTGGCCATTGACGGTTACAAAAGCTTTTCCTGTGTTGCCACCAAAACATTTAACCGAAATGGAATCAGCATTAATTGAAAAAGGGGGAACCACATGAACTACAACAGAATCCGTTTTACTGCAGTTTTTAATATCTGTTGCCGTTAAATAATAAGTAGTGGTAGTGGTAACCGAACAAACCGGATTGAGAATGTTAGTTGCGCTTAATCCTGTAGCAGGTGTCCAGAGATAACTAAGTGGCCCTGCAGCAGCAGAAGCGGTGGCCGTCATAGTTACATTCACTCCATTGCAAACAGTTTTGTCGAGTCCTGCATCTAATGTGATAGAGTTCACGTGCAGCACCACATTAGCCGTATGTGATGGACAGTTACCTCGAGTAACGGTTGCCGTGTAGGTGGTAGTCACAGTAGGCGTTGCAGTAGGACTTACTGTAGTAGCATTAGCCAAACTAGCTGCCGGAGTCCATGACCATGTGTAATTGGCAAGTGAAGAATTGCTGCAAGAGTTGAATCTTATGTTCGGTCGGTTTAGGCTTAAAGTAAATCCGGTTAAGTTACATCCTGCCCCTCCTGACACATTTGATGTATTATAAATGGTGGAAGTAAAAGTGGTAGCAGTATAGTACACATTGTCATTTCCCGATGATAACGAGTTATCGTAACAGAGTTCAACCAAAATATTTTGAACACCATCCCATCCATATG
>DAIMNW010000027.1:0-17090 GCA_036719905.1 Chitinophagales bacterium
ATAATACACTGCTTACAACCGCAGGTAGTATTTTAGCGTCAATTAAAGCAGTAAAATCGAATGAGGATATTGATATTGGATGATATTCATCCTGAATTTGTAAGCATCATGAATGAAATGGGGTGCATTAGCACCATTCTACCTCATTTAAAACGTGAAGAAATGATGGAGATGTTGCCACAGTTTGAAGGGTTGATAGTCAATAGTAAAACAAAGGTGGATGTTGAGCTTATAGATTCAGGTGAAAGATTGCGGTTTATTGGCAGGCCGGGCAGTGGAATGGAGAACATTGATGTGCATTATGCCACTAAAAAGAATGTTACCTGCTTCAATTCGCCTGAAGGAAACTGTGATGCTGTAGCTGAACATTTGATTGGAATGCTTTTGATGCTAGCTAATAAACTGGGTAAGGCACACAGCGAAATGAAGCAAAAGGTGGCCCTTCGTGCCGAGAACAGGGGTTGGGAACTGAATGAAAAGACCATAGGCATTATTGGCTTTGGAAATGTGGGAAATAGCTTGGCCCACAAGCTACAAGGATTCGATTGCAGGATAATGGCCTACGACAAGTACAAAAAGAATTTTGGAACGGGTGCTGTTGAAGAATGTTCTTTAGAAAAAATTTACGAGCAAGCTGATATCGTTAGTCTGCATGTGCCACTCACTCATGAGACCCTTTTTATGGCTGATCATCGCTTTTTTGAAGCTTGCCAAAAAGAAATAGTATTCATCAATACAGCCAGAGGGAAATTGCTAAAAACAAGTGCTTTGATTGAGGCACTGAAAACGGGAAAAGTAAAAGGTGCCTGTTTGGATGTACTGGAAAATGAAGAATTGAATAACTTAACGGTAGAGGAGCAAGAGTATTTTGAATATCTGACCAAACATCCTGAAGTGATATTGACACCTCACATAGCAGGATGGACCTTCGAGTCGAAGCGAAAAATGGCCACTGTATTGGCTTCCAAGCTGGTGAATTTTTTTTATAGTCATTAATTGTTTATTAACACATTTTTCTATCTTTGGCAACCTCTAACAACCAATCAAAACTCTTCAGGTGTATGATTAAAAGAATTACTCAGCTCTCACTTACTTTCTTTTTCGGACTCCTTACTATCAGTGCATTTGCCCAGCAGGGTGAAATTCAAGGTAAGGTAATTGACGCCAAAACCAACGAAGGTGTTCCATTCGCCAACGTGGTTGTTTTTGTTGATGGTGTGCAAAAAGGTGGTTCGCAAACCGATTTTAATGGTGCCTATACTATAAAGCCATTAGTTGCCGGAAGATATGAAGTAAAGTGCACCTATATTGGATATGATGCCGCCAGTGTGACAGGAGTGAATGTGTCTACCGATAAAATCACTTATGTAGATTTGAAATTAGAAAAAGCCGGTATTGTTACTAAAACAACCACCATTGTTTACAAAAAGCCTTTGATTGAAAAGGATAATACAACAGTTCAAAAAACGGTGACCAAAGAGGATATTGCAAACCTGCCTAATAGAAACATTAATAATATAGTAGGTTCAGCATCAAACACTTATCAAAAAGATGATGGCAAAGCCGTACAAATTAAAGGTTCACGTGACAATGCAACCAAATACATTGTTGACGGTGTGCCAATAAGAAGTGGTGGAGGTATAGGAATACCTGCTAACTCAATTGAGCAGTTAACCGTTGTAACCGGAGGTATTCCGGCTAAATATGGCGATGCCATTGGAGGATTTGTAAATATTACCACACGAGGAGCTTCAAAGAAATTTTCGGGCGGTGCCGAGTTTACCACATCTAAGTTTTTGGACCCCTATGGATACTATTTCGGTACGGTAGGAATAAATGGGCCACTTTTATTCAAAAAAGAGCCAGGTGCTAAAAATAAAAAACCAATGCTAGGTTATAACTTATCTTTTGAATGGGAGCACAACAAAGATGGTAACCCTTCGGCAGTGGGTAACTGGCGTGTAAAATCGAACATTCTTGATTCAATTCAGCGCAATCCATTAATAAAGGACCCTAAATCTGGCAATTTTGTTCCACGTGCTAATTATGTGACCTTGAAAGATATGGAGCAAATTAAATTTAAGCAAAATGTGGCCAACAATGCCTACCGAGGCGCAGCCAAGATTGATTATAATGCCACCGATAATATAACAGTAGCTGTTGGTGCCAATGGTTATTTTAGTAATTCTCACGATTATATACGCCAGTATGCATTATTCAATTCCGGTAAAAACCCTTTTACACAAGGATATAGCTGGAGAGTATTTGGAAGATTTACACAGAAACTGGGACAAAAAACCAATGCTGATGATAAAGAGAAGAAAAATACATCACTTATTAGTAATGCCTATTACACCGTACAAGTTGACTATAGTAAAAGCCATACACAAACCTATGATGAAACACATAAGTTTAATGCCTTCGATTATGGTCACGTAGGCAAGTTTAATACCTTATCAACACAAACATACACTAGAGCGAATGTGGACACTTTGTTTTACAATGGAAAACAAGATACACTAGTTAATGTGAACGCTTATTTCCAAGGCAACTTCCTCGACACCATGGTTCAATTTACCCCTGGAACCGAAAACCCTCTTATGGCAAATTATGCCAGTCAATACTATAATGAAGTAAGTAGTTATGGATATAACAATCCATTTATTAGTAGCCTTACAGGCATTCAGGCTAATAATGGCTTGATAAACGGAAATCGCCCGGGTGATGTAAACGGAGCTTGGAACATTACCGGTCGTCAGTACAATGGTTACAGTTTTTCAGAAAACAATCAATTTAGATTAAGCGTAAATGGTTCGGTGGATTTAAAACCTGCCAATGCGCCTGATAATAGAAAGCATGCTATCGAATTCGGTTTCGAATTTGAACAACGTGTTGATAGAGCATATTCTGCAGCCCCCCTTGCCTTGTGGAATCAAATGCGCCTTTTAGTAAACAAGCAGATTGATGGACTCGATTTAGCCAATCCTCATTTAGTATTCGACCAATATGGAGTTTTCCGCGATACAGTTAAATATGACAGATTGTATAATGCCAAGGACCAATCCTACTTCGACAAAGCTTTACGTGAAAAGTTGGGTATGCCTGTAAATGGTTTAAATTTTATTCAAACGGATAATCTTGATCCTTCCACTTTTTCACTTGACATGTTCTCACCAGATGAACTCTATAATCAAGGTAGTTCTTATGTTTCTTACTATGGATATGATTACACTGGTAAAAAATTAAGAACCAATCCTTCTTACACCGATTTCTTCAGTAAAAAAGATGCTACTCGTGGTTTCTTCTCTCGTGAAATAAATGCCTATCGCCCTAACTATGCTGCCGCTTATGTTCAGGATAAATTTGCATTCCGCGATTTGATTTTCAACGTGGGTGTTCGCTTTGATCGTTTTGATGCTAACACTAAAATACTTGCCGATCCATACTCACTTTATAAAATTCATTCAAAAAGTGAAACGTCAGCAGCCTTTAACGTGGCTAACGGTGGTAAACATCCTGATAATATTGGCGATAATTATGCGGTTTACGTAGATGACTTTACCGCCAAAACACCAACCATCATTGGATACAGAAATGGTGATACTTGGTACAATGCCCTTGGCGCTGAAGTAGATCCTGATGTTTTGGCAAAAGGAACTGCTACTAATAGCATTCAGCCTTACCTGTTTAACGAAGCCGGTCAAAAATTCATCACCGTAAAAGACACTTTGTTTGATCCATCTCAATCTTTCAAAGATTATGTTCCGCAAATAACCGCTTCTCCACGTATTGCGTTCTCTTTCCCAATCAATGAAGGAGATGCATTATTCTTTGCCCACTATGATGTGCTTGCTCAACGTCCCAACAGCAGAAATTTTATTACTCCTAACCAATACTACTTCTTCGAAGAGTATGCTCAAGGAAGTGTATTTAACAATCCTAATTTGAAGCCTGAGCGCACCATCGATTTCCAGTTGGGATTTGAACAAAAAATTGGTGACAACGCGGCTTTGCGTTTGTCTGGATACTATCGTGAATCGAAGAACATGATTCAAGTAACTAGGATTCAGCAAGCTTACCCTATTACCTATGCTACTTTTGGGAATGTTGACTTTGCTACTACCAAAGGTTTTGAGGTTAATTTTGATTTGCAAAAAACAGCTAACTTAAAATTAAACACCAACTATTCGTTAGGATTTGCCGATGGTACCGGCTCAGATGATGCATCACAGCTCAATGCAATTCTTAACTTCCAATCAGGCAACTTAAGAACCATTTTACCTTTGAACTCCGATGTTCGGCATACATTCCAAGTGGGTGCCGATTATCGTTATTCTAGTGGAAAAGATTACAATGGACCAAAATTGTTCAAGAAAGATATCTTAGCCAATGCCGGATTAAACTTTACAGCTCGAGCACGTTCAGGCGAACCATATACTCGACATGCTAATGTTCGTTCGGAAGCATTACTAAACCCGGTTGGCAATACCAATATTCTTGGATCAGTAAACGGTTCACGTTTGCCTTGGAACTTTAAATTGGATGCCCGTGCCGACAAAGACTTCACAATAAAAACTAAAACAAATAGCGAAGGTGTAACCCGAAGATCACTTTATTTGAATGTGTATTTTGTAGTTCAGAATGTGCTTAATACTAAAAACATTAATGGTGTTTATGCATATACCGGTAATCCAGGGGATGACGGTTATTTGGCTAGCGCAGTAGCACAACCAACCATACAAGGGGCAACTTACTCACAAGGATTTATTGATCAGTATCTGGTGAAAGTTAATAATCCGGATAACTACAGCTTGCCAAGAAGAATCCGAATAGGTGCATCGGTTAATTTCTAATTCAACAACATTATTATTCTCCTTTTAAAAAATAAGAATATGCAAAAACGAATGATTAAGATGATAACTGCAGGTACACTAACCTGCTGCCTTGCCATCGGATTTTCAGCCCAGGCCCGTGAAATTCTCGGACTAAAACGCGAATCGAAACCTAAAAGTGGTCAACGAGTTGCAGATGCCTGTTCGGCACCAACAGCCACTATTGATTTGGACATTAATAATGTTCGTGCTCAGATAATGAACGGAGGTGATATGTGGTGGGACCGTGGTTTAGGTGTAGCTCGATATGAAGTACCAAAAATTGATCCACCCGGCTCTAAACCTTCGGTAAGTTCACTCTTCGCCTCATCAGTTTGGATTGGAGGAATAGATGCTTCTGGCAATCTACGAGTTGCCGCACAAACTTATCGTCAAAATGGAAATGATTTTTGGTCAGGACCATTAGATAATTCTGCGGCTGTCGATAATAGCACTTGTAATGCTTTTGATCGTTTTTGGAAGGTAAATCTATCTGATATTGAAACCCATTTAAACAACACGAATAGAACCGAAGGAAATACTCCAAAGTCAATTTTAGAATGGCCAGCAACTGGAAATGAATATGCCAAGGGTGCTAAAAATGCCGATATCTCTGCTTATTTGAATCAACCGCTAGCACCATATCGCGATGTAGGTGGATCGTCAGATTACAATCCTTTAGATGGCGACTATCCGGTATTGCGCACTAGTTGTAACAAAGATGCTCAGCCAGATCAAATGATTTGGTGGGTATATAATGATAAGGGTAATATACACACCGAAACCGAAGCTGATCCAATTGGTCTTCAGGTAAATGCAACTGCTTTCGCTTTTGTTACGAACGATGAAGTGAACAATATGACTTTTTACCGTTATGAACTTTATAATAAAGGCACCTATACATTAGATACTGCTTTTATTGCACAATGGGTTGATCCAGATTTAGGTTGCTATCAGGATGATTACATTGGTTGTGACACAACCGAAGGACTTGGTATTTGCTATAACGCCGATGCAGATGATGTTCCATGTCCTGCTGGATATGGAAGTCAAGATATTCCTATAGTTGGTATTGACTTCTTCGAAGGTCCAAAAGATGCCAGTGGAAAACAATTGGGAATGACCGGGTTCTACTACTATTATAATACTACTCCATCGCAACAGGCCGATCCTCAAAACGCCGTTCAGTTTTATGGCTATATGACTGGCACTTGGAGGGATGGAACTCCATATACCGTGGGTGGTAATGGTCACTTAGGAACTACGCGTACCCATTTTGTTTACCCATCTGATCCGCCGTTGGCTGGTGCCACCGATTGGTCCATGTATAATCCTGTAGTAGTTACTCCTGGTGATTTGCGAATTGTTGAATCTTCAGGTCCTTTCCAGTTAATACCAGGTGCTGCACAGGTTGTTACCGTAGGTGCAGTTTGGATTCCACATGGCGATTATCCTCGTCCTTCATTCGCCCCATTATTAAAAGCCGATCGTAAAGCACAAGCTTTATTTGACAACTGCTTTAAGCTAATTGATGGACCTGATGCTCCTGATTTAAGTATCAAAGAATATGATAAGCAATTGATTCTCACTATTGGCAATACACGTTCTACATCGAACAATTATCGCGAACGCTATTCCGAAATGGATCCAACTGTTTTCTCAGCTGTGGCCACTTTGCCTTACGATCATCAGGATACTTTGACTGCTTCCTATCTATTTGAAGGATATCAAATATTCCAATTAAAAGATCAATCTGTTTCATCTACCGATTTGAACGACTTGAACAAGGCTCGTCAGGTGGCACAAGTAGATATTAAAAATGGTGTAACAAAAATAATCAATTATGTTACAAGCGATGTAGACGTGAATACTACAGTAGCCGTGTTGAAAGTGGATGGTGAAGATAAGGGCATTAAACACACCTTCTCTATCACCCAAGATGCATTTGCTTCAGGCAACAATAGCTTGGTAAACCATAAAAACTACTACTTCATGGTACAGGCATATGCTTACAACGGATATAAGCAAGGTACTAAGGAGAACCCTTATGTAGCAGGCCGTAAAAATGTAAAAGTTTATTCTGGTATTCCACATATTGTGGACCCGGAACAAGGCGGTACAGTGCTTCACTCAAATTATGGAGATGGACCTAGAATTACTCGAATTGAAGGATATGGTAACGGCGGATTATTTGTGAATTTGTCTGACTCAAGTATAAATACCATTTTGGCTAATAATTACATGTCAGCATTGCAATACGACACTTTAGGTGGTCCAATTTCGATAAAGGTAATTGACCCTAAACATGTTAAGCCATATGATTATACACTGTATATGTATGATTCACCTTTGTTAAACTATCCTGCCTCTATTACTGATTGCGATTCCATTACTCGAAGAGCTACTTGGAAAATAGTGAACAATTCAGTAAGCCCACCAGAAACTCGGTATGCGGATACCTCGATTGCTAGAGCCAATGAACAACTATTTGAAGATTGGGGTTTCTCAGTCAGCATTAATCAAAAAGCCTATGCTTGCGATTACTCACCAAAACGTGCTGCTATACAAGATGACTTGGGTGGTTTTATTGATGCCAAAATGGAAGGCCCAGGTGTAGCCGATGCATGGTTAACCGGTATTCCGGATGGCGAAGGTGACAATTTCCTTAACTGGATTAGAAGCGGAACTTATCTTTCAACCATTCCAAATAAAGAATATAGTGATTATAATTGGAGCTATAACTCGGCAGGCCCAAGCGTATCTCTTAATCCACTCGATCCTAAAGAAAACTTTGAAAAAATGTTGGGTGGTACATGGGCTCCATATCGGTTCTGTGCTAATGAAATTCCTGCTGCCGATGCTGCTTTCTTAGCTTATTCAATTTTACCTGCTTATTCCTCTTCATCATTTAATATAGCTGGTGTAAATAGCAACAATCCAATTGAGAATTATTGCGGTGTAGACGTGGTATTCACAAATGATAAAAGTAAATGGACCAAGTGCCCGGTTGTTGAAGCTTGCCCTGACCCTACCTTGGTCGGGTTCCCAACATCTGGTTCTGGTGCTTACCGACTAAATGCTCGTAAGCATGACTCATGGGATGATTATAACTCAGTAGATGCTAATGGAAACCCAATCTATAAGTCAGGCGATCAAGGTTTGTCATGGTTCCCAGGTTATGCTATCAACGTGGAGACCGGTGAAAGATTAGATATGATGTTCGCTGAAGATTCTTATTTGCCAGGTGAGAATGGTAACGATATGCTCTGGAATCCAACTAGCAATTTCTTCGTTCGTGAAGGCAGATCAACCGTCCCTAAGATGGCAGGTCGTCACTATGTTTATGTACTTAATACCCGATACAATGGCGGAGCCAATGCAATAGCTAACCGAGATGATTTGGCTTCTGCTCAATCAACTAAGGTTGCCGGTGTATTTAAAAAAGTAATTTGGGTAAACGTTCCTCTTTTGGTGGCTGGTAAAAAAATGACTTCTGCCAAAGACGGACTTATTCCATCTGAGGTCAAGGTTAAAATCCGAATCTCTCGTCCTTATGCAACTTACGATGCCGATGACGATGGCAACCCTGCTACTTCCACCAATAATGAGTATAAGCATTATCCAAAATATGCTTTCAGTATGAAAGAACTAGCAGCTGATACAAATTCAAGAAGCGCTGCTCAGAATGCTCTTGACTTAATTAACGTTGTTCCGAATCCTTATTATGGGTATTCCAACTACGAGACCAATCAGTTGGATAATCGAATTAAAATTACCAATCTACCTCGTAAGTGCACTATATCTGTCTTCTCTGTAAATGGAACCCTCATCCGCCAATTCAAACGCGATACAGATTCGCCAACATCGCAGGATTGGGATTTGAAAAACACCAAAGGCGTACCGGTTTCGAGTGGTCTGTACCTGATCCATATTAGTGCAGAAGGATTGGGTAAAAATGAAGACCAAGCGGCTGAAAGAGTTATTAAATGGTTTGGAGTAATGCGACCTACGGATTTGAACAATTTCTAACCTTATTTCATTGACCCTCTGAAAAATGGCTAAAGCCTAAACATATTAAACTGAATAAAATGATTATGAAAAAAATTCAACTCCTCTGTGTAGCTCTGTTAAGCTGCTCTATGTTGTTTGCCGGCAATCCTGATCGTAATGGACAAGCCGGGGCTTACGAGCTACTGATTAATCCTTATGCCCGTAGTTCAGGCTGGAATGGCCTAAACACGAGTAATTGCAAAGGATTTGAAGCCACCCGATTGAACATTGCCGGTATGGCGCATACCAAAAAAACAGAGTTGGTATTTGCCAAATGTATTCCTTTTCGATTGCAGGGTTCAACCCTTTCTATGAACACACTTGGGTTTACCCAAAAATTAGGTGAGTCTAGTGTAATAGGTATTGGTTTGGTGGCCATGAATTTCGGGGAAATAAACATAACCACTACCGAGTCCCCCGAAGGTGGTATTGGTGTCTATAAACCTCAGTTCTTCAACCTCAGTTTATCTTACGCCAAAGCTTTTTCTAATTCAATCTTTGGAGGTGTTACTTTAAATGCCATTTCAGAAGCTATCCCAAATGCTAAAGCGCAAGGCTTTTCGATGGATGCAGGTATTCAATACCTAACAGGACCCAAAGAGAATATTCACTTTGGAATTTCACTTCGCAATATTGGCACACCCATGCGTTACAGCGGCGATGGTATGTCGTTCAGTATTACAGGTGTGAACCAAACCACATTTAGTTCTTATCCAATGACGGTGGAGCAACGTGCCGAAAAATTTGAGTTGCCTTCATTATTAAATATTGGTGGTGCTTATGATTTTCATTTTAAAGAAGACTTGCATCGCCTAACCTTTGCTGCCAACTTTACCTCTAATTCCTTTTCAAAAGATCAAATTGGAGTGGGTGCAGAGTATGCCTTCCGTGAAATGTTTATGTTTCGTGCAGGTTACTTGATGGAACGTGGACAAATGTCTTCAACTGCGGTTAAAACCAATGCACATTCCGGATTGGCAGCAGGAATAACGTTTGAAGTTCCAATCAAGAAAGAAGGTCCGGCTGTAGCCGTTGATTATAGCTATCGCTCAACCAATCCATTCAGAGGAACACATACAATTGGTTTGCGACTGACGTTGTAATCAAAAATTAACTTACTTTTGCCTATGAAACAGGGCGTACTTATTTTAAGTATGCCCTGTTAAATTTTTAAAAACTTTCAATTACAAGCATTATGAAATATACCTACTTGACTCAGGAAGGAATGGACAATTTGAAACAGGAAATCAACCACCTAAAAACAAAAGGTAGAGCGGAAATGGCTCGACAAATAGCCGAAGCACGTGATAAAGGGGACTTAAGTGAAAACGCCGAATATGATGCAGCAAAAGAAGCGCAGGGACATTTGGAAGCTAAGTTGGCCAAGTTGGAAGAGACTTTGATGAATGCAAGGGTACTCGACAATGCTGATGTAGATACCTCTAAAGTTTCAGTCATGTGCAAGGTGCTGGTGAAAAATCTGAAAACGAATACCAACAATACCTTTACCTTAGTTTCGGAGAAAGAAGCCGATTTAAAAACAGGAAGAATATCGGTGAGTTCGCCTATTGGGCAAGGACTTCTCGGAAAAAAGATTGGTGAAACAGCCGATATCATTATTCCGGCAGGAAAAATTCAATTCAAAATTTTAGAAATTTCAGCCTAAAGAACTTGCAAATCATGCCAAGTATTTTTACCCGAATAGTTCAAGGTGAAATACCCTGCCATAAAGTGGCCGAAGATCAGAACCATTTTGCCTTTTTGGACATTAATCCCTTGGCTAAAGGGCATACTTTGGTTATACCTAAAAAAGAGGTAGACTATGTTTTTGATTTAACTGATAACGAATTGCAAGCCCTACATCTTTTTGCAAAGAAAGTAAGCAAAGCCATCAAGGCAACTATTCAATGCAACCGAATTGGAGTTTGTATAATTGGTTTAGAGGTACCTCATGCGCACATTCACCTCATTCCTTTACAAAGCTTTGATACAATTAATTTCACTGCGCCTAAACTAGCATTTGACAACAAAGAATTGTCCGAAACGGCAGCTAGGATTAGTTCCCATTTTTAGTTTCAGGATATAAAACCAACCTTGAAAATGCGGTTTTCATTTTGTTTCTTTATGAAATCAACATGGCTACTACCATTGGTTGATTAAATCACCATCTAAAAACAAACAAACAAGCCTATGTCTTTATTCAGAAAAAAATCGCTTACTGATTTGATGACCGAATCAGCTGGCGACGAACATTCTCTTAAACGCACCTTGAGTGCCACTTCTTTGGTATTGCTAGGTATCGGGGCCATAATTGGCGCAGGATTATTTTCAATTACCGGAACTGCTGCGGCTAATAATGCAGGTCCGGCTATCACCATTTCATTTATCGTGGCTGGTATTGCTTGTGCTTTTGCCGGTTTGTGCTATGCCGAGTTCTCAAGTATGATTCCTATTGCCGGTAGTGCATATACCTACTCTTATGCCACCATGGGCGAACTAGTTGCCTGGATTATTGGCTGGGATCTTGTGTTAGAATACGCAGTTGGCGCAGCTACTGTGAGTATAAGCTGGAGCCGTTACTTTGGTAAGTTTATGGAAGGTTTTGGAATTGAGTTATCACATAATTGGATGGCTGGTCCTTGGGATGGAGGTATTATTAACTTACCGGCTGTGCTCATTGTGGTACTCATGAGCCTTCTATTGATTCGTGGCACAAGCGAAAGTGCTAAGGTGAATGGAATAATTGTTGGTTTAAAGGTAACGGTGGTGTTACTGTTTATTTTTCTTGGATGGAAGTATATCAATAAAAGTAACTATGTGCCTTACATTCCTGATAATTCAGGAACATTTGGCGAATATGGTTTTAGCGGAATCATTAGAGCTGCAGCCATTGTTTTCTTTGCATACATTGGTTTTGATGCCGTGAGCACGGCGGCGCAAGAAGCCAAGAATCCCAAACGTGATATGCCCATTGGTATCTTAGGATCATTAGCCATTTGTACTGTTCTGTACATTCTGTTTGCTCATGTGATGACTGGCGTAACTAGCTACACATCTTTCAAAGGTCACGATGGAATAGCCCCCGTAGCTGTAGCCATTGATCATATGGGAACAGTACAAGCAGATGGATCAATTTTACCGGATTACCCTTGGCTCAATCGAGCTATTATTTTAGCCATTCTTGGAGGCTATTCCTCTGTTATCTTGGTAATGTTGCTAGGACAATCACGTGTGTTCTTCAGCATGAGCAAAGATGGTTTGCTGCCTCCGTTCTTCAGTAAGGTGCACCCAAAATTCAAAACCCCCTACATGAATAATTTATTGTTCCTGTTCTTTGTAAGTTTATTTGCGGCGTTTGTTCCTGCGCATGTGGTAGGAGAATTAACTAGCATTGGAACTCTGTTTGCCTTTATTTTGGTTTGTCTTGGAGTACTAATCATGCGAAAAACAATGCCTGATGCACCTCGAGCTTTCCGCACACCATGGGTACCGGTTGTTCCAATTTTAGGCATAGCCACCTGCTTGTTCATGATGGTCTTTCTACCGGCCGATACTTGGTTGCGCTTAATAGTTTGGCTACTAATTGGTATGGGTATTTACTTTGGATACGGCATGACACATAGCAAGTTGGCAGACAAGAATAAATAATTAAGCGAAAAGGATTTACCACCTAAAAGCCATCTCAATATTTTGTGATGGCTTTTTTTCGCTAAAATGAATTTACTTTGTCAACGAATCGAAACAGAAAATGTCGGATTATTTTTCAAAATTTTCAAGACAAATCCTTCTTCCCGAAATAGGCAGGAACGGGCAAATGAAACTGGCCACCGCCCGAGTACTCGTGGTAGGAGCAGGAGGCCTTGGATGCCCTGTCATACAATACCTAAATGCAGCAGGTATAACACAACTTACCGTAATAGATGATGACATTGTAAGCGAAAATAATTTACATCGTCAGGTTATTTATTCTGAAGAAAATATTGGGCTGAAGAAAGTAGCTATGATTGCAGCAAGGTTTTCTGCCGTCAAAACTATTTGTGATAAGCTCACAATTGAAAATGCTTTATCCATCATTGCCAACTACGATATCGTGGTAGATACCACTGACAATTTCTCAACCAGATATTTAATAAACGATGCATGCGTATTATTGGATAAAATTTTAGTTAGTGCAAGTGTCCAGAAATTTGCCGGACAATTAGCAGTATTTAATTATCCTTTGGTGAATCAACAGCGCAGTGGTACCTATAGGTGCCTATTTCCTGAGCCTCCTTCAGAAAACCTGAACTGTGATACAGCAGGAGTACTGGGAACTGTTGCAGGCATTATGGGAACTCTTCAAGCAAATGAAGTGATTAAAGTGATTACTGGGGCTGGAAATGTTTTGGCTAATCAACTGTTATTGTTTGATGGATTGAGGATGGAAGCTCGAATTCTTAAATACGTACGAAATGAAAGGGAAGTAGATGCAATTCTACAAAATGGACTTCAAGAGACTCATTTTTTTCCTTCTTGTGAAAATGAAAATGTGAATGAGATTACAGTTGACGAGTTAAAACAGGAACTTCAAAGTAAAAACTCTATTCAGCTAATAGATGTGAGAGAAGAAGAGGAGCATCACGATTTCAATATTGGAGGTAAGAATATTCCACTTAGTCAAATTGTTAAGCAACCGGAAAGTATTGTTAAGAATAAAAAAGTGGTTCTCTATTGTCGAATAGGTGAGCGAAGCAAAATTGCTATTCAAAGGTTGCAAGATAAATATGGATACACAAATCTTGTCAATCTTAAAGGTGGAATTGAAGCCTGGAAAATTTCCAACTAGATAATCAGAATGAAAAAATATCTCAACACACTTCTATTATGTGGCTTGCCATTATTTTTAACAGCCCAATCTATAAAGCCCGATAGTGTTTTCACACCAAAGGAGCAAATTCCTGAATACATCGGTGGCCAATCGGCGTTGTTCAAATTAATCAGCAAAAACTATCAAATACCCGAGATAAATAATAAACAAGCAATCGATACCAACTTAATTGCTCAATTCGTAGTAGACACTTTAGGGAAATTAGAAGCGCTAAGAATAATAAAAGGATTTCTGCCGGCTACTGACGAAGAGTTTCTACGAGTCATAAAATTAACTAATGGAAAATGGAAGCCAGGAATGCAAGAAGGAATTAAGGTAAAAGTACTCATGAATTTGCCACTACATTTGATTGTTCCGGCGGCAGCAGGTAATAGTAAAAAAGTAAGGAACTCGAAAATTGCCGGACAGATTGTGGGCGCTCTGATAGGAGCACCACTTGGCTATTACTTAGGTTACAAACTTTCTAAGTCGTTATTTCAAAATTAAAGAAAAAAGCTTCTAACAAGCTTAGATTGTCTTATTGGACAAAACTTCCACTACTGGCATCAACAGTAAGTTTAGCTTTCATGCCTAATCGTACCGCTCGGTTATCATCCTGATGGCCCAAAGGGAAATTAAAACAAACCGGATAAGCGTATTCACTCACTGCATCCAAAATTATTTCTTCAGGGCTCTTGCCAAATGGAATTTTGTTGTCTTTCATTTCTGTCATTCCGCCAATAATCAGAGCTTCGAGGTTTTCAAGTTTTCCACTTCGTTTCAATTGCTGTATCATTCTATCTAGATGATATAAATATTCATCCAGATCTTCCAGCAGCAAAATTTTACCATCCGTCTGCATATCGCTCTGTGTTCCACTTAATGAATAGAGCATAGATAAATTACCGCCAACTAACTCAGCTTCAGTCTTGCCAAATTTGTTTAACACGTGGTGATCTGTTCGATAAAGTAGTTTTTCTCCAAATAAAGCTTTGCGTAAAGTATCCGCAGCAGGTAGTTCTAAATCGTCATCGCTTCTGAAATTAATGGGCATAGCACTATGTATGGTAGGTATGCCGTACAAGGCTTGTAGGTGTGAATGAAGAACGGTGACATCACTAAACCCACAAATCCACTTTGGATGTTTGCTAAATTTTCTAAAATCTATTTGGTCAACTATTCTTGTAGTACCATATCCACCTCGTGCAACCATAATCGCTTTGCAGGTGGTATCATCCAATGCATCCTGTAAGTCAGCAAGTCGTTGCTCGTCGGTACCTGAATATTGGTCTTTCTCTGTACCAATTGTTTTTCCATAGTTGACATCTAGGCCCCAAGAGGTAAAAAAGCTTTTGGCAAACTGGAGTTCTTCATACGAAACTTTACGTGCAGTGGCTACAACTGTAATTTTGTCACCTTTCTGAAGGTAGGGGCTGGTCGGCATTCGTTTTGTGATTAAATAGAAAGCGCAAATGAAAATTAAATATTCTATCTTTCACTACATTTTAAAACAAAACAATCAACACACATGAAAAAATTATTTTTAGTAGCCTCCCTCCTTATTGCAGTCATAAGCTTAAATAGTTGTGGTTACAATAGCGGTGTTTCGAAAGATCAAGCTGCCAAAAGTGCCTGGGCCAATGTTGAAAATCAATACCAACGTAGAATGGATCTGATTCCAAATTTAGTAGCTACTGTAAAGGGGTATGCCGATTTTGAACAAAAAACCTTGACTGATGTAATTGAAGCCCGTGCCAAAGCAACACAAATTACCGTAAAGGCAGATGACCTTAGCCCGGAAAAAATAAAACAATTTCAAGAGTCACAAGGTCAGCTCAGTCAGGCGCTAGGCCGATTGATGATGGTAAGTGAGCAATATCCGAATTTGAAAGCGAATGATCAATTCTTGTCGCTTCAAGCAGAATTGGCAGGTACCGAAAACCGAATTGCCGTGGCTCGAAAAGATTTTAATGATGCTGTCATGGACTTCAACGCCACTATAAAATCATTTCCGAATGTTATGTTCAGTGGATTGTTTGGATTTAAGGAGAAAGGCTACTTCACGGCTGATGCAGGAGCCAACAAAGCTCCAAGTGTAAGGTTTTAATTGAACCGAAAAGTTACTGAGCGGTCGGTCTGTAACACTTACTTGGCTGACCGTTCTTATTATAGGTATAGATTAGCATACTCAGAAAATATTGATATCCATGTTTCAATTTCTACGAAAGCCACATTTAAATGCCTCCGAGTTGGAGCAAATTAAGCAAGCCATTGCTTCTGCTGAGCAAAATACCAGCGGTGAGATTCGTGTTTATATAGAATCAAAATGTAAGGGCAACGCACTTGAAAGGGCTGTAAACCGATTTTATAAATTGAAAATGGAAAAAACAGAGAAAAAGAATGGGGTGCTTATTTATTTAGCTAAGGAGGATAAAAAAATGGCCATTATCGGTGATGAAGGAATTAATAAAATAGTTCCTGAAAATTTTTGGGAGTTGGAGAAGCAAACGCTGATTCAACACTTTACCAATGGACATTTAGCCGAGGGTATTTGCAAAGCCATTGCTCAGGTTGGTGAACAACTCAAACAGTATTTTCCGTATGAAGCTAACGACCGTAATGAACTGAGCAACGAAGTGGTGATGAAATAAATTAAAGGCCAAACGGCTATGATGAAAAAATTAGTACTAAGCTTTCTCTCTTTTTGGGTATTTAGTGCCATGGCTTTGAATTTACCCGAGGCGCCAAATCCACCAAAACTAGTTAATGATTTTGCCAACATATTGAGTGGTGATGAACGAGCAGCTCTAGAGAGCAAACTAGTTGCTTATAACGATAGCACCTCCACTCAAATCGTGGTTATTACTGTTAATGATTTGGATGGAACTGATGCTTCCGACTATAGCTATCAACTCGGAAGAAAGTGGGGGGTTGGTCAAAAAGGCAAAAATAATGGCGTCATCTTTTTGGTGGCCCCTTCCGAACATCAGGTTTATATTGCCAGCGGCTATGGAATGGAGGGCGTGCTACCTGATGGAGTGCTCAAGTTAATCATCGAGCACGACATAAAACCATCATTCAAAGCAGGAAATTACTATGCCGGTATCAATGCAGGTGTCGACAAAATAATATTGGCGGCCAAAGGGGAATATGAAGCTGATGCTACCAATGAAGATGGCCCGAAAGTCCCAAATCTGTTAATCATTTTGGGAATTATTATCCTCATCATTATTATTTCCAACATTTTTAGGGGGGGGGGCGGAACCCATATCAATCGTAACGGTGGAAGTACAATTGCCGACACCATCTTCTGGGGTAGTATG
>DAIMNW010000028.1:0-17057 GCA_036719905.1 Chitinophagales bacterium
TCCATCAGCAATTTTAATTTTATGGTTTGGCTTATAAAGAGCTGTATAAGGCTGATTATCTAGGATAAAGTGAATATGTTGCCCCTTATCACTATTGGCACATCTTCGTTGCACGGCATCGGGTGTTTGATTACCTAGTGTGTAATTTTCAACATTAAACTGTACGGCCAATGTGTCCCCCTTTAACAAGTTGATTGATGTAATTCCCAGTTTGGCATCGGGAAAGTCAAATGAATCGGCCACCTTCGTGATTCGAATTTGAGCAAAACAATTGGCCTGTGACAGGCAAAAGAATAATAAAATCAAATAGGCTTTTTTCATGCAGTTATATTTTTTACAAAACTAATTTCTTTTTTACCAATCGGAGTTATTAATACCCTTTTTAATTGCCTAATTTTACTTAATAAACTAATAATCATGCAAGCAAGCATTGAATGGGAACTGGATGGCATGACCTGCACCAACTGTGCCCTGACGGTAAAAAAATATTTGGCAAAAAATGGAATTGAAAATGCAGATGTGAATTTTGCCACTCAGAAGGCAAGATTTGAAGTTTCTGAGAACACGAACTTAGACTTACTCAGCCATGGATTAAAACAAATAGGGTATACTGTAACCCACCAACATGGAGCGGCTTCGGGTCACCAGCATGGCAACTCGGTAGGCTTTACAGTTGAAAAAAGATTTTGGATATGTGCCTTTTTCACTATTCCATTGCTCGCCCATATGATATTTCCGATTCCATTTTTTCATGAACCCATTATTCAAATGCTTTTGTGCCTGCCGGTTATGTTTATTGGATGGTTTCATTTTGGCCGAAGTGCATTTTATTCTTTAAAAAGCAGAAGCACGAATATGGATGTGTTAATTGCCTTGGGATCAGGGGCCGCTTTTGCTTATAGCTTGTATGGTACCATATACAATTTGGGACCAAATTTTATTTACTTCGAAACTTCAGCAACCATCATTACATTGGTATTATTAGGCAATGTAATTGAAAAAAGAAGTGTTCGCCAAACCACCACAACGCTCGAGGAACTTAGCAAACTGCAACAAACAAAGGCTAAATTGCTCAAGATAAATCTGGAAACAGGGCAAGAGGAAATAGTTGAATTAGCATCGTCCGACATAATGCCCGGATATCGATTACAGGTAAATAACGGCGATAGTGTTCCTATTGATGGAATAATACTGAAGGGCAAAGCAAAAATAAATGAGGCTATGCTGAGTGGTGAGAGTGATCCGGTACTGAAAAATGTGGGTGATAAGGTCATTGGTGGAACTTTAGTGTTAGATGGTCAAATTTTAATGAAGGCAACTCAGGAACATGACCATACCCTACTTGCTCAGATTATCGATTTGGTAAAAACAGCACAAGCCGAATCGTTACCTATTCAAAGATTGGCAGATAAAATAAGCGCTTGGTTTGTCCCATTAGTTCTTGGAATTGCCTTTATTGCTTTTACTATACTCTATTTTCTTTTTAATAAATCGTTTGAAACAGCACTGCTACAAAGTATAGCTGTATTAGTAATTTCTTGCCCTTGCGCTATGGGATTGGCTACTCCAACTGCCGTTATGGTAGGTATTGGACGGGCGGCCAAAAATGGAATTCTTGTTCGAAGCGCAAAGGTGTTTGAGCTGTTTTATAAAACCAAAATTTGGGTGTTTGATAAAACAGGAACACTAACCAGCATTGAAAGTAATCTCGAAGAACAATTAGCACAACTGAGTGAAGAGTCGCTTTCGGTGCTGTATACTTTAGAATCGAAATCGTCGCATCCAATTGCAAAAAGTATTTGCCAATACATTAAAGTTAAATCGCCTATGCAGTTAGAAAACATTGCGGAGGTAAAGGGGCAAGGCATCATGGCTGATGACATTGCCGGCAATAAATTCAGAATTGGTTCGGCGAAGTTTACTAACCACACAGGTCAGTCTTCCATTTATATTACTAAAAATGATATCCTCCTTGGTTCGTTGATTCTGCACGATTCATTGCGTAGTGGTGCTAAAGAATTAATTGAATATTGTTTCAAGAACAACATTCAACCCATACTTTTAAGTGGTGATACCGAACAGAAGTGTAAAACGCTTGCTGATCAACTAGGAATTGGGACTGTTTACGCAGGCAAATCACCAGCTGAAAAACTAGAAATAATTGCATCATTAAAGAAAAAAGGCTTGGTAGCTATGATTGGCGATGGTATAAATGATGCACCGGCATTGGCTGCAGCTGATGTGAGTATATCACCGGGCGATGCAACAGCTGTAGCACTTAGTTCAAGTGGGATTACTCTACTTTCTAGCAGTCTACAGCAAATTATTTCTGCCAGAGAATTAAGTGGATTGATGCTCAAAACTATTAAACAAAATCTATTCTGGGCATTTGCCTATAATATTGTAGCAATTCCATTGGCTGCTGCAGGTTTTCTTTCACCCATGTTATCTGCCTTGAGCATGGCCTTTAGTGATGTGGTAGTCATTGGCAATTCTGTTTTACTACGCTTTAAAAAAATGACCACTTGACCGTAGTTTTTGATTTTCTTTGTGTTAGATGCCTAACTTTCTCACCACCCTTTCAGATAAGGTAAGCAGTCTTTCAAGCTTTCAGATTCATCAGATTTTGCGCTTTGCAGGATTGATTTCTATTAATATAGCTTTGGCCAAGTCTGGCTTCAGCTTGAAAGAAATCAGTGTCTACGAAACATTCGTTCTTATTTCGGGTTCGATCAGTTTTTTCTGGATTGGGGGTATGTTCAACACCTTAATTGCCTACTATCAAAATAAAAATGCAGATGAACAAAAGAATCTATTGTTTAATGTAGCCATTCTTGCAATCGCCCTCAGTCTCTTAAGTGTATTCTGTTTATTAGGTGTTCGACATTTTATTCAGCAGTTTTTTCCGCTACAGGCTGCTAAGCAGTATTTCCACTATTTACTAGTTTACGCCTTATTGTCCAATCCATCTTTTATCAATGAGATTATTTTGTTGCTTGAAAAAAGAAGGAAAGAGCAGCTGCTTTATGCCTGCCTTGTTTTTTGTTTGTTTGCCGGCATTGCCATCCTTGTTTTGTTCTCACATATAGATATTACGGCTTTATTGCAACTGATGGTTATCTCAGCCGCCATTCGCTTTGGAATAATGTTATTCTTACTTGCAAGAAATCAAAATTTCCATCTAGACATTTCCCTGCTACAAAATTTCATACCAGCGGCTCTCCCACTCATGATTAGTTTGCTGTTGAGTAGCTCATCTGATTATATAGATGGTTATTTAGTGCGCTTTTTTTACGACGACAACATGTTCACCATATTCAGATATGGCGCCAAAGAACTGCCGATAGTGCTGCTGCTTGCCTCAGGAATTGAAACTGTAATGATTGCTAATGTAAGTTCTAAATCGAAAGCAGGATTGCTTGATTTGCGAAATGCTAGTGTCCGATTAATGAATTTCCTGTTCCCATTAAGTATAATTTCATTAATGGCTAGTAAGTGGTTGTATCCAATAGTATTTAATCATAGCTTCGAACAAAGCGCTGTAATATTTAATGTTTTTCTTCTTCTAATTTGCAGCCGTCTGGTTTTCCCCAATGTGGTATTGACCGGCTACGCCCGAAATAGATTTCTACTTTACTCTTCCATTGTTGAAATTGCTGTGCATCTCTGTCTCGGAATTGTGTTTCTAAAAATTTGGGGGCCAATTGGATTAGCTTGGGCAACTATTATTGCTTTTGCTGCAGATAAAATATTCTTGATTTGGTGTTGTAAAAGAATTCTAAATATCCACCCATCGGAATATATTCCCATTAAGCGATACAGCCTTTATTCGGTCATTTTAATTCTCACGTTCCTGATAACTTACAAATGGTTTTGAGTACAGATTAAAATAACGTGTTTGCTTTACCAAAGCGTATTTAAGTCTAACACTATCCAGCAACATAAAATCAAACTTGTTTTTATCAACCGGGATCAATTTGTAAGCCAACGAATCGGTATAATAACGCTGAGCAATAATAAAATGTATATCCGGAGATTGCAACTCTTTCCAGGTTTGATTGAAAAGTGTATCGCTATATAACTCTTGTCTTTGCGACCAGTCGATGCTAAGCAAATTGGATTGAATAGAGGT
Organism: Chitinophagales bacterium; assembly: GCA_036719905.1. Classification (GTDB taxonomy): domain Bacteria; phylum Bacteroidota; class Bacteroidia; order Chitinophagales; family CAIODY01; genus DAIMNW01. The sequence goes on from DAIMNW010000028.1 coordinate 4,133, forward strand.
ACTCCACCATGCTGGATAATCTGTAATGATGGCAAATTTGGCAGGGTCAAGTTTGTCGGTAATTAATCGTAAATCATGCAAGGCATCATATGTTCGGGCATTGGTGTAAATATGATTAAACCCATATAAAAAATCGCCCAGGTGGTAATGGATTTTTTCAACCTCAGTTACTTCACGGTAAATATGCTTTTCTCTAATTTCAACAAATAGGTAGGTACAAATAGCTGCCAAGGTTAAAAGCAGAAACTGAATCGAATGAGCAAAGTATAAACCCAATTTCATTCTTGAAAAAGAATAGATGGAGAAAAATAAGATGGATCCGGCTAAGGCAGGTGTAGGATAGCCTAATGAAATACTGCTACACCAGGCAAGCGAAACAGCAAGTAAAACAAGTGATAGCTGGTTATATTCTTTTTCAATAAGCAGGGCAATGGCATGTCCAAGTGCAACTCCAAAAATTACCTGGTAAGGTGACACATAGGAATTATGCCACCAAATAGCAAAGATGATGGCTAATGCAAGAAGAATGGTCAAATAATAATAAAGCTGGGCAATCTGCTTTTCCCAAGATTTAGCAATATTAATAATGAGGGAAGCTAAACCAACTATTAGCCCTAAATAGATAGGATAGTGGGTGAAGTAGGAACTGAATCCTACCAAAAGCAACTCACTTCTAGTACCCAGTTGCAGCAATAGACTAGGCCACCCGTGTCCAGAGATAATCCATTCTAAGTAGAGAGTGACAGGAAGTATCAAATAGAGCCAACTTCCTATTCTGCGATAATCTTTTAGAATAAAAAGGCAGATGAATCCATAAGGTAGAAAAACTTGTTTACAGATGATTGCAAACCCCAAAAAAAAGTAGCCTAATTGTTTAAGAAAAGACTTTTTTAAAATGAGGAAAGTTCCAATGCTGGAAAAAAACAAACCATCAATTGTTGTCCAAGCCATCATAGGGAAGCTATGCACACTAAGATAGAACCCTATCATAAAAATGGAGAGTTTTTCAAGCCACGAAAATTTGGTATGGGTAGAATACTCCATCACAAACAGCCAGCAAAGGGTTATGACTGACAACTGAAACCAGCAGACAAAACGTGAAAGCCAAAATGCACTGTCACCCCCTAAAATCAGGTCGGGAATGTGAAACAAAGCCGAACCAACCGGACGTATACTTATAAAATCACGATGTGGCAATTGCCCATTCAATATTCTCCTACTTAGTGCTAGCACAGTACCCTCATCAGTAGGATTAAAACCAAGAAAGGAATATAGAAAATGAAATAATACCGGCACCAATACTACGGCAAACAGTACAAACCATATCTGCTGAATTCTGGAAGGCTGGTAATGACTACTATACATTTATGATATTAGTGTGTTAGGTACAAATCTACAATAGTATGCTCTAAAAGCGCCTTATGACGGTAAGGTTTTCAAACAAGCATTTTTCTCACATGGCTTAAAGAACCAATAGTTCGAAGGTCTTTTCTTCCTTATTCCCATCGGCATCAATGACCATCACTGTCCAGTATAATTTTCCAGGAAGGTTAGGAACTTTGATAAAGAAGTCTTTATTGTAAATTTTTGCCTCGTCTCCATCTAGTACTTTAGAATAATACAGAGTAGTTTGAGAATAGGCAGTTTTGCCAAAAGAAATATTAAAACGCTCTAGATTGTCTTCTGTTTTTTTAGCGGTTACTCCTACTACAATTGAATCACCGGCTGTGGCCGTATCTGATTTAAAAGTATAATGCAAGGTATCGGTTCCAACTACACCATAGATTCCTTCCGTTAAAGAAAGTTCAGGTTTTGGATTTAAATTGGGCTTACAAGCAGAAAGCATCAATATGCTTATAGAGATAAAAAGAAGTGATAAACCGGCCAAAATTCTCATTTTCATAATATTTTACCTTATTTGAAGAGTGTGTAAAATTGTAAAAAAATGCTTAGTAATTATACTTTTCTTCGAAATGTAGCTTATGTTTACTATCATTGCACATTAAAAATAGACAAACAAATGAAAAAATTAGTACTCACCATTTTCACCATTACCTTAATTAAGTTTGGTTTTGCGCAAACCAAAGAGCAACCATGGTCCTTAGGTCTAAACCTAGGAACTGCTGACTATATGGCCCCTATCCAGAAGGATGTATTCAATTCGAAGAATTGGAAAATAAATCCCTCTGGAACACTCAGCCGTTATTTATCCCCATCATTTGACATCACTGGGCGTATTTCATACGGCGACTATGTTAAACATGCTGAATATCAAACAAATCTTAGCAAGTATTATTTCATTCGCAGAGGATGGCACAATTATGACTTGTTGTTGCGCTACAAGTTCAACAATGGCAAATTACTAAGTGAAGATGCCCGATTTTACCCTTTTCTTACGGCAGGAACAGGATTAAACAGAATCAATAAACAAACCCACCTTGAGTTCCCAATAGGTTTAGGTTTTGTTTTCAAAGCCACTGATCGTTTAAATCTAGTTTTGGAATCAAACTATAAATTCCCTAATAATCAAGACCGAGTGATTGGTCGTATGGAATATTTGTATCATTCTATTGGATTCAATTTTATTATGGGCAATGGCACACCTTCAAAACCTGTGATAGCTGATAAAGATGGCGATGGTGTTGCCGATGCCGAGGATCGTTGTCCAGATTCATTCGGTACCATAGACTTTGCCGGATGCCCAGATCGCGATAAAGATGGTATTCCTGATATTGACGACCGCTGCCCACTTGATCCAGGAACTTTGAAATTTGCAGGATGTCCTGATCGTGATAATGACGGTGTGCCTGATAATGCTGACCGTTGTCCAGATGTGGCTGGCAGCACAAACAATGCAGGGTGCCCTGAAGAACCAAAAGTAGAGACAACGCCAGTTCCTACTCCTAACAATACCGCATCAAATCCAACCACAGTTCCGAAAACCGAAATGAACGAAATACCTGACAATTTGGTTAAGAGAATATTCTACTTAGTCTATCAATATGACTTAACCGCTGAGCATTATCAGGTGCTAGACACAGTAATTAGTTTATTGAACACTTACCCAACGCTAAAAATTCAAATTGGTGGTCATACCGACATAAGCGGAGGCGATAAGATCAACTTCCCACTTTCAACCCAACGTGCTGAAAAAGTGAAACGATACTTCTTGAGCAAAGGAATAGCTAGCAACAGAGTGTTCTCATTAGGATATGGCTCTAAATATCCGTTAGTACCTAATGATACGCCTGAACATCGTGCCAGAAACAGAAGAACAGAAATACGATTCCAGAAATAAAAGTTCGATGAAAAACATAAAAAAAGCAGCACTTAATTCTAGGTGCTGCTTTTTTTATGTTCTTCGATGGCTAATTCCCTTAAGTCAAAAGAATAAAAACTATATCTTTGCCCTGTGATGAATGAAAAAATCATTCTAGATGCCGCTCACCTCAAATTGACCATTCGTCGATTAGCCGTTACACTAATTGAGCAACATAAGAATTTTAACGACACAGTTATCATTGGCATACAGCCACGAGGCATTCCATTTCAGCTCAGATTATTACAGCAGCTTCAGGCCGAAGGCATTCCCAAACTTCAATCCGGGGTTCTCGATGTTTCGTTTTATCGTGATGATGTGAGGCAAGAAGCCAATATAAAATCCTACAACACCGACATTTCATTTAGCATTCAGGATAAAAATGTAATACTGGTGGATGATGTGCTTTACACAGGGCGCACAATACGGTCGGCTATGGATGCATTGCTTGATTTTGGTAGGCCTAAGAAAACCGAACTGTGTGTGCTGGTAGATAGAAAATTCAGCCGACATGTTCCAATTCAAGCCGATTATTCAGGTATTGCCATAGATAGTATTGTCTCTCAAAAGGTAAAAGTAAAGTGGAAAGAGACGGAAGGAACAGATGAAATTATTTTATTAAATACTAAATAACTTCTAAGCCAAATGCTCAGCACCAATCATCTTCTCGGAATAAAGAACCTAACCCGTGATGATTTAGATCAGTTGTTTGATCAAGCTGACAATTTCAAAGAGGTACTTCGTAGGCCCATAAAGAAAGTACCTTCCTTACGAGACACAACAATTGTAAATCTGTTTTTTGAAAATTCAACCCGAACTCGAATTTCATTTGAGTTGGCTGAAAAAAGATTAAATGCTGATGTGTTAAATTTCACTGCATCCTCTTCATCTGTATCAAAAGGTGAAACATTGATAGATACGGTGAATAATATACTGGCTATGAAAGTGGATATGGTGGTCATGCGACATCCAGCACCCGGGGCAGCTGTCTTTCTCTCTAGGCATATTCCGGCAAATATTGTTAATGCCGGAGATGGCACTCACGAACACCCAACCCAAGCCCTTTTGGATGCCTATTCGATAAGAGAGAAAATTGGCAACTTAAAAGGGAAAAACATTCTTATTGCCGGAGATATTATGCATTCCAGAGTTGCCTTAAGCAATATCTTTTGCTTAAAAATGCTTGGAGCTAATGTAAAACTTTGCGGACCTGCAACCCTCATGCCTAAACACATAAAAAGTTTAGGGATTGAGATAGAAACTGACATTGACAAAGCACTACAGTGGTGCGATGCCGCTAACATTTTACGAATTCAATTGGAGCGTCAGAATATTCAGTATTTTCCGTCACTAAGGGAGTATTCTCTATATTACGGAATTACCAATGAGCGTTTGGAAAAACTTAAAAAATCAATTCTGATTATGCACCCCGGCCCCATGAACCGTGGTGTTGAAATTTCATCGGATGTGGCTGATGGCAAACATTCCATTATACTTGACCAGGTAGAGAATGGGGTGGCCATTCGCATGTCAGTACTTTATCTGCTTCAACAAACTAACTTGGCAAAGGGCTAACCTGGCTATTTGTTTCTTTCAATCGAAAATTTTATTAAATCTTTCAAAGCTTCCTTATACTTCGAGTCTGGAAACTTTTCAAGTTCACTAATGGATTGTAGATAATATTCGTTCATCTTATGGGCTGCATAGTCTAATCCACCCGTTTCGCTAACCGTTTTGATAAGAAAATTCAATTCCTTTTTATCTTCATTGTGATTTTTCACAATGTTGATTAGCCGCCGACGCGTCATCCTATCCGTTTTCTTGAGAGTATAAATCAGAGGCAGGGTCATTTTCTTCTCCTTAATATCTATGTGTGTAGGTTTTCCAATTTTGGTTTCACCGTAATCAAACAAATCGTCCTTTAGTTGAAAGGCAATACCAACCAATTCTCCAATCTTTTTCATTCGTTCAATTTCTTCTGCATTTGAATTTGCTGATGCACTTCCCACAGCACAAGCTGAAGCAATAAGAGACGCCGTCTTTGCCGTGATTATTTCAAAGTATACTTCTTCATCAATATCCAGTCGCCTTGCTTTCTCAATTTGCAACAATTCACCTTCGCTCATTACTTTCACTGCATGACTCACAATTTTTAATAAATCGAAATCTTCATTCTCAACACTTAGTAACAAACCGCGGCTAAGCAGGTAATCGCCAGCTAAAACCGCAATCTTATTTTTCCATAGAGCATTAATACTCCAGAAACCACGTCGTTGATAGGCATCATCTACCACATCGTCGTGTACTAGGGTGGCGGTGTGCAGCAGTTCAATAAGTGATGCCCCTCTATAGGTTCTCCTATCAATTTGACCACAGATACCTGCCGAAAGGAGCACAAACATGGGACGTATCTGCTTGCCTTTTTGCTTTACGATATATCGCATGACAACGTCAAGCAGCGGTGCTTTGCTTTTTAAGGAAGCTTGAAAAACGTTTTCAAATCCATCCAATTCTTTGGCTAATAATTGCTGTATGTTCTTAAGTGTGTCCAAATTATTTAGATGGTGAATGGGGGTTTGAATCTGATTTTAAAAATGGAATTTCTATATGCGCTCGTCGAGCTAGATGATACAATAACAGATTTATTTCTTTACTCAATTTAAAAACAATTACGGGCAAAACAAAGAGTAGAAGTACCAAACCACTATTAAAGAATAGCGCTAACAGAATGTGGCCTTTATAAGAAATAAAATGAGTGACACCAGCTGTTAAGGCCGCCAGCATTAAAATCCACATGGTGTTGACAGAGAAGGGATGAATATCGAACAAATGTTTAACAAAGAAATATCTAATTAGATTGAAAGCCACATTAACCGAGAATGCAGCAATGGCCGCCCCCATCAGTTGATATCGTGGGATTAAAAAATAATTAGCCACCACCGTACAGATGAGTAAGGATAGAATCAGATAAAGATTAAATCGAAAGTGCTTACTGGTTTGAATAATCTCACCATTTATACTTGTCATCATGTCAAATATTTTTGCCAACCCAAATAAGAGAACAAAATATTTTGCTCGTCCGTGGTCATTAAATGTGGCTGGCATCAGGCTAAAGACGGTATCGGCATTGCACCAAATAAGGAGGAGAATGAACAGCCCAAGAATTAGCAGCTGTAAAGAAGATTGCTTGTAGAGTTTTTCTATCTCACTCAAGCGGTTATGTTTCCAGTGATCGGCTAATAATGGCAAAATGATGCCTGTAATGGATCGCTGAGGCAATTGAACGATGGATGCCATATAAAAAGCATTTCGGTAAACGGCTGTTGGAGCCAAGCCGCTCAGTGCCCCAATCATGAGCGTATCAATAAAGCTGGTGAGTGTCCATCCTGCTTCGCTTAGCACAGTGAAAAAGCCGAAATTGATCATTTCAGCTTGCTTTCCAGAAATGGTGGTATTAATGCGGAGTGAGTGCTGCCACCAACCATTTTTAAGTATATAGAAAAGTAAAACCAAACAAGCCCCCAGGTAGGCCAGCACGTAAAATCCAATGAACAAATTGAAACCCATTTGAAAGAACACAAACGCTATTATGGCTAAAATGATGAATACCCTTAGTAAAACTTCACGTACCAATGCGCTAAAAACTATCTCGTACCGTGCACGAATCAATACTTCAAAATAGGTTTGAAACATATAAAATGCGAACAGCGGAAGCAACCAGAAATAATATTCGCCAAAGAGTGGTGATTTCTCGTTGTAAAATTGCAACACTGAAGATTTGAACAAGACTAAGAGGGTTAACGAAACAGCTAAACCAACAAAGAAAAGTTTGAGGCACCATGCAAAAAACGCCTTCCGGTCACTTTCCTGATCTTTAAAAAAAGGGTAGTATTTCACCATAATATTGGGCAAGCCAAATTTGCCAAACTGCAGCAATATGCCAGCACAGGCTAGTAAAATGTTGATGAGCCCATATTGTTCGGCTGAAAAATAGTGTGGGAATAAATAGAACGAAGTAATGATGCCTAAGCCAACTCCCACATAACTTAGAAGTGTGCTCCAAAAACTTTGCCTAATAACTATTCCCATTTTGAATGGTAAAAGTAAACAGAAGATGTTACAAATTGTAAACCTTAAGAGTGGCTGAATCTGGTTGGCTAGTAATCAAATACAGGACAATTGGTGATCTGCGGCTTAGGCCTTTTATAACGGCTGCGGCCGTACGATTTGCCTTCTTTGTAAACAAGGGATAACTCTAAACCTCCAGCTCCTTTGCTCACTTTTTTTAATGAGGATAGATTAACATCGTACGTGAATCCAATAGTTAAATTCTTTATGTCGGCGCCAAGCAGAAGGGTGGCAGCATCCAAATTGCCAGCCACTCGAACCCATGTACCTGCCCGAAGTGATACTATTTCTATCACTCTATACACCGCCGAACTGCCAAAGAAGAGCTGGCTGCTGGCTAATTGATTCATATAAAGAAAACTAGGTAAAATGTCGAACTTCTTCGTTACGCTGTAGACGGTTCCTAACTGCGCATTCACTCGGGTAGAAAGCTGATTAGAAACCGGAAGATTAAAGAAGCTGATGGTGGGTTTATTTACATGATTGGCTGAAATTCCGAGGTACAAATTGCTTTTCTCTGAGGGTTGAAAAGTCCAAAGCATACCGGCGTTAAAATCGGTATAGCCAATTCGAGTATATTGAAATTTCTCGGCCGACGAAGTGGTGCCATTCAAAATTTGATCGCCAAACACAAAAACGGTAGGGTCAAAAAAGGTTTGCATCATACCTACCTGCAGTCCAACGGCAAATGTACTTCGTCCTTCATCCAGCAAATTGATATGCACGGCCGATGAAAACTGGGCCCCTTGTGTAGCCAAATTTCCTACCCCTGCCCTATCGTTAATAATGCAGGCTCCAATGGCAAAAGTGTTATAGTTCAGTTTTTTGGAAAATAATCGGGAATCGATAGATGCTGTTTGGGAAATATAAGGAAACGGTAAAAACCCCCACTGTTTTCTGTAATTCAATGCGGCACGAATTTGCCCCCGATAGAAACCAGTAAAGGCTGGGTTCATTAATACCGGATTGAAGTAGTACTGCGAAAAATGTATATCCTGAGCTTTTAGTTGGGATGGAAAAGAAAGGACAAACACACAAAGGAAAATGCCAACCAGTACTCTATATTTCTTGCAAGTAAAATGCCTCATAATCTGCACTAAAATAGTTTAAAATTTGTACTTAATAAAAAGATAATTAAGTTGAAGGTATTAGCTGAGTTTAAAAATCTTCCTGTATTTTTACACTCATGAAGCGAATCTTAATTACTGGTCTTTGCGCACTTGTGCTGCTTGCTACCGGTGGCTTACAGATTTATAAACACTATTGTGCAGGCGAACTTGCTAGTGTGGGTTTAGCCCAAATTCATGAAGAGGATTGCTGCGGAACAACACCTGCTAAGGATGATTGCTGTAAGGATGAGACCAAACTGCTTAAACTGAATGATCTCTTTATCATTGGCAGCAGATGGTTTTTGGCTGAAGCATTTAGCCCGATTAGCTTTTTCGAGCCGAGCCTATTTATTGCCATAAATTTCAAACCGTCTTTTCATTTACAATTTCCCATATACCATCCCCCAACTGATTGCTTTAAAGAAGTAGGCATGATGGTTCTTCATTCCACATTTAGGATATAAATAGTTCTGTGTAGATTTTATCTGCAGTGGCACTAGGTTGTCGCCCATTAAATCATTTGGCGTTAAGCCATTCTTCTTATTATCCTTAAATAAAACCAGTATGACTAAATATATTTTTATTCTCCTGATTGCAATGCTGCCGGTACTAGCATCAGCCCAAGACACAATAAAAACCAATCGAACGAAAGAAGTTAGAATTATAAACCGCAGCGGTGGCACTGATATTAAAGCGCTAACGCCAATCCGTGTTGAGCGACTCTCCACCACAGAACTGAAAAAAAATGCCTGTTGCAATTTGTCCGAAAGTTTTGAAAGCAATCCATCTGTTGATGTACAATTTACCGATGCCGCCACCGGTGCCCGACAGATTCAATTATTGGGCTTATCGGGCGTATACGTTCAAACTATGACTGATGTACTGCCTACCATTCGTGGATTGAATCAAACCTATGGCATGCAGAATATCCCCGGGCCATTTGCCCAATCCATTTACATTAATAAAGGTACCGGAAGTGTAACCAATGGTCATGAAAGCATCACTGGGCAAATTGACATTGAACTGCAAAAACTTGAAAACACCGATCGTTTTTTTGTGAATGCTTATGTGAATAGTAATATGAGAGAAGAACTGAACACTGGCTTTTCTCACCAATTTTCACCAAGGCTTTATATGCTGACACAACTACACGGCAGTCGTATGAATAAAGGTCAGGATAGAAATTTTGATGGCTTTGCCGACGATCCTCGTTTTCATCAACTGCAAGGTGTAAACCGATGGAAATATTACCTGAGTTCTAATCTGGAGGGTATGGCCGGCATAAAACTGCTAGTAGATGAAAAAATTGGTGGTCAGGTGGTTGATTTGAAAAATGCACCTATTGTTCCTCCCTATCGAATAGCCATTGGTAGCCGCTACATGGAAGTTTTTACACAAAATAGTTACAACTGGCTTAATAAAAAGAATCAAAGCCTGGGTTTGCAGGTAAGTGGAATCATGCATACTCGTAATTCATTGTTCGGTGACAAGGTGCTCGATCAGTATCAGCGTTCGTTGTTTACCAATCTTATATTTCAAACCGACGGTGTAAAAACCACAGACGTTTTTAAAATTGGAGCCGGCAATCAATTTGATCGCTACGATGAAAATATATACCTACAATCGTCGCTTGCCTTTCCACTGCCAGCTATCAGGCAATATAACGTGACTGGCATGTTTGCCGAATATGCCCGAGTAAACGAACATTCATCGTGGCTTATAGGCCAGCGACTAGATTATGACCAAGCTTCGAATCATATTTATTATACCCCAAGAGCTAACCTGCGATTTGATTTGGGAAATGAAGCTTCACTTCGCCTGGCAGCAGGTACCGGCTTTAGGCAAGCCAATGTTTTTGCCGAGAATCAATCATTGCTGGTGAGCAATAAAACCTGGCATATTGATAGCCGGCTAAGGCCCGAAGTGGGAACCAATATGGGTGTTAATATTTCACAAAATTTTGACGAAGCCCATGCCGGACACTATAGCATTGAATTTTTTAGAACCGATTTTAAACAACAAACAATAGTGGATGTAGACTATGACCCGGCTAATATTTACGTGTATAATCTCCGGGGAAAATCATTTGCCAATAGTTTTCAAACCGAGCTGTATTATGAACCCTTGACCGATTTGCAAGTGCGATTGGCTTACAAACACAATGAGGTATACTGCACCTATCATGGCGTTTTGCTCGAAAAACCTTTGACCCCCAGAGACAGAGCATTATTCAATGTAGCTTACAGTGTGTTCGATCATAAGCTGAAGTTTGATTTTACTACACAGTATATTGGCCGTCAGCGATTGCCCGATTATAGTTCCAATCCGGAAGCATTCAGGCTGGCTAAATATTCGCCATCCTATTTCAGGCTATTGGGCCAGATTACCTACGTTATCAAATCGACCGAGTGGTATGTGGGAAGCGAAAACATTAATAATTATCGTCAACCCAATCCAATCATGCAGGCCGACAGCCCTAACTCTCCATTTTTTGATGGTAGTGTAATTTGGGGGCCGGTAATGGCAAGGTTGTTTTATGCCGGATTTAGGTACAATTTGAAATAAGTTTTTACCCTCTAGTCAGCTTGCGTTAATTCTTAGTAGATTAAATTTTATCTTTGCCCTTCTTTTGCAACCATTTTTAACTTTTAAACATCTTTTATCATATGAATAAGCTATTTCTCCTCTTACTTGTTTCCATTCTGGCAGCCTCCCCTGCTTTTTCACAAAAAGCCAAAGTGGTGAGCGCCTGGAATTATCTTAAATATGAGGAACTAGACAAGGCCAAAGCTGCCATTGATGAAGCTACTGTGAATGAAACCAGCAAGGATATGGCCAAAACTTGGTGCTATAGAGGGCTTATCTATCAAGCTATAGCCGAGAAACCCGATGTGGCCCGTTTGATGGCTCCCAACGCATCTACCGAAGCCCTAACGGCGTTTAAAAAAGCAATGGAATTGGATACCAAAGGCGAATTCAAAAGTGATATTTTTCCTCAGTTAGGCAAAATACTGGCTATCAGCTACAATGCAGGAGTGGATAATTACAATGCGAAGAAAGATTATGGCAAGGCTTATGAATCTTTTCTTAATGTTTTGTCAGTAAATGAACTTTTGCAAAAATACGATGAGAGCGTAAAGCCGGATACCGGCGCCATTTTAAATACAGCTATGTCGGCTGAAAAGATTGGTAAAACAGCCGAAGCTAAAGCCATGTATGAAAAACTGGCTGGCATGAACTATAAGGATGCTTCCATCTACCAATCGCTTGGAAGCATGTATAAAGCCGAAAAGGATACCGCTGCAGCCATTGCTATTCTGGATAAAGGATTGGCCATTTTCCCGGGCGAAAAAGCCTTGCTGATTGATCAGCTAAATATTTACTTGCAAAGTGGTAAAATGAATCAGGCCATTGAGAAACTGAAATTAGCCATTAGCCACGACCCCACTAACCCTGATTTGCAGTTTGCCCTTGGAACCGCCTATGACAACCTCAAAGATGTGGAAAATGCCAAGCTGGCTTATGCCAAAGCCATTGAACTAAAGCCCGATCATTTTGATGCCAATTACAACATGGGAGCGCTGTATTTTAACCAGGCCATTGAAATGAATAAGCAGATTAATAACCTAAACATTAATCAACAAAAGGAGTACGACGACCTGACAAAAAAGCGTAATAATCTTTTTGAACAGGCCCTTCCATATTTTGTGAGAGCGCAGGGTGTTAATCCGAATGATGAAGCAAACAATGCGGCCATTAGCAAAATAAAATCGATTACAGGCAAATAGTGGAAGTGCCATTCAAGTAGTTCGCATACAATTACTTATGTTTTATTATTGATATTAGTTTCACTAAAAAAAACGCCTCCAAAATGGGGGCATTTTTTTTGACAAGAATGACAAACATTCGTCTTTGGTAAAATTTTGTCAGCCAATGAACTACATTTGCGCCCCATAAAAAGACCTTTTGACAGATAAACTCACGTGGCACAATTAGTGCAAAATGCAAGATGAAAATAAATCAAACAATAATTTCTTAACCAATAAAAAATCTATAGAACAATGGCAAAAGTAAAAGTAACCCCTATTGCTGACCGTGTGCTTGTAAAGCCGGCAGCTGCTGAAGAAAAGACAGCCTCAGGTATCATTATTCCTGATACAGCTAAAGAAAAGCCAATGAGAGGCGAAGTAATTGCCGTGGGAACCGGTAAAAAAGACGAACCTATGACCGTTAAATCGGGCGATACAGTTCTTTATGGCAAATATGCCGGCACCGAAATTACGATTGAAGGTACTGAGTATTTGATCATGAGAGAGAGCGATATTTTCGCTATCATTTAGTTTTGAGTTTTGAGTGCTTAGTGTTTAGT
>DAIMNW010000177.1:0-4679 GCA_036719905.1 Chitinophagales bacterium
TTATCTAATTGTGCATTCTAACGTGAGTTGTGTTTCTGATACCGTTTTTCATACCCTTGTCATTACTCCATCCATCACCGTGAATGCCGGGCCAGACACTCTCATCTGCAGTGGAAGTTCAGCTAATTTACATGCAAGTGTTTTCCCAATTAATCCTCTTCCCGGAACGGTGTATACCTATTCTTGGACACCATCCAGTACACTAAGTTGCAGCAATTGTTTAAATCCTGTTGCAACGCCAACTGCAACTACTACCTACTATTTTACAACTAATTATTATCCGAATACCTGTAATAAAACAGATAGCGTAATTGTAACAGTGGCCACCCCTCTCCCACCGCTTTCGATTACAGCAACTCCTTCTAATATTTGTCCGGGTGCTACTTCGCAACTAACTGCGTCCTTTACACCTCTTAACTGTGGCCCAACGAGTGCAGTTAACACATCTTCGGTAACCGTTAACACAGTAGGTACAGCCAGCGGCACTACTGTTTATCCGCTTACATCCTATTGGCATGATGGTCGAACTCAAATGCTCTTTTTAAAGACAGAATTAAATGCAGCCGGAATAACAGGTGGCACCATTAAAGCACTAGCCCTCTATGTTAGTAGTAAGGGCAGCACTATCCCTTTCAGTGGATTTACAATCAAGATTGGATGTACTGCATTATCAACGCTCACAACGGTTCAATCTGGGTTAAGCACTGTTTATGGTCCGGTATCTTATACCAGTGTTGCAGGCAGTTGGAATACATTTAATCTTTCTACCCAGTATGAATGGAACAATGCCTCTAATTTGATAGTTGAAATTTGCTACGACAATTCATCATATACCAATTATGACTATGTAAATTCAACCACTACTGCCTTTACTTCTACCATTTACACCTATGGTGATGGCTATGTTGGATGTACCATGACACCAAGCAGCACAAGCACATCACGTCCGCAACTAAAGTTTTCTTACTCAGCCGCAACTGCGCCTCCTGTGACCTATTCATGGTCACCAAGTGTGGGTCTATCGAATTCTACTATTTCGAACCCGGTGGCTACACCTAGCGTTACTACTACTTATACTGTAACTGCCTCGAGTGGCATTTGTGCGAATACAAATTCAGCGGTGACAGTAAATGTGAGTAATCTTATGGTGAATGCAGGCACTGATGTAACAATTTGTCCAACTGCCTCAACACAATTAAATGCAACTGCATCGGGGAGTTCGCCTATTACTGGTTACAGCTGGACTCCGGCAACAGGTCTAAGCGCTACAAACATTGCCAATCCTGTTGCCAGTCCTGCTGTTACCACCACCTATATTGTAACCGCAACTAATGCAGCTCTATGTTCTAGATCAGACACGGTTGTGGTGACAGTGAGTCCACCTTTTACATTAGCGGCTTCCAGCAATAATGTATCGTGCAATGGAGGCAACAATGGAATGGCTTGGGTGGTTCCTAACCCAAACTCAGCCGGCTATTCATATTCCTGGAATACTACGCCGGCTCAATTAAATGATACCGCCTTTAACTTAATGGCAGGAACTTATATTGTAACGGTGAGCAATGCTGCTTCCTGTTCCAAAACCGCCACCGTTAACATTACCCAACCAAATGTTCTTTCTAATGTAACTGCTTCAGTAATTACAAATGTGTCGTGCTTCGGTGGAACGAATGGCAGCGTAACGGTGACTAATCCAGTGGGAGGAACACCGCCGTATTCTTATTCGTGGAATTCAACTCCAATACAAACAACTCAAACCGCTTCAGGACTATCTGCCGGTGCCTATACCATTACGGTAACAGATTCAAAAGGGTGTATCAAGACTTCTACGGCTACTGTTACACAGCCTACACCTCTTGCTAATGTTGCCGCTTCGGTAGTTACCAACGTTAACTGTTTTGGGGGTAATAATGGCAGTGTGACTGTATCTATACCAACCGGCGGAACTACTCCGTATTCTTATTCATGGAATACTACCCCTGTTCAAACTACGCAAACATTATCCAGTCTTTTAGCTGGGTCCTACACAGTTACAGTAACGGATGCCAATGGATGCTCACTTACCTCCACTGCAACCATAACTCAACCACCGGTGCTGAGCAATGTGACTGCTTCAGTGGTAACTAATGTAGCTTGCTTTGGAGGAAATAATGGAAGTGTAACGGTTACTACACCAACTGGTGGCACTGCACCCTATTCTTACTCATGGAATTCTACCCCTGTTCAAACAACACAAACGGCAACCGGATTGCCTGCAGGAACTTTTACAGTTACAGTAACAGATGCTCACGGCTGTATAAAGACGTCCACAGCAACTATCACCCAACCGGCAGTGCTTGCCAATGTGACTACATCGGTTGTTACGAATGTTTCTTGTTTTGGAGGAAATAACGGAAGTGCAACATTAACCACTCCTTCAGGCGGCACATCGCCTTATAATTACTCTTGGAACTCAACTCCGATTCAAACTGCTCAAACGGCAACAGGTTTGGTGGCAGGATTATACACTGTGACCGTAACCGACGCTCACGGTTGTTCACTTACCTCCACGGCAACCGTAACACAACCTTCAGTGCTAGCTAATGTGACGGCTTCAGTAGTAAACAATGTGGCTTGTTTTGGTGGAAATAATGGCAGTGTGACTGTAACCACACCTACCGGTGGAACTTCACCTTACAATTATTCTTGGAATTCAACCCCCTCACAAACAACTCAAACTGCTACTGGATTAATTGCAGGTTCGTATACAGTAACTGTAACTGATGCTCACGGCTGTACGCTCTCATCAACTACCAGTGTTACACAACCGCCTGTATTGGCTAATGTTACTGCTTCAGTAGTTACACAGGTTGTTTGTTTTGGTGGAAATAATGGAAGTGTGACTGTTACTACACCAACTGGTGGCACCGCTCCGTATGCTTACTCTTGGAATTCGACTCCTGTACAAACAACACAGACGGCAATCGGACTACCTGCTGGTACATTCACAGTTACTGTTACAGATGCTCATGGGTGCTCACTTACTTCAGGTGCTACTATTACCCAACCAACGGTTCTAAGCAACGTAACTGCTTCGGTGGTAACTAATATAACTTGTTTCGGTGGAAACAATGGAAGTGTTACAGTTACCGCTCCTTCAGGTGGCACAGCACCTTATTCATATTCGTGGAGCACAACCCCAGTGCAAACTTCGCAAACTGCAACTAACTTACCTGCCGGGGTTTACACGGTTACCGTAACCGATGCAAACGGTTGTACAAAAACATCAACCGCTACCATTACTCAACCTCCCGTTCTTTCTAATGTTACCGCAAGTGTTGTAAGTAATGTGGCATGTTTTGGTGGAAATAATGGCAGTGTGACTGTAACCACACCTACCGGTGGAACTTCACCTTACAATTATTCTTGGAATTCAACCCCCTCACAAACAACTCAAACTGCTACTGGATTAATTGCAGGTTCGTATACAGTAACTGTAACTGATGCCCACGGTTGTATGCTTTCTTCAATCGCTACTATTACCCAGCCGACTGTGCTTGCTAATGTGACTGCGTCTGTAGTTAATAATGTTTCTTGTTTTGGTGGAAATAATGGAAGTGTTACGGTTACAACGCCAAGCGGCGGCACAACACCTTACAGTTATTCATGGAATTCACTACCTGCCCAAACCACCCAATCTGCAACAGGTTTACAGGCAGGAACCTATACGGTAACAGTAACCGATGCCAATGGCTGTTCACTCACTTCAACTGCTACTGTGACTCAACCAACCGCTCTAGGAAATCTAACTGCATCAGTAATCGGGAACGTAAATTGTGCAGGCGGAAATACCGGTAGCGTTACCGTGACCAATCCAAGTGGAGGAACTGCACCCTATTCGTACTCATGGAATAGCATACCCGTGCAGACAACACAAACAGCAACCGGATTGCCTGCAGGTACTTTTACAGTTACGGTAACCGATGCACATGGCTGTACCAAGACGTCATCCGCACGCATTACGCAGCTCAGTGGGTTGTCAAATGTGATAGCTTCAGTAGTAACTAATATAAATTGCTTTGGTGGAAATAATGGAAGTGTAACGGTGACCAATCCAATAGGAGGCACACTCCCCTACGCTTATTCATGGAATTCCACTCCAACACAAACCACTCAAACTGCTACTGGTTTGATTGCCGGAACCTATACCGTGACAGTAACCGATGCTAATGGATGTTATTTAACTTCAACAGCTATTATAACACAGCCAGCATTGCTCTCAAATGCTAGTGCATCAGTAGTAAACAATGTTGCATGTTTTGGAGGAAATAATGGTAGCGTAAGCGTGACAACACCTAACGGAGGCACTCCACCTTATAGTTATTCTTGGAACTCCACACCAATACAAACTACTCAAACTGCTACAGGATTAGCAGCTGGCACATATACTGTAACCGTAACTGATGCAAACAACTGTCCTTCACTCTCGTCTGCTGCCACTATTTCTCAACCTTTAGCTTTGAGCAATGTGCAAGCTATTACGCTTGTGCAAATTAATTGCTTCGGTAATACTAATGGAATGGCAGCTGTTACTTCACCTTCAGGGGGTACAGCCCCTTATACTTATTCTTGGAATTCAATGCCGGTGCAGACTAATGATACAGCTGTCAATCTTTCAGCCGGAACTTATACAGTAATAG
>DAIMNW010000334.1:0-1183 GCA_036719905.1 Chitinophagales bacterium
GATAAACATTTTGATTATTCCGGTGAATGAAAACGGCTGTTCCTAATGCATTGTCAGTAGCAACCAAGTGAGAATTGGCACGATAAGCCGTTAAAGCGTTACCAGCATCACCGAGTGGCTGAAACGTAATTTGACCAAAACTTTGCAGGGCAAGAGTAATGGTACCGATAAGTAGTACTACTTTTTTCATGTTTAATTGTTGTTTGTGTTAATTAATTGGATTGTGGAGATCGCTTCTAAAAATTAGTTGGTAAATGTAACGGATTGATTAAATATAAAAAAATGTTTCTTTCTCACTATTTTTTTCGGCCACCGGCGGCTTTTTGGCGCTGTTGGCGCTGCATTTCCTCCAGTCGTGCCTGCCATCCACTTTTGCTGGCCGGCTTGTTTTTACGCTCCTGTATCTGAGCATGAATTTTTGCCTCATCGATGAAGTAGGTTTGAATAATTTTTTGGATACCAACAGATAAGATATTTTGTAAGAAATAATAGTACGATAAGGCAGCCGATACATTATTAAATATGCCCAAGAACATGATGGGGAATACATATTGCATCCACTTCATGGCGGCCATATTGGGGTCTTGGCTCATCATGTTTCGGTTCATGTAAATGGTTAAGTAGGTGGTGGCTGTCATCATTAGGGTAAACAAACTGACGTGACTGCCATAAAACGGAATACTAAATCCTAGATTAAGAATAGAATCGTAGGTAGAGAGGTCGTGTGCCCAAAGGAAGGATTGCTGCCTCAATTCGATACTGCTTGGGAAGAAGTAATACATAGCTACCAAGAATGGCAGTTGTAATAGTTGAGGTAGACAACCCCCTAAAGGGCTTACGCCTGCTTTACGGAATAAGGTCATTTGTTCCATACCAAACTTGGTTTGGTCATCTTTAAACTTCTCCCGTAAAGCATCTATCTCGGGCTTCAATACTTTCATTTTGGCAGTAGACAAGAATGTGCGATACGTAAGCGGAAGAAGCATCAATCTTATTAGTAATGTGAGAATAAGAATGATGATACCATAATTTAAATGGAAATGGTCGAGGCCCCTAAATACAGGGATAATGAGCCACTTATTAATAGGGGCTACCCATTTGAATATGCCTCCACCCAGTGGGATTATTTTTTCAAAGCCTATATTATATCCTTTTAAAATATTGTAATCATTTGGCCCATAAT
>DAIMNW010000029.1:0-16758 GCA_036719905.1 Chitinophagales bacterium
GGAATGGATCTAGCTAAATATAAGTTAGAAGAGTAATTACATGAACGGGCTAATCGTTCAAACCTGTAAACAGTTATTCGATTTGCCATTTATAAATATCACACTAAAAATTAATTAAATAACAATCAACGAATCATGCGACACGGAAGAAAAATAAATCAACTAAGCAGAACTAAAGCACACCGTAGTGCCATGCTTAAAAATATGGCTGATTCGCTTATCAAACATAAGCGCATTATCACTACCACTGCAAAAGCTAAAGAACTTCGCCGTTTTATTGAGCCATTACTTACTAAAGCTAAAACGGATAGCACTCACAGCCGTCGTGTTGTATTTAGCAATTTGAATAGCAAGGAAAGTATAACTGAATTGTTCGGTACTATTTCTGAAAAAATTGCAAACCGACCAGGAGGATATACTCGTATTATCAAAATGGGTTTTCGCCCAGGCGATACAGCCGAGATAGCCATGATTGAATTAGTTGACTTCAATACAAGCTATACCAAAAACAAGAATAAAAAGGCAGCTGCCGCCCCTGTTAAACGTACTCGTAGAGCTGGAGGTGCTAAGAAAAAAGCAGAACCTAAGGCGGATGCTGATGCTTCTGCTGAGACTCCTGCTGCAGAATAAGTATTAAATCAAGTAATATACAAATGGCCTTCAATTCATATGAGTTGAAGGCCTTTTTTTTGAATACACATCTTTACTAACATAATTTTAAATCTAAGCTGGCTACATTAAAACCACTACAGAAACAAGTACGGAAAATTTCGTAAAATTTGTAAGGCTTGAGTAAAAACTTTCATTGCTTGCTAACCTTAGATAATGTAAGTGATTGAACAAACTGCTATGTTAAGAAATATCTCAATTTGCTTTTTTGCCTACAATGTTCCTGATACAGTATAGCAATTATAAATTATTTTTGTTGGAGGTGTTCATTAATACTAACCCTATCGACTAAAACTACATTCTGAAATTAATCATTTTTTAACAAGCATGCGATTAAATGCTATATATGGTCTCTTTTTGTTTTGGATACTTGCTGGGTCGATATCCTCATGTACAATGCAGCAAAAGATAGCAAAGCGAATACCAGATGAAATTGTCTATTTGGATAAAAGCACAGAAACCGGAAAGGTTATTAAAAGCGATACTTCAAAATTTCTATTTAGGAAATATGATGGATCTACTCGAGAAATTAAATGGAAGTTGATCGATACAATAGATGGTCATTCATGCTTTACCACGTTTGTTTCACCAGGACTTGGCTATCATCATGTACCTTACTATTCCACTTTTGACTATGCGAATAATAAGCTAAATGGTGTTGGGCTGAATATTAAGTATGGCAAAATGAAATTCAGGCATCAAGCATCATATATTTCAATTCTGCTTTTACCATCCAACTATTACACCATATTCAAATTAGGCGCCGGCTATAATTATTACCTTATAGATTATACCAAGCCGTTAAATTGTTATGTTGGCTCCAGAACCGAATTAAATTTGGTAGATCATAATAAAACTCCACACATCAACTTAAGGGCTGGGGTAGGAGCAGAATACCTATTGTTTGGTTTTATTCGATTGTTTGGCGAAGCAGATGTTCAAAGAAATATTTTTAACGTAAATCATAAATTAGGGTTTACTATGAATTTTGGATTACGAATTTCACGAGAGTATAAAGCCTACTACCAACGCCTTAACTATTGGAAACGGTTATGAAAAGAGCAATTTGTCTCATTTTAATATGCTTTCATGCATTCACTCTCCAAGCGCAGAATGGCAATAGTTTATTTCGAGATACGGTACTGCATAGAATAAATTTGCTATTGGAGAATGAGGGTTGGTTAAATCAATTAGAACAAGATTATAAAGTAAATTCATCAAATCCTGAAAGTGCTCCCGAAATATATAGAGTATGTTCAGTGATTGTTGATGGAATTAGACTCGATTCTTGCGGTATAAGAATTAAAGGAAACTTTTCCTATGCAGTCAATCTTTTAAATAAGAAGAAGTCTTTCAAAATCGCATTTAACCAATTCCGGAATCAAAAATACGATGGTCTCACAAAAATCAATTTAAACAATGGAACAAATGACCCAAGCATGATCCGAGAAGCGCTCTCCTATAAATTGCTGAGAGATGTGGGTGTATCAGCTTCAAGATGTTCATTTACAAAAATTTATATCAACGGTGAATATTGGGGGCTTTACGAATTAGTAGAAGACATAAACCAACCTTTTCTGACCAACAATTTTGGCAAACAAAATGACGATGGTAATCTATTTAAAACCACTCAACAGGCAGGTGTTAACTTTGACTGGAATGGTACCGATACATCAAATTATGTTGATAATGGCATTAGTCTTAAAAACAATTCTGACCATCCGAGTTGGAGCAGATATATTGAATTTTTAGACATAATCAATCATCAACCACAAAAGTTGGATAGCGTTTTTGATGTAAAATACTATCTAAAAATACTGGCTGTCGAAAAACTTATTTACAGTTGGGATAGTTATTGGGGTGGGGGCAACAATTTTTATCTCTATCAGCATCCGAAGGGGCAGTTTGTATGGATACCATGGGATTATAATGAAACATTTCAGGAACATGGCCCTTTTCTAAACTTGTTACTTCCCAAAGATTACTACTTAATACCAAGCGACAAATTTGATAAGCGCCCATTATTGAAAGCTATTTTTAGCCAGCCTGAAAACCGTGACTACTATCTGGAACAAATTTGTTATTTAATAAACAATGAATTTAAGTCTGAAACTTTAGCGCCTCAATTGATTAAATGGCACGACCTGATAAGTGAAGCCTACAGAGCTGATCCAAATAGCTTGAATTCATTTGCAGAATTTCAATATTCAATCGACGAAGGTTCTTCGGAATGGATAGAATCTGCAAATACTGGCATTGCCATCAAAATAAATTATCCCGGCTTGCTACCATTCATTGCAAGCCGAGCTGAATGGGCAAGTGAACAACTGGAGGCCTATAACTATGATTGTACCGTCAATGAATCTGAGAGGAATACCTATAAACTGTCTTGTTGGCCTAATCCATTTATTGATGGGCCTTCTATTGAATGGCCTGTCGAAATTGATGCTGCTTTTAAAATTGAGATTACAAATGTTTATGGTACAATTATTTTTAAAAGCAATTGGATCACGAACGCCGAACACAAAATTCATTTAAATCTGAGCACCTTACAACCCGGAATCTATTTTATTCAAAAGACCGATGCAAATGGAGGCATTGGCACAGCCAAAGTGATTAAACGTTAACAACTTGAGTCAATTTGCTTCGCTGTTATTTGAAACAGGTTTAACCAATCAAGAACAAAAATATTTAAGGTTGAGTTAATCCTTTACTTCGGAATTAGCTACCTTCGCCATCCTTAAAATGATCAAATAGCTATGGCCGAAAACAACACTTCCCAGCAAATTATATTCTCGATGAATGGTGTGAGTAAAATCATTCCACCTAATCGGGTCATCCTTAAGGATATTTACCTCTCGTTTTTTTATGGAGCCAAAATTGGCATTATTGGACTAAACGGAAGTGGTAAGTCTACCTTGCTTAAATTGATTGCCGGCGTAGATAACAATTTCAACGGTACTATCGAATTCAAAAGAAATAACTACACGGTGGGTTACCTTGAACAGGAGCCTCATTTGGATGATGATAAGACTGTGATAGAGATAGTTCGGGAAGGAAAACAGGAAATTTTTAATCTCTTGAATGAATACGAAGATATCAGTAACAAATTTACAGAACCCATGTCGGATGCCGAGATGGATAAATTGCTTCAAAAGCAGGGTGACTTACAAGAAAAAATTGAAGCAGCTAATGGATGGGAGATTGATACAGTGCTAGAACGAGCGATGGATGCTTTGCAATGCCCTGATAAGGACGCAACAATTAAAACCTTGTCAGGAGGTGAGCGAAGAAGGGTTGCTCTTTGCAGATTATTACTTCAAGAACCTGATGTACTATTATTGGATGAGCCTACCAACCACTTAGATGCAGAAAGTGTTAACTGGCTCGAACAACATTTGCATAAGTATAAAGGAACTGTTATTTGTATTACACACGATCGATATTTCTTGGACAATGTGGCAGGGTGGATTTTGGAACTAGATAGAGGTGAAGGGATACCTTATAAGGGTAATTATAGTAGTTGGTTGGAACAAAAATCAGCACGATTAGCAGCCGAAGAGAAAACTGAGAGCAAGCGCCAAAAAACTTTACAACGTGAATTAGAATGGGTGCGCATGGCACCTAAAGCTCGTCAAGCAAAAAGCAAAGCACGTATTGCCAACTATGACAAAATGGCAAGCGAAGAAGGGCGTGAGAAAGAGGAAAAGCTTGAATTGTTTATTCCACCTGGCCCTCGTTTAGGAGCTAAAGTAATAGAAGCGCATGATGTCAGTATGGCTTTTGGAGATAATATTTTATACGAACATTTGAATTTTACCCTGCCACAAAATGGAATAGTGGGCATTATAGGACCTAACGGAGCCGGTAAAACAACTTTGTTCCGTTTAGTGATGAACGAATTACAACCTACCTCGGGCCAATTTGAGGTGGGGGACACGGTAAAAATAGCTTACGTAGATCAGGCGCATAGTAAACTGGATTCAGAAAAAACAGTTTTTGAAACCATCAGTGATGGACTTGAATTTATTGAAGTGGGTAAACATAGAATTAATGCCAGAGCTTATGTTTCTAAATTTAATTTCAGTGGAACCGACCAGCAGAAAAAAGTGGGAGTGCTTTCGGGCGGTGAGCGAAATCGATTGCACTTAGCCCTAACCATGAAGAAAGAAGCCAATGTGCTTTTGCTCGATGAACCTACTAACGATATAGATGTGAATACGATGAGAGCTATAGAGGAGGCATTAGAAAATTACGCCGGCTGTGTAGTTGTCATTTCTCACGACCGTTGGTTCTTAGATAGAGTGTGTACCCATATACTGGCTTTTGAAGGTGAAGGCCAATTGTATTTTTACGAAGGAGGCTTCAGTGATTATGAAGAAAACAAGAAGCAGAGATTAGGCGATTCAATCAGGAAGTTCCGTTACAAGAAATTGGTAGTTTAATACCTCACCATCTACGATACATACAATTTAAATTAGTAGCCACTGGTAAATACTAGCACCATGAAATTATTGAAATGTATCGGCATGAGCGTTATGCTCTTTTTATCGCAGCAAGCATTTGCCCAACATCAAGTAAAATTGAAAATAATTGATTCGCTAACTCAACAGCCGTTGGTTGGTGCAACTGTAACCTGCCTGGAAGAAAAGAGAGGAGATGTTACAGATTTGGATGGCAGAGCGACCATGCGCCTCAATGGCTTAGGATTGGAGCATCTTTCCATATCCTACATTGGGTATTCCACAAAGGTGATTCCTGTTGAAAAATTCAATATCGATTTAGATTTGGGAAATATTGCACTGAGCATTCAGGAAAAAGAAACCGAGGTAGTAACCATTTCTTCTACACGTACTAATACTAGAATTGAAAACCTGCCCACCAAAGTTGAAGTTCTTGGCACTGAAGAATTGGAAGAGGAAAATACCATTAAGCCTGCCAATATCAATAGTTTACTCGGTGATCTTTCCATTATTCATATTCAACCTACCTCCTCAAGCACAGGAAGCCAAGCTATACGAATGCAAGGACTAGGAGGTAAATACACTTTATTGCTTAGAGATGGATTACCCATGTATGATGGGTTTTCCGGAAGTTTTGGTGCGTTAAGCATTCCTCCAATAGATTTAAAGCAAATTGAAATAATTAAAGGAAGCAGCAGCACTCTCTATGGTGGTGGTGCAATTGGAGGGTTGATTAATATTATCTCGAAAGTGCCAGCTGATTCTGTTGCAGGTTCTGCTCTGATAAACATCACTACCAGGCAGGAACAAAATGCCAATGTTTTTTTGAGTAATCACAAAAATAAATGGGGGTACACTTTATTTGTAGCTCAAACCTTACAGAAACAGCAAGACGTAAATAAAGATGGGCTCAGTGATATTCCAAGTATTAATCAACAAATAATTCATCCTCAATTATTCTTTACTCCAAATCAGAATACAAACCTCCGTTTCGGAATTCAATTTAGTAATGAGTCACGTAAAGGAGGTGTCATGTCATCCTTTCACAAAAGTGATACTACGGGAAAATATTTTGATTGGAATCATGCCAACCGCACAAGCTTTAATTATCAGCTAACTCATCATTATCGTCGCCACCAATATTCATTAAAGGGCAGCAATACCTATTTTGATCGCTCCACTACTCAGAGCAGTTTTTTATTTCATGGCGTACAATGGCAACACTTTGCAGAGGCTACCGATTTTCTGGATTTTGGTAAAAATAAATTTATACTAGGCGCATCGTTATCCAGCCAGAATTTTAACCGATTAGTTTGGATGAATCCACATATTTCAAATTATAATCAAACAACGCTTTCACTCTTTGCTCAGCATACGGTACAATGGAGCAAATCCTTTTTAACGGAAGTGGGCATTCGGTATGATGACAATCTAAGATGGGGCAAATATGTATTACCAAGGGTGAGTTTCTACTACCATCCTAATAAAATATTCAATGCTAGAATAGGATTTGGTACTGGATACAAAACTCCGCAATTGTTTACGGATGCGAGCCTCTCCTTACCTTACAGGTACCTTACTATGCCCAATTCCGCACTTCTTGCCGAAAGATCCGAAGGGGTGAATGCAGATTTGAGCTATTCAAAAAATATTGGTTCTTGGCGAATCAGCATTGATGAGGCTCTGTTTATTACTCGAGTGAAAAATATCACAACCTTGATGCGATGGTCGGACGCGTTTGGCTATTCTACTTCATGGAATGGCTGGCTGGGGTTTGATGACCCATTATATTACAATTTTTACACCTCACCATTAGTTACCAAAGGGACAGATACGTATCTGCGATTGAAGCATGAGGAATGGGAAATATATTTAGGATACTACCACCGATTTGGATTTACTCAAGAAACAGCATTGGTTAATTGGCTATCGCCGTTTGATAAATTTTCAACAACCATTGCTTATGAAATTGAACCAAAATGGCGAATGGGAGTAGAGGCAAGTTATACAGCTAATCAGCGCATTTCGGCAATATCGATAGCTCCAAATTATTGGTTTTTTGCAGCCATGGTCGAACGAAAATTTAAGTGGGGAAGCCTCGTTCTAAATGGTGAGAACCTATTGGATTATAGACAAAAAACATTGTTTTTAGGTAACAGCAATAATCCTCAATTTGTTCCTATTTATGCCCCAGTTGAAGGTAGAGTGCTCAATCTTTCTTGCAAGGTAAATTTGTGATTTAGGACATCAACACTTTTGGTGTGATTATTGAGACATCCATTTCAGAATATTAACTGTAAATTTGAGTAATGAACCAATTTGATAAATGGCCGGCCCATAGCAGAGTATGGATCTACCAAAGCAATCGAAAATTAAACGAATACGAGACAATCAGCATTCAAGATGAGTTGAAAAATTTTACAGCTCAATGGCAGGCCCATCAAATGCAACTTGTCGCTACGGCCGCCGTGGTATACAATCGTTTTATTGTTTTTATCGTTGATGAAAATCAAACTTCGGCTAGTGGTTGCAGTATTGACAAGTCGGTGAACTTGATCAAGCAAATTGGATCCAAATTCGATATCGATTTTTTTGATAGGTTAAGTATAGCCTATCAACAAGAATCTGTCATAGCTCTTTTTGAATTAAAAGATTTTAATGAATTGATAAGAAATGGGGAGCTAACCGCTGATACGCTTATTTATAATAATCTTGTGTCAACCAAAGAAGAGTTGCTAAGGGATTGGCAAATTCCGATAAAGGAAAGTTGGTTGTCAAAACGTTTGGCTAACCTTTCTATTTAAAGAAGATGATGAAGTGCGTTTGTTCATTTTTACTTTTAGCATTTCTAACATCTGATGTAGGTTTAGCACAGGTAATTAAAAATCCATTCAGAAAGCCAGGTAGTGATCGATTGGTAACTGGCACCGTTATACCGGGTGCCTATCGTACCGATATCTACGTTCCTTATTTAAAAGGCTCTAAAATAGGTTTGGTGATAAATCAATCATCAATGATTGGGGCCATCCCTTTGGCTGATTCATTAATTAAACTAGGCTTAAATATTACCACCTTATTTTCGCCAGAACATGGCATCTCTGGAAAAGCTGAAGCCGGCGAACATGTGCAAAATGCAATTGATGAAAAAACTAAACTCCCAATCATTTCATTATATGGAGATCATAAAGAACCCACCAAAGCTGATCTAGAAAATGTAGATATATTGATTTTCGATATTCAAGACGTAGGAGTTCGCTTCTATACCTACATTTCTACACTACATTATATAATGAGAGCTTCGGCCAAGTATGGTAAAAATCTGGTTATCTTGGATCGGCCAAACCCTAACGGACATTATGTTGACGGCCCAATTTTAGAAACTGAGTACAAATCATTCGTGGGCATTTATCCTATACCTGTGGTACATGGCCTCACCATAGGAGAAATGGCGCAAATGGCTAATGGGGAGCACTGGCTCGACTCTGTGCCTGGTGAAAATTTGTATTGCCAAATGACCGTGGTTCCTTGTGCGAACTATAGTCATCAATCAAAATATATTCTTCCAGTTCATCCATCTCCAAATCTGCGTAATCAAAGCGCTATTTATTTGTATCCTTCGCTCTGTTTTTTTGAAGGGACCCCTATCAGTGTGGGACGTGGCACTGAT
This sequence comes from Chitinophagales bacterium, assembly GCA_036719905.1. Taxonomy (GTDB): domain Bacteria; phylum Bacteroidota; class Bacteroidia; order Chitinophagales; family CAIODY01; genus DAIMNW01. The sequence goes on from DAIMNW010000029.1 coordinate 8,800, forward strand.
TATCCTTTCCAACAATTTGGCAATCCCTCATTAGCAAACCAACCTGACTCTTTCGTTTTAAAATCTAATCTCAAGAAACAATATCACGGATATGTTCTTACGTCACTTACAGAAGATTCCTTGTTTCATTTAAGTAGTATTAACCTAGACTGGCTAATCCAGGCATATAAGAACTATCCGATCAAAAGTAAATTCTTCACCCCTTTTTTTACGAGTCTAGCAGGAACCACTGAATTGCAAAAACAGATAGTAGCAGGCTATTCTGCTGAACAGATAAAGAAGACCTGGATTCCTGGAATTAATGATTTTTACCTAAAACGAAAAAAATATTTACTCTATCCAGAGTAATCATTTTACAAAAGGCAACTAATCATCGCACACTGTATACAAGTAGCTGTTGGGTATCTAGTTAAAAAATAGTTTCTTACGGCTTTATGTTTTCATTAGCCAAAATACACTTTGTAACCCCTCCTGAACATTGGTGGGTGAGCGTTTTCTATCTTATTCTTTTTTCAGTATTAATCTACCGCTTCAGGATTTTTCGTTATTTTAAACTGAGTGCAGCGATGGCCACCGGTTTATTTCTGCTAAAAGTTGCCATAGGATTTGCCTACTATTATATTCACCGACATTACTATCGTGGCGGTGATACCTATTCTTACATGGCAGAGGCTACCTACATCTACGATTCAATTTTTATTTCCCATTCCCATTTTCTAACATTAATGCTTTATCCTAACGGAAACTATTTTCCACCATCGATTAATTTGTATGTACAGGCAGGCTCTTATTGGGCTGATCGTGGAACTTTTCAGCTAATTAGGATGATAGCTCTATTTCAAATATTTACGTGTAAAGGATTTTGGGCAAGTATCGTGTGGTTTAATTTTACAACCATGATTGGGCAATTGGCCCTTTATAAAACTTTTAGCAAATTATTTCCAGAGAAGAAATTGATGATTTTGATTGCCATCTTCTTAGTTCCTGAAACACTTTTTTGGACTTCAGGAATACACAAAGATGGTGTCATTTTGTGCTTCATGGGATTACTATTTATGTGCGCCGCTGATTTTCTTGCAAAAAAGTTGAATTGGTTAAAGGTAATTATTGGGTTATTTTCATCTTTGGTGCTAATCTCATTAAGAGGATACGACTTTTGGCTTATGCTACCTGGGTTCTTTGCTTTATTATTGATTCGGCGGTTTAAGGTAAATTCCTTTCTCTCGTTTGTCATTAGTTACACAGCCTTCATCACATCAATACTACTTATCAATGCTGCCCTTCCTGATCTGTACATCTTCGATACTTTGGTGACTAAACAGAAGCAGTTTGATATAATCAAAAGTGTTACAGCATTAAAACCATTACCTATTAATTATGAAAGTTGGAGTTACATAAAAGCATTTCCAATGGCTTTTGTAAGAGGCTTTTTTCTTCCAAACATTTTTTCTTACAATAGTTGGCATGAATTAATTTATGCCTGTTTGCATACCGCATTTTTATTAACCACCTTCTGCCTTCTTGTATTTGGACGAATCAGAATTCAACGAATTTCAAGTCTTGCATGGTTTTGCTTATTTTACTCTTTATCCATGCTTACCTTTATTGGTCTTATTGTTTGTAACTCCGGAGCATTGGTCCGCTATTCAGCTTCATCGTGGATGTTTTTTGCCTTGTTTGTTGTGCTGGCTAGCCGAAGGTATTCTTTTAAACAAGCTGATAGATGGTTGGAAGATGCTCATTGATTTAATAGGAAAACAAAAATTAATTTAATCTATATTTGCATCTCATACTTTTTATTTAATCACTATCTAAATTTTACAAAAATTTATCTATGACACAAACCAACACTGCTACTACAGGACATCAAAAAGGACTGTATGTATTATTTATTACCGAAATGTGGGAACGTTTCAGTTATTATGGCATGAGAGCCCTCTTCATTCTGTTTATGGGCAAAGCGCTTCTATTTGATAAAGGCCTTAGCTCTCAGATTTATGGAAGTTATACCGGATTGGTTTATCTCACTCCACTGATTGGCGGCTATGTAGCCGATAGATATTGGGGGAATAGGAGATCAATCATTTTTGGTGGGTTGCTAATGGCTGCCGGCCAATTTTTAATGTTCATGGCTGGTTCATTCTACACTAATGTGGGTACTGCTTCCATGTTCATGTATGCAGGCCTTGGCTTTTTGATTTTCGGAAATGGATTTTTTAAACCCAATATTTCAACCATGGTTGGGCAGCTCTATCCTGCCGGTGATAAACGCGTTGATTCTGCATTTACAATTTTCTACATGGGAATCAATTTGGGCGCATTCATTGCACCTTTGCTTTGTGGTTATTTAGGCGATACTGGAAACCCGGCCGATTTTAAGTGGGGTTTTTTGGCAGCTTGCTGTGGAATGTTGCTTAGTGTTGCCTTGTTTGTTTGGCTAAAAGATAAATACATAGTTACGCCTGAAGGATTACATATTGGTGCCAAGGCCAATGTTGCTAGAAGTGAAGATGCCGATGTAAATACACTAGGAGAGGTGAAAAAAGAATTTGCCCCTAGCACCTTCTTCATGTGGGGAGGGATTGCGCTTGTGCTTTTTTGGATATTCTTAATTGGCAAAGATTTCGGCTTGATTGCTGAATTCTTGAAATCACCACTTACTTTCAAACACCAAACTTTAGGAATGGAGTTTGACCTTATTGGAAGTCTGATTTTCGCTTTTGCCGTGGCCATCCCCGGATTAATCATGAGCGACCCGTCACTTTCAAAAGTGGAACGTGAGCGAATTTGGGTAATTTATATTGCCTGCTTTTGTGTTATCTTTTTCTGGAGTGCATTTGAACAAGCTGGGGCTTCTCTTACCTATTTTGCCGAGGAGCAAACCAACCGTCATCTATTCGGCCCCTTAATTCCTGCCAGTTATTTTCAGGCCATCAATGCCGTAGCCATTGTCATTTTTGCCCCATTCTTTGCTTGGATGTGGACAATGCTTGGTAGCAAAAACATGGAACCGCCTTCACCTTTCAAACAGGCCTTGGGATTATTTCTTTTAGCCATTGGTTATTTAGTAATTGCATTCGGAGTAAAAGGTCTTCAGCCTGGCGTTAAAGTATCCATGATGTGGTTAATTGCTTTATATACCATTCATACTTTTGGCGAATTGTGTTTGTCTCCAATTGGACTTTCCATGGTGAATAAATTGGCTCCCATCCGCTTAGCTTCATTGCTTATGGGCGTATGGTTTTTGGCTAATGCAACTGCCAATAAATTTGCCGGTACACTAAGCGGATTATATCCCGAACCGGTAGTTCCTACTGAAGTTCTGGCTAGCATAAACACCACTAATCAAGTAAATATTTTGCGAAGCAATGCCAAGGAAGATGAATACAATGGCCGAAAGGTATACTCTATGGAAAGCCTCGACTACTCCGTGGTGAAAGATGAAACGGTTAAGCAGCAAATCGCTGTAGCTGTTGAATCGGCAAGTATTGTGAAGCAAAAATCATTTGTAGGATTTGCCATTAATGATTTATACCATTTCTTTATGATTTTCGTATTTATGGCCGGCATAGCCTCCGTCATTCTGTTTATCATCAGTAAGAAACTGGTAACCATGATGAATGGAGTTCGATAAAAAGTAGTCAATTATTAAACGCATTGCCATTATTACTGGCAATGCGTTTTTTTATTTAAGCAAATAATGAAACTGAAGGTATTGGTTAAACCAAATCAAAGAAGTGAGGGTGTTGATTGGCAATCAGATAACTGGGTTATTCGCTTAAAAGCACGAGCTCAAGATGGCGAAGCTAATAGAGCATTGGTGATTTTTTTAAGTTCTTTGCTGAATATAAGTAAGTCCGGTATCAGCATTGTGAATGGTAAAAATTCACACCACAAACTTCTAGAAATTCAAAAATCGGAAGCAGAGGTAGTTGCCAGATTAAAAGCCAATTTACCCAACAAAGAAATCTAGCTAGCATGAATAAGTTCTATTCAACGGGTTATTTCTTGTATGAATACTATTTCCCCCTTCAAGAACGGCTATTTTAGTACCTTTGCACTTTCCCTGAAATAGCTTGCAAATCATTGTTAGAAGAAACTAGGGGGCCATTAATCAAAAAGGAAATGAATACAGTAGCGATAGTTGGTAGGCCGAATGTAGGCAAATCAACCTTATTTAACCGTTTAACAGGCAGTCGTAAGGCAATTGTTGATGATCTAAGCGGTGTCACACGAGATAGAATCTATGGATTGGTAGAGTGGGAGGGAAAGACCTTCAATTTGATTGATACTGGAGGCTATGTGAAGAATACGAGTGATGTATTTGAAATTGAGATAAAAAAGCAAGTACAACTGGCCATTAACGAGGCTCAGGCTATATTATTCGTGGTTGATGTTACCACAGGTATTACAGGTTTAGATAGTGAAATGGCCTCACTACTAAGAAAAAGCAACAAACCGGTTTTGCTAGTTATCAATAAAGTAGATAATTTTGATAGAGAAATAGCCTCAGCTGAATTCTACAAATTAGGATTTAAAGAAAATATTACCATTTCTTCAATTACCGGCACCGGCACCGCCGAGCTATTAGAATTAGTGATGCCAAAATTAGATTTTTCTCATCCATTCGAAGAAAATCCATTGCCCAAGTTCGCCCTCTTGGGTAGGCCCAATGTTGGAAAATCGTCGCTACTAAATGCCTTACTCGGCGAAGACCGAACAATTGTAAGTGACATTGCCGGCACCACCCGTGATTCTATCCATACCCATTATAATCTTTTTGGACAAGAATGTATTCTCATTGACACCGCAGGCATTCGAAAAAAAGCCAAAGTACATGAAGACCTTGAGTTTTATTCAGTCATCCGTAGTATACAGGCTATTGAAGAAGCTGACGTTTGTATGGTCATGCTCGATGCTCAAACCGGTATAGAACAGCAAGATCTTCAGATAGTTAAGCAAGTTGAAACCAAGCGTAAAGGATTAGTGGTGCTTGTAAATAAATGGGACCTGGTAGAAAAACAAACCAATACTCATGTGGAGTTTGAAGAGAAAATAAGGGAGAAATTGGCTCCTTTTAATGATGTCCCCATTTTATTTATTTCGGCACTCGACAAAACGCGTATAGGTAAGATAATGGGAACATGTATGGAAGTGTATGAGAATAAGAATCGAAAAATTACCACCTCGAGACTAAATGAGGTAGTTCAGCAGGCAGTCGAGTCAACGCAGCCTCCGGCACATAGGGGGCATTTAATCAAGATAAAGTACGCTACACAGTTGCCAGCCCAGATTCCAACATTTGCCTTGTTCTGTAATTATCCCCGGGAAATAAAAGAACCTTATAAGAATTACCTAGAAAAACAGCTACGAAAAGCCTTCAATTTCACTGGAGTTCAAGTCAATTTGTTCTTTAGGGAAAAATAATATGTCAAAGGTTTGCATTTTTTAGAAAGGATGTTACCTTTGCGGCGAATTATAATTCAATCTATTAACTAATCTAAAATTCAACCAAATCACATGAAAAAATTCGCATTTATTCTTGTAGCTGCAGGTGCTTTCGCATTTGCTTCTTGTAACCAAGCCGAAAAAGCTGCTGACGCTGCTGGCAATGTTGACTCAATGGCCAATGCTGCAACTTCTGCTGTTAGCACTGATGTTGATTCTGCTGCTGCAAAAGCTACTACTACTGCAACTGCTGCTGTTGATTCAGCTGCTGCTGCCATGAAGAAGTAATCTGATTCTAATAAATCAGTTTAAATACTTCTTTGCAAAGAAAAAAAAACGCATCACCTTGGTGATGCGTTTTTTTTATGCAGTAATTACACTATAAATTATTGATTTTCAGCTATATGTATGTTGCTAATACGCTGCAAAGTATTGTCTTTAATACTCGTGTTATAGCTTATAATTAGTTGATACTTACCATTTTGAGTAAGATACGTACAAGAATATTCTGAATTTCGTAAATAGGATATGTCCACAGGTTTGCCTAATCTATCTTCAACCTCTTTTCGGGAAGTGTAAAATGTTAAATTTTCTGGTAGGCTGCCTTGATATTCCTGAAACTGCATATCTAAGTAGTTTTTTTGGCTTATTAGGGAAATGCCGATTAAAGTAGCCTTAGAAGAAAAAACCAAAATTATACCTTTTAACTTGCTGATTATCTGATAACTGTCGGCAAATTGCATAACCTCCACATCAGCTCCTAAATCCTGTATTAACGCAGTAACTTTAGGGTCGGTTTGTTTTCTGTTAATCATAGTATACCAATCATTACCCGTAATGGCCAAATAAGCAGAATTGTAAGCTTGTTGGTTATTCGGGGTGGAATTTACCATGAATCCCTTCTCAGGTATATTTTTAGGGCTAATGATCGGCTGTATAGAACCGTTGTTAGCATGCACTGTAGTTGTATTACTGCCGTCAGACATGGTGTTACTAGCTTTCTCATCGGTTGTAAGGTCTATGGTATTTATTACTGATGGGGAATAGCTCATGACTAATAAGTCTGATATGGAGGCAGACATGTCATTTTCCTGTTTAGTGTTGAAAGTAATAATGGCTAAGTATTTACCGTTCTCAATTTCATAAATGGAATAAAGATTAGAAGTTGGTGAAGATACTGTACTTATAGATTCACCAAGAATCGTATTAACATCACCACGGTTCATATTCCAACTCAAATTGGCTGGTAAGGTACCTTTGAAAGTTTTAATGCCTGAATTAACCGAACCCGAACTGTTGAAAAATTGAATCTGGTAGAGAATATTATTATTGTCAAATTTTAAGGCAAAACCTTCTTCTTGCCAAATGACATTGCCTAAATCTTCAAAATGTTCATATTGGGATTGAAAAGAATAGTTAATCAAATCCTGTATTCGTTCATCTTTCATCGATTTACCTAAAAAAGAATAAAATTCATTACCAACCGGCATTGGAAAATTTTTGGGATCATTATTCGCTAATACAGGAATAGGGCTCAAATTGGCATAATATACATTCTCATTTAATCGGTTGTCGATTGACTTAATTGTTGTATTTTTTGTTGAATTGCTTGCCTTAAATTTATTAGCCAACGTTATTCCTGTCAGAAAGCAAAAGAGAGTAAAAATAATCAGGTAAGAGATTGAAGGTTTTCGATAGTATTCCATTGTAGAAATTTTTGGTGTACTTAAATTTAGGAATGAAGTTATTCAATTTTGGTTTTAGTTTGGTTATAATCGCAAATAAGAAATCAACAGTATTACGGAGGATAATAGTGGTATTCAGAAAATGATTACTAAATTTGTGCATCTAGCAAGAACCATTTTTTTATTATCTATTTTTATTTTACTCTATGATTAAGGCTCTATTCTATTGCCTGTTGCTTATTCCAATGGTTGGATTGTCACAGGTTACTGACGGTGAACTGATTAATCAAACTACAAACTGTTACGACAGGAGTGTAAAAATAGATTTTGATCAACTTTGTGTTCAATACTTAAAGAATGGTTTTACGATAATGGATAGCAGTTTTAACACCTATACCTCAGCAAAGGAATATGTATACCCGTTGAAACTGACCACAGACAATGACTACATTTTCTTTATGATTACGGAACGATTTATTGACCAAAGCAGCATTGTACTGCTTAACTCTGCCAATACAGTGGTTGGCTCGGCCTTTAAAGAGACAGGCATCGAAAGGCATAGAATAGCCTTAAGCTACAAACCAAATTTTCCTGGAGAGTACTTCATTCGCCTAAAGGTAATAGACTACGCCGGAAGGGATATTTGCAACCGCTGGGCTGTGATGCAACGCCCCAGAAAAGCCCCGAAATAATAATTTGACATCTTCTGAAGTAAAAAAGCCCCGAAATTTCGGGGCTTTTTTAGCTATCATCTTCACCGTTTTCTACCTTACAAAAAGCATTTCACGGTACTTAGGCAGCGGCCAGAGGCGGTCGTCTACAATTT
>DAIMNW010000030.1:0-1228 GCA_036719905.1 Chitinophagales bacterium
TATTTTTTTCATAGTAAAAAGAATATAAAAAGTGAAATTGTAAGACTCTACCAATTAGTGTTTATTCGCAATAGCTTTTAGCATCTCTGCATTTTGCTTTTTCAACTCCTCCATTTCTTTTTGCTGCTGTATCACATACAGGGTGAGCTCTTCTACTTTTTGTAATAACTTGCTTTGCATGGTGCCTAATTCTACACCATTTTTTTCTACTTCGGCTGCGCTTGGTATTTCGGGTAGGTGGTGGTGGGTGGCTATATAATTTTCTACATCGCTCAGCTTGGGCAAGGCATAATTTTTATCAAACACAAAATCGCTCCAGCCGGTTTCTACCCGTACTTTCTTTGCTCTTATATCGCCATTTACTGAAAGCTTATACTGATTATTGGGGGCGGTATTAATTCCAAAATCGCCATCGGGCGACATAATGAGGCGATAATCGGCCGCAGCTGAGGTGCCATTGGTGGTGGTGCTAAATAAATAAAAATTGCCGGTTGAGGAGGTGCTTCCTAATCCATAGTTGGTGGCTCCGCCGTTAAATTTTAATGCATGGGCATCGTCGATACTGAGTGGTAAATGCCAACCATTAGTGGTCCAGGTTTGGCTAGTGGTAAGCAATAGCGGCTGGCTAAAGCTTGCCTGACCATTGACAAGCAAATCGCCATTAATAGTGGTTTTGGCTCCTTGCCAAGTATAGGCGGTGCTTGGTGGTGGCGATGTGTAAGTGGTATTGATAGTAACCCCATCTTCATCTATTCTTAGCACTTTCAGTACATCGTTAAAATCACTTGGACATGGGCTTAGGTCAAATTCGTGAAAGAAGGCCGAAGTACGAATACCCGGAATCTCGGCACAATTCCATAAATCGGTACTGCTGCTCGGGGGTGTGCCGTCGCCACGTCGGGCACTTACCAGCACGTCGCCGGTCTTGGTGCCGGGCTGCAGGTCGTTGTTGAAAGCGGCCACATCTATTTTAAACTGGCCGCTGGTGGTGGCGTTGCCTCCTTCTACGGTAAGGGATGAATTGTGAATGACCACATTGGTATCAATATTTACTATACCCGAATCGGTATTGATTAGCAGGGCCAACGAATCGCCGGCTGATTGGCGATACGATTTTTGTATAAAAAACTGGAGCCCAACCATAAAAATCAGTACCTTAATTGGTGATTTTAATGTGACGTGTGACGTGTGACGTGTGACGTGTGACGTGTGACGTGTGACGTGTGAC
>DAIMNW010000030.1:1328-16744 GCA_036719905.1 Chitinophagales bacterium
GTGTGACGTGTGACGTGTGACGTGTGACGTGTGACGTGTGACGTGTGACGTGTGAAAGTGGAAATGCTGTAATGCTTCATAGTGTTTGGTTTTGGGGTGGGTGGCTTCGACATGCTCAGCCACCATGAAGAAAAATAAAAAGAAGAACGTGTGGGAATTGTAATCCAAATATAAAATGAAAAAAGCGTTTTGTGCCCGTGGGGCGAAAATAAATTAAGGGATAGTTGTTTGCTTATAATAAAAGGCTGTGCAGTGTAAGCAGATGTCTGTAATAGAAATATTCTTAATTTAGCCTGTCCATTTTTTAAATCTTCTTAAAAAAAATCATCATGAAAAAGCTTTTTGCGTTCATTCTACTTTTAGTGCTTAGCTATTCGGCCACCTATAGTCAAGCGCCTAACTGGGCCGAACATGTAGCGCCCATCTTGTACAACAATTGCACAAGCTGCCATCACAGTGGTGGGCTGGCTCCTTTTTCGTTGATGACTTATGCCGATGCGGTGGCTAATGCCGGCATGATGCAAGGCGATGTAAACAGTGGCAAAATGCCACCTTGGCCTCCTTCGCCCCACTATACCCGATTGGCTCATGAGCGTTTGCTATCGATGGCCGATGTGCAAACTATTAATGATTGGGTAAATGGTGGCAAGGTGCAGGGCAACCTTTCATTGGCGCCAACACCGCCAACTTACAATTCTAATTCACAAATTGGCATACCTGACCTCACCGTGCAAATGCCAACTTATACCAGTACGGCTGCCAGCTCTGATATCTATCGTTGTTTTGTGATGCCAAGTAATTTGTCGGTTCAAAAATTTGCTACGGCGGTAGAGGTAATACCCGGCAATGGGGCTATTGTACACCATGTATTGGTGTATTATGATACCAGCAGTGTTTGTATTGGATTAGATGCCGCCGACCCAGGCCCCGGGTTTACCAGTTTTGGAGGAGTGGGCAGCTCTACAGCACAATTGGTTGGTATTTGGGTGCCCGGAAGTACACCACTCACCTTCCCTACCGGCTTCGGTATGGCTATACCGGCTAATGCAAAAATCATTTTGCAAATACATTATCCATCAGGTAGCAATGGGCAAGCCGATTCTACCAAGGTTAATTTCAAACTTACTTCCACCAGCCTTCGACCTTTATTTATGACTCCTGCACTAAACTATTGGAGTCAAATGACTAATGGTCCATTAATTATTCCGGCTAATCAGGTGAAAACATTTTACGAAGCCTATACCCTTCCGCTTGATATTGCCCTTTTAAGTGTAGGACCTCATATGCATTTACTGGGGCAAAACATTAAAGTGTATGGTATAAAAACGAATGGAGATACCCTTCCTATGATTGATATTCCGCATTGGGATTTCCATTGGCAGGGTGTGTACTCTTTCCGAAATATTATGAAAGTACCTACGGGCACATCGCTCAGGGCTGAAGCTACTTATGACAATACCACCAACAATGCAAGCAACCCAAACAGCCCACCTCAAATGGTGGTGGCTGGCGAAGCTACTACCGATGAGATGATGCTTTGCTATTTTCTTTACTCCTATTATCTGCCCGGCGATGAGAATATTGTAATTGACTCTAGTCCATTAATCGATATTGGCACAGCAGCTCCATTGCCTGCGGTTTCTATGACCGATTTTTCCATGTATCCCAATCCAACCAGCCGGCAATTGATGATTACTTTGAATGAATTTAAATCTACTGATGTTCCTTTTGCTGTTTATGGTTTAGATGGTCGATTGATTTATAAAACAGTGTTAAGTCAAAAACAAACCAACTTAAACATTGGCTTTTTAAGTGCCGGTTCTTATGTATTAAAATGCGGCGGTTCTACTAAAATGTTGGTGAAAGAGTAAAGGGATAGATTGGAATGATTCCATCAAAATAAAAATCCCCGAAGAGCCAGGCTTTTCGGGGATTTTTTATTTGACCTAAATTGTTGGATGTTATCTAATTAATGTAACATTTCCATTCAGGCTGAACTTTTCTCCGGTTGAACATTCAAATTCAGCTTGCCACATGTATACATCGGCCGGCATGGGTTTGCCTTTGAAGGTTCCATCCCATCCATTCTCTAAACGATTGATAGGAACATTCTGAGCGTTGAATACCATTTCGCCCCAACGGTTATACACGTGCATAAACTTTAACAATCTAACTCCACGACCTTGTGGGTAGAAGTAACCATTGCGCTGACCATTGTTTTCAGGAATAGGCGCAAACGCATTTGGCATATAAACCGCATTGCCCTTATCACATAATATATTGATGGTGATTCGTGCAGTGTCCTCACATCCAAATCTATCGCGAAGCAATACAAAGTAAGTGGTGGTTTCCTCCGGCGTTGCAATCGGGTTAGGACAATCGGTACAACTTAAACCGGTAGGAGGAGACCAGGTAACCGATCCCAGGCCCACAGTGGCTATTTGATACGGCTGTCCACCTAATACTTGCACACTCGGCTCCAGGGTAATCACCGGGTCGGGATGGACGGTAATATAAATTTGTGGCGAATCAACCACACAATTACCTGTGGTGTGAACAATGAAGGTGTCAGAGATAAATGGTGTTACTACAATTGACTGCAGATTGACCTGATTGGCAGGCACCTGATGGTGCTTAGAATCCCACTGGTAAGTAGTACCTCCTACCACGTACATTCGAACAGGTTCATTAACACATACTGCAGAATCGCGACCTGCAAATGCATGTGTGATAGGTTTAAGGTCAATAACAGCCTGATCGGTATCGGTACATCCATATTGATTAGTAACCACCAAACAATAGGTTGTTACCGATGAAGGACTTACTTGAGGATTACAACCCACCGGTGGAGGGAAAGGACAAATCCAATTGCAAGTGTAGCCAAGAGGAATAGTGAGCGGCCCAATGGTATCAAAATCACCTGGGCAAATCAAATTATCAGGTCCGGCATCGGCAATGGGTGTAGGGTTAATCGTAATAGGACGAGTAACGGTATCAGCACATCCATGAGCCGTATTAAGAATTAAAGTTGCGGTATAGGTAATTGGAGCCTGAGTTGGATTATTGTAGGTATGCTGGATACCTGAGAATCCAACACTAGGACTTGGATTATCGCATGTAGTAGCTTGCACCGGATCTCCAAAATTCAAACACCAATAATTTATAATACTGCTTGGTGTAGATAAATCATTAAACGTGGCCACAGCCGGTGGGCAAGCGTTGAGAGGATTCAGGAACGAAGAGAAATCAGGTAACGGTGTAGGGTATAAACATACCGAATGCCTTGACGTATCGGAACATCCTCCGGCATTATGTATAATCTGAGTAATAGTATAACAACCACCACCCGGAGGCATAGTGTAGGTATGCTGCACAGTGTCAGGTTTGTTTTGATAAATTCCGGTACAAATGGTATCCAATAGTCCGCTGCTAGGGTCTCCAAAAATCCAGCAATAGCTTAAAGCTGTGAGAGTGTGCGAAGTATCAATAAAGGTGAAGGTAAACGAAGTAGCACACATGGAGTCTTTAGGAGCCACATAGAAGCCTGAATTAATACCTCCAAATACTGTAACAATAGGACCTAAGAATGAATCAATACAGCCGTAGGTGGTGGTATCATACAAGGTCGCTTGGAAAGTTCCAGGGTTAGAATAACAATGGGTAGGATTGGTAGCATGACTAAAGTTGGCTGCGCCACTTAGTGGATCACCAAAATTCCAGAAATAGCCTTTAGCTGGGTCAGGATTGACTGAAGTATTAGTAAATGTTACACATCCACCAATACAAATGGTATCGATAGAGTTGGTAAATGATGCGGTGGGTGGACTCTTTACATACACCTGGCGATAGAAAGTATCTTTACAGCCAACAATGTTGTTCACTATCAATCGAATGGTGAATGTATCAACTGAGTTGAATGTATGACTCGGATTTTGCAAGGTGCTGGTATTGTTTGGTCCACTTGCCGGATCCCCAAAATTCCACGACCAGGTAGTTATTGGATTAAAAATGGCCATTGAACTGTCGCTAAATGTAACGGTGCCGCTGCCACAGAACAAGCTATCACTCATCTCAAACTTAGCAGTGGGCTGATTAATCACAATTCGATGATAATTTTTTCCAACTACGCAGCCCGAGCTATCGGAAATAAACACTTGCGGATAATAAATACCCGTCGTACAATAAGTATGGGTGAAATTATAACAGGTGCTGCCATTAGCTGTTACACCTCCTGTGAGCGGAATAGAAGGTCCATTGCCAGGTAAAAACAATGGGGTACCTGTTGAATTGGTGCACAGGTTGAAATGAAATATATCGCATGAGCAACCTAATGTATCCAATGCATTAATAACCCCTGAAGGACCACTAACTATAACAGGTCCAATAATGGTATCGTCATAACACCCGGTGTTGGAGAATACCTGTAAATGTAGGTAGTATGTTCCTGTGTCAATATAATAGTGCTGATAGGTAGGCGGAACTTGCGCCACTGATCCTGTAGAGTTGGTATGTGTTCCATCACCAAAATCAATATAGAATGAATCCACAGCGCCCGTAAAGGTCAAATGAACTGTTTCTTGTGCAGGATAGCAAGGGAAGAAGGTATCAGTAACCGATAAATTGGCAATTGGCTCAAATACGTGAATGGTATGCATGGCAGTATCTCGGCAATACGAAGGGCCAACACAAACCAGATAGATATTGTAATTGCCTTGTGTATTGTAGGTTAAGCATGGAATAGTATGAGCACCTATTCGATTATTCTGAGGGCAGGGCCATCCAGAATTAGGCCCTGTATACCCAGGTGGGGACGGCATAGGAATATTACCAGGTTGTCCCGGACAAAAGTACCACGTTGGCAAGGCAGCTACTCCATTAGCCGTGGTATTTGTAAAACAAACTTGTTGCCCCGGACATACAAGTGTATCGCATACAAAGTCGGCACCAACGCAAATAGGCTTAATGGCTGTGGGAACTGTAAAATTGCTTGAACATCCATTACCATAGGTTATAGCAACTGTAATATTAGCATTCAAATTACAATCGGTTGGCTGATTATAATTATGTGTATGACTGGTACCGGGCACCACGTTATTAAAAGTTTGCACAGTAGGTGCGTTACCGCCTCCCCAGTTCACGGTCATTGTAGTATAGGTAGCTAATCCATTGGTAGCTGAGGTATCAAACAGCACCAGATTATTCAATGGGAAGCATTGTTGTGATGTATTCACATAAAAATGGGGATCCATATTCACTACATGGATGGTATCGCCAATGGAATCCTTACATCCTTTACTGGTTGTAATTATCAATTGCACCACCATATCGGAAGGTGGTGATGGGTTAAAAATAATCGAGGGGCTCACCGTATTATAGTTGCAACCGCCCGGTGCCGGAGTCCCAACAGGATATACCTTCCAACAATAGGAAGCTGCTCCGGTTGATGGGGCTGCGTTGTAAGTAATAGTACCGTTATTACAGATTGTACTCACATTGGGCGATTTGGTAAAAGCTGCGTTACCATTCGAAAGCCCTATGATTTTCGTTTTGGAATTAAAGCATCCCGTACAGCAGTTCATCACCACCAAACTTACCTCATAGGTTCCGGTATCAGGAAAGGTGTAATTAAAAATACCCGGGAAATAATTGGAGGTATCCCATTGTATAAATGGATAAGGGCTTATTTGCAAAGGGTTAGCACAAGCAGCCGCTGAATCAGCCAATGAATAGCCGGCGGTCCAGTTCGAATACAGTTTCTTTATTTTCCAGAGATAAACATTCCTGCAAAAGGTATCAATTCGAGCTGTATCGGCTTTGAATGGAACTGAAAGGTTACCGCAGCTAACAGTTCCATTGAAGTTCACCACGGGTCCTTTAACCGTTACGTAAACACAGTCAGAGGTATCGCGACAAGCCGTGGTGCCACTTCCGCACTCTACCACTGCCATCATACAATACACACCGGGGTCGTTGTAGGTTACAATCACGGTATCATTATTCGCCGTTACGGGTGTTAGCCATCCTTGGCTCATACTTGCCGAGGTATCATGCATAATTATCTTGACCGAGCAGTTTATACACGAACCGGTTGGAATAACCGGAAAGTTCACATTCCCTAGCATGGTCAGGCAGGTTCCGGGCCTAATACAAATATTTGTATCCGGAGTGCTAATAGTTGGTTTTAATTTCAGGTTGATTTTAATCTTATTGGTCCCTGTTAATGTTACAGTATCGGTACAACCGGCTGCATTGGTAGAAACCATACTAATAGGATAACAACCTGTATCGGCATAGGTATGGTAAACCGTATCGCCTATCATATTGCACACATAACTAAGCGAATGGGTAGGATTATCTCCAAAATTCCAACAGTATTGTGTTCCTGCTACCGGGTTAGTTACTGTGTACATTACTGAATCCTCCATGCGGCAAGATTTATTCAAAATGGTCACCTTAATGGAATCATTTGGTAAGGTTACACAAGCTGTGTAGGAGTTTACAGCAGTACACCCATTGCCACAAGCAGTAAGTATAAACTGATGGCAGGATCCAGATGTAATGGCGTATTTAATAGATGCACTGCCACCTGTACATGGAGGAGTGTTACACAACGTACCACTAATTTGGTTAACGCCTACTGTGGGAACCACCTGCCAACACCAACCGGTAACAGGCCCGGTTGAGTTATTCGTGAGGGTAATTGTATCCGGAAACTGACAAGCATTAAACGGATTTGGATTCACGGAAATGGCAGCCGTAGGTCCTGGAGTAACGGTGACAGTGGTAGATGAAGAATTGCTGCAGCAACCTGCCGGTGCAAGTTGGTAGTTAGGATTACAAGCTTGATACGATGCCGTATAAGTCACATTACCAGCGCTTCCTGTATTGGTGAGTGCTGTACAAAAAGGAACACCGCTACCACTTGCTGCGGCACCATTTGCTGCGTTGGCTCCTGTAGGAGTAATTGTCCAGTTGGCCTGTAATGGTGGAAATGCATTAGTAGTTGGGCAGCTTACCGTACCGCTTTGTCCAAAACAAATCTGTTGGCCTGTGCAGATAGAGGTAGGAGTGGCATTTGGGGCTCCAGCAGTAATTTGAAAAATGCAAACACTGCTCAGCATCACCATAGAATCTTTACAATGATATAAGGCATCTTCCACTACTAATTTTACTGAATGGCAACCACATCCTGTAAAGGTTATACTCGGGTTTTGGGCTGTTGAAATTGGTATGTTTGAAAAGATGGTATTAGCACCGGTACTTTTATACCACTTATAAGTATAGGCCGTGTTGGGTGCCACCACACTCGTATTTTGATAGGATACTGTTAAACTATTTACATTGCAAGCCTGAACAGGTGTGGTAGCTACAAAGGAAGCAGTAGGGGTTTTGGGTGTACAAATGTAATTATGCTTGGTAAGCGCACTTATACATCCATGGCAATCAGTAACAAGCAACGACACATCGTTACAAATGGGCTTCAATGGATCATAACAGTAATTAAATGGAACCGGTGAAATGGTAGGCTGCCCTTGGGTTCCTATTGAATTAGGAATGGTCCAAATTCGACTTACGAGTGGACAACCGGGTTCGCCGGGAGTTGAGTTGTCAATTAATTGGCCAGTAATACAATCGCAGTCAAAGGTATCATTCGTTACAGTTGAGAAATTAACCACCGGCTTAGGCCAAATGATCACTTTGAGGCAAGTACTTGTATCAGTAAGTGCACCGTTCTTAGCAACTAATAAAACACTGTAAGCACCCGGATTGGTAAACAAAGGGCAAATATTAGTACCTGGCCCGGTGGTAGGATTGTTTTGCGTATATAAAGGGCTATATATTGCTCCACAAGGTGTACTGGTGGGAAGCACAGGTCCATAAATAATTAATTCGTAATTGGTTCCGGCCGGATTACCGGCAGGAGAGCAATTAATAAAGCAGAACTGTGAAGGATTGCAACTTGTATAAGCGCCAGGGCTTGCTTGACTCAAGCAGGCCACTGGAGCTTGCCCCATAGTGGAATTTCCAAAAACCAATAGGCTGCTCACCAAAATTATTAACGATCGTACTATTTTTTTCATCAGATTTTATAAAGTGCTGTTTATTAATGGTTTATCATCTAAAACGATAAATTATTTTTATGTAAAAACTTAGGCAAGTTACACCAAAGTAATTTACTGTCAATACGTTAGAATGGGTAAAAATGCCATAAAATGAGCAAATTATCAATAAAAGTTTTACCTCAACTGCTTACTAAACTACACAACATCTAAACCAATATCTCTTCTAAAATATTTGCCTTCAAATTCTATTTGCCCTAACATGCTCATAGAAGATTCTAAAGCTTTTTTCATATCCTGGTGCAACGATGTGATGGCCAATACCCTGCCGCCCGAAGTCACTAAATTTCCTAACCCATCTTTCTCGGTTCCGGCATAAAAAATCAAGCTGCCCCCTTTTATTTCTCCGGCTGTAATCATCTTTCCTACTGCATACTTCTCAGGATAACCGCCACTTACCAAAACCACTGTACAGGCTGCCCTTTCATCTGTTTCTATGACAATATTAGAAAGGGTTTCGTTGCCCACAGCTTTAAACATCTCTACAAAATCGTTTACCATTCTGGGAAATACGGCCTCCGTTTCAGGGTCGCCCATGCGGCAGTTGTACTCTATCACGAATGGATTTTGGTTGCAGATAATCAAACCAAAGTATAGAAACCCTTTATAGATAATTTTCTCGTTTTGCAACCCAGCCATGGTTGGCTGTATAATAGTTCGTTCTATTTTTTCCATCAATTCGGGTGTGGCAAAAGGCACAGGAGAAATAGCCCCCATGCCACCGGTGTTTAGGCCGGTATCTCCCTCACCTATCCGTTTATAATCTTTGGCGGTAGGCAGTATTTTATACGAGCTGCCATCTGTAATTACAAATACACTCATTTCAATACCTGATAGAAAATCTTCCACCACCACCTTGGCACTGGCTGCTCCAAACTTGGCTGAATTAATCATTTGGTCAAATTCGGCCAAAGCTTCCTCCCGGGTTTGGCAAATTACTACCCCTTTGCCGGCTGCCAATCCATCGGCTTTGAGCACAATTGGCAAGTTCACCTTCTTCAAATATTCAATTCCTTGAGCAAAATTGGCCGTGGTAAATTCCTCATAATGAGCAGTAGGTATGCCATGCCTTATCAAGAATTTTTTTGCATACGCTTTACTTCCCTCTAGTTGTGCCCCCTCTTTCGAAGGACCAATTACCGGTATATGTTTCAGCTGCTCATCATTTTTAAAAAAATCGTAAATGCCTTTCACCAGTGGTTCTTCGCTTCCGGGTACAAGCAGGTCAATGCTATTTTCCAGGCAAAAAGTTTTGATTGCTTCAAAATCGCTAATTGGCATTTTGATATTGGCACCACATAACGCAGTGCCGGCATTTCCCGGTGCAATAAAAAGCTTTGTGCAGCTAGGGCTTTGGGAAATTTTGTGGGCAAATGCATGTTCGCGGCCACCGCTACCGAGTAATAAGATATTCATAATACGCTGAATGTTTTCTTTGCTGAAAGGCAATGCAAAAGTACAAACTGAGAGGCGTCATTTTTCTGCCAACTTTTCCGATTGGGTTTCGTGGTGGCATTTTTGTTTGTACTTTCGCCTCCCTTATTGGTCATTGGTCAATAGTCATTATGAATACTTTTTTGCAAATGAAGGATGGCCAACAACTAAAATTATTACATCAGCTAATTATCAAATTATCACATTCATAAACAATGTTAAACCTAATCAGTAAGCTATTCGGTGGCAATAAAAGCGAAAAAGATGTCAAAGATCTGCAAGTACGAGTGCCGGCTATTAATAAGGCATTTGAGAGTTTACAATCGCTCTCTAACGATCAACTTCGACAAAAAACCAACGAATTCCGTCAACGAATCAAGGCACATCTGTCAACTATAGACAAGGAAATGGCTGAACTGAAAACGGCCGCCGAAAACGAGGCAGAACATGACGAAAAAGAATCTCTTTTCAAACAAGTAGATGAACTCATTAAAGAACGAGATAAGCAAATAGAGGTGGTATTGGATGAAATTTCGGCCGAAGCCTTTGCCGTAGTGAAAGAAACTGCCCGACGTTTGAAGGAAAATAAAACGCTGCAGGTAACTGTTACTGAACATGATAGAAAACTTTCTGTCACTAAACCCTACATTAAAATAACCGGCGATAAAGCTGAATGGGCAAATAGCTGGGATGCTGCTGGCACCGAAATTATTTGGGACATGATGCATTACGATGTTCAGCTAATTGGTGGCATGGTGCTTCACCAAGGTAAAATAGCTGAGATGGCAACCGGTGAAGGAAAAACCCTGGTTTCTACTTTGCCGGCTTATCTGAATGCACTAGCCGGCGAAGGGGTTCACATAGTTACAGTGAACGATTATTTGGCCCGACGCGATAGCGAATGGAATGGCCCCTTGTTTGAATTTTTACTACTCACTGTTGACTGTATCGATAAGCACTCACCCAATACCGAAGAGCGCCGTCAAGCCTACCTGGCCGATATTACCTATGGTACCAATAACGAGTTTGGTTTCGATTATCTCCGAGACAACATGGTGCACACACCCGAAGAAATGGTGCAGCGCAAACACCATTATGCTATGGTAGATGAGGTGGATAGTGTGTTGATTGACGATGCCCGTACGCCTTTAATTATTTCCGGTCCTGTGCCCCGAGGCGACGATCAGGAATTTCATACCCTGAAGCCCCGAATTCAGCGATTGGTGGAAGCCCAACGCAAGGTGGTAAATCAGTTTTTGAACGATGCCAAAAAACAAATTGAAGCCGGACAAGATGATGAAAAAACAGGCGGTTTGGCACTGTTACGTGCTCATCGTGGTTTACCTAAAAACACAGCTACCATTAAGTATTTGAGCGAACAAGGCATTCGCCAAAAATTGCAGAAGACGGAAAATTACTTTTTGCAGGATAGCCAAAAAGAAATGCCCAAGGCCGATGCCGAACTGTATTTTACTATTGACGAAAAAAATAATCAAGTTGAATTGACAGAGAAAGGCATTCAGCTCATCACTGAAAGTGGAGAAGATGCCGACTTTTTCATTATGCCTGATGTGGGGGCCGAAATAGCCGAAATTGAAAAATCAGGAGCACCGTCCGAAGAAAAACTGGCCCGAAAAGACAGGTTGCTACAGGATTTCTCTATTAAAAGTGATCGTTTGCACTCTGTTCAACAATTATTAAAAGCCTATACCTTATTTGATAAAGATGTGGAGTATGTGGTAATGGATGGCAAGGTGAAAATTGTAGATGAACAAACCGGTCGTATTCTGGACGGACGACGTTATAGCGATGGATTGCATCAAGCCATTGAAGCCAAAGAAAATGTAAAGGTGGAAGCCGCCACACAAACTTTTGCAACAGTTACGCTGCAAAATTATTTTAGAATGTACCACAAGCTGGCCGGTATGACCGGTACAGCAAGTACCGAAGCTGGCGAATTCTGGGAAATTTATAAGCTGGATGTAGTTACGGTGCCCACTAACCGGCAAATGGTACGTAAAGACCTTGAAGATTTTGTTTACAAAACCAAGAAAGAAAAGTACAACGCCGTAATTGATGAGATACAAAAATTAACCACCGCCGGACGACCGGTATTGGTAGGTACCACATCAGTAGAGGTAAGTGAATTGCTGAGCCGTATGCTCAACATGCGCAAGATTAAGCACAATGTGTTAAATGCCAAGCAGCACCAACGCGAAGCGGATATTGTAGCCGAAGCCGGTTATGCCGGTACAGTAACTATAGCCACCAACATGGCCGGTCGTGGTACCGATATCAAATTAAAAGAAGGTGTTAAAGAAGCCGGTGGTTTGGCCATCATTGGTACCGAAAGGCATGAAAGCCGACGCGTTGACCGCCAGTTACGTGGACGTGCAGGCCGTCAGGGCGACCCCGGTAGCAGCCAGTTTTTTGTATCGCTTGAAGATGATTTAATGCGACTGTTTGGAAGCGATAGAATTGCCGGCTTGATGGATCGCTTGGGATATAAAGAAGGCGAAGTAATTCAGCACAGCATGATTTCAAAATCGATAGAACGTGCTCAGAAAAAAGTGGAGGAGAACAATTTTGGTATCAGAAAGCGCTTGCTGGAATATGATGATGTGATGAACAAACAGCGTAACGTAATTTATACCAAGCGACGTCATGCTTTATTTGGTGAGCGATTGAGCATGGATATTGATAATGCTATCTATGATTTAGCTACCGTTTTGGTGGAACAATTCCGTGCCAGTCGGGATTATGATGGATTTAAACTGGAAGTTATTCGCCAGTTTTCTATTGACACGTCTATTAGTGCTCAAGAGTTCGACTCTACCAAGGTGGCAGAGTTGGGTCAGCAACTTTATCACGAAGTGAAAGCATATTATGTGAGAAAGAACAAAGCCATCATTGCAGAAGCTACGCCTGTGTTGCAAAACATTAAGCAGAATCAACCACAAATAGAAAATGTGATAGTGCCGTTTACAGATGGAAAAAAGGGGATGAATGTCACCTGTGATTTGAATAAAGTGTTCAATAGTGAAGGAGCTGAAATTAGTACAGCTGTTGAAAAAACCATTTCGCTTTATGTAATTGATGAGCAATGGAAAGAACACTTGCGTCAGATGGACGAATTAAAACAAAGTGTTCAATCAGCTGTGTACGAGCAGAAAGACCCATTATTGATTTACAAATTTGAGGCATTCGAACTCTTCAACACCTTGCTGGCCGAAACCAATAAAGAGGTTCTGGACTTTTTATTCAAGTGTCATATTCATGCTGAAAAAGAGCAAGACGTTCGTCAAGCAGCTCCTCAGCGCCGCACCGATATGAGTCGCTTGAAAACACAGAAAGACGAATTCCAACAACAAGCTATGGCAGAAGATGCCAACCGACAAGCCATGCAAAGTGCAAGCCCTGAGCCGGTAAAATTACAACCCATACACGTAGGCCATAAAGTAGGACGCAATGATCCCTGCCCATGTGGAAGTGGTAAAAAATTTAAAGCCTGTCATGGCAAGGAGGCTTAGCTGCATTTGCGGTTATTAATTTATCAATATGTCGGAAACCATTAAACTAACTCAGTTCTCTCATGGCGCAGGTTGCGGCTGTAAAATAGCACCAGCGGTGTTGGAAGAAATTTTAAAAAATTCGTCGCCTTCAAAAATCTTTCCCCAACTATTGGTAGGCAACGAGACCAAAGATGATGCAGCGGTTTATGACATGGGGAATGGCATGGGGCTTATTTCCACAACTGATTTTTTTACTCCCATAGTTGACGATGCATATGATTTTGGACGTATTGCATCAGCTAATGCCCTGAGTGATGTGTATGCTATGGGAGGAACACCTGCTATGGCCATTGCTATATTGGGATGGCCCGTAGATAAATTGCCTACTAGCGAAGCACAAAAAGTATTAGCCGGCGCTAGAGCCATTTGTGCTCAAGCTAATATTCCATTGGCTGGCGGACATAGCATTGATTCGCCTGAACCATTTTTTGGATTGGCAGTAAATGGATTTGTAAAAACTAATTCCATCAAAAAAAATAGCGGCGCCCAACCCGGTGATTTATTATTTCTAACAAAAAAAATTGGTGTGGGCATATTGGCCACTGCCGAAAAAAGAGGCGTTCTGTTAGCAGAGCATGCAGGCCTGGCAGTTAATCAAATGACAGCATTGAATAGCCTAGGGAGCTTATTAGGCAATTGTCAATTTGTAACAGCCCTTACAGATGTTACCGGTTTTGGCCTGGGCGGTCACTTGCTAGAAATGTGTGAAGGAAGTAATTGCAGTGCTGAGTTGCATTGGAACAAAATTCAGTTCATTGAAAATTTAAACGGATATTTAAACAACAATATAATTCCTGATGCAACCTATCGGAACTGGAACGCTTATTCTTCAAAAATAAAATTTGGCGAAGGAGTAAATGTAATGGATGCCTTTAAATTGTTGCCTTGTCCGGAAACCAGCGGAGGACTCTTAATCGCTGTTTCAGCAGATTATGTGGATGAAATGAAAACCATTCTCGTTGAAAATAATTTGGCTGCCTTTGGTGAACCCATTGGAAAGTTGATTCCTATGACGGAAAAAACCATTAACGTGAATCAGTAAACACCCCCAGGTTTTCTAGAATTTAAATTTGGAAACTTTTCAATAGCAGGTAATTGCAGTGGCGTTTGATATTGTATATCATCATCCAACGATTTCAAAAAGGCGATAATATCCTGCATTTCTTTTTTTGTAAGTCCTAGTTTTTCGCTCGACAGAGTCTGATTAGGTACTTGAATTCCAATGCCAACTCCTCCACCGCGGTTGTAAAATTCTAATACATCTTCTAATGATTTGAAAGCTCCGTTATGCATATAGGGGGCAGTTTTCCCCAAGTTTCTTAGAGTAGGTGTTTTAAAAGCATGATGGTAAAACGGAATGTGAGAGGTGCTTCCAAATCCTAAATCTTCATCCAAGGTCATTGCGCTAGTGGTGTCCCAAAAGGATGGCACACCAATTACTTCTGACTCTGTAAACCGATAAAGTGGAGGAACCGTGCCATTAAATAATGGTACAAAATGGCAAGTTGCACACTTCGCCTTTCCACAAAAAAGATTAAATCCATTTATTTCAGAGCTATTAAGTACATCAGAAACTTTATCCGAAATCATACTCCTATCAAATTTAGAGCTTGCTGCTGAAGTTAGCGATCGTTCATAGGCTGTTATTGCCTTATTAATTCCACTAAGTGAAATGCTGGTATCTGCCGACTGAAAGAAAGCTTGTTTAAATTTTTGTCTATAAAATTTGCTGCCGTTTAACTTATCTGTCACGTCAGCGGCAAGGCCTTTCATTTCTTTATCATTAGCAAATACTTCGCTAAACTGACTCTCTAATGATTGTTGGCGGCTGTCCATAAAAAAACGATGCTGCAATAATACATTAATAATGCTAGGGGCATTTCTGTCGACTACTCCATGATTACCGATTGTTTTACTCTTAGGTAAGCCATCCGTAAAAGTCAATCCCGGCTGATGACAACTTGCACAACTGCGATTGTTGGTGGACGATAGCACAGGATCGTTGAACAACAAACGTCCCAATTCTATCATTTCCTTTTTATTTGAAAAAGAAGGGTTGGGTGCAAAATAAATCTCATCAAATAGCGATAAATCAAAAATTGAAATCGCATTTAGCGGAAGTGGGTAAGTTCCAATGTTTGTGATTTCCAAATCTCTTGCGGTAGCCAATGTTGCACTCACCTTCATCATTGGATTTATATATTTAATAAAAAAATTATAGCGATTGAACTGATTATAATCTGCTGAATTATTCAATTCATTTGCCGAGGCCTCTAGCAAAGTAGAAAGG
>DAIMNW010000031.1:0-16670 GCA_036719905.1 Chitinophagales bacterium
TATAAGTATTCTACAAAATTATACTGTAGATCAACGGATACTTCTTGAATATTACTTTTAAAACTAAGATTTCGATACTGACGTGAGTACCCTTTATCACCATAACTTGCCCCAATGTTTTTATCGGTACCACTAAGGGTAGCGGCTCTAAGTGAAAAGTTTAGTTTAAACTTAGGGTTGATCTCCATTTTGAAATAACCTCCAACCATTTCACGAAGACTTCTGAGATCGAAATCAGTAATAAAAGAACGGCCAATATTATTGCGCCCACCTAACTCACCAAAAAACTGAGCCGTTCCCAACTCAAAGCCAAGTTCATTATTTTGCTGACGATATTGGGCAAAAGAATTGCTTATACTCACAAGCAGGAATACTGTGAGTAAGAAACAACTTTTTTTCAATTGCGTTGGCATTAGGGAATACTATTCTTTAAAATTAATTTACTCTAACAAATTCGCGTTGCTCCATGCTTCTACGTCGATCATTCTGAATTGAACTTAAATAAAGATTTTTTGAATCCAGATCAACTACTATCCAATGAATATTTTGGTCATTTGGGGTAAAGTAGTTATCTGTAAACAACATCCACTTAGAACCTGAAGGGGAAATTTTATACGGCATCAATGTATCTCTTGCACCAAATCGGTCAACAAAAAGCCTTGGTACCCCTTGGTCTGTTATTTTTAGAAACCCATCCGGTCTAAAAGTCCATTGCTCCCTCTTTCCTGCGGTATCAAGCGGCGTTCGTTCCCAAGTACCAATTATTAAGGTATCAACTGGTTTAAATCTTACCGTTCGACATGCTCCATAGATAAGTCCTAGAAGCATTAATGCTCCAATGAGTAGGTTCTTATTTTTATTGAAGAATATCATGATTTTCGTTTGAGTAAAATAGTGCTTACACTTAGCCATTCATACGGTGATTACGCGTATTTATTCAATAGTTTATCTCTTAAGCACTGCTTTTATACGATATGGATTATAATGCAGTTGCATCAAAGATAATATTCTTGATGTATTTCAGGTATGTGTACGCTTAAAAAACCCTTCTTGAGCAGTCTCTGTCTAAAAATTTTCTGGGTTTCATATTCGCCATGCACTACAAAGAAATTTTCGATCAAGTTAGGTGCTTGACAAGCAAGGAATTGTGAAAGATCATTATAATCGCCATGTGCGCTAAACGATCGGATTATTTGAATTGATGCGTTTACAGGGTACAATTCGCCAAAGATTTTAACTTCTTGGGCACCCCTCATTAATTTTCCCCCAAGCGAATTGGGTTCGCAATATCCTACTAGCAATATGGTGTTACGGGCATCACTTATGGTATGTGATATATGATGTTTTACCCGACCAGCCTCAGCCATTCCACTTGCCGAAATAATGACCATTGGCTCCCTCCTATCATTCAAAGTTTGGGAATCTTCACGATCTTGTATAAAGCTAAGTCCTTGAAAATCAAATGGATCTTTATCAGTTTTCATCACTTCCAATAGTTGGGAATTAAAACATTCTTTATGCCGCTTCAATATCGCTGTTGCCTCTATAGATAGAGGGCTATCAACATAATACTCCAGGGCTGGCAACTTATCTACTCCCTCCAAATTGTTAAGTGCATACAATATTTCCTGTGTTCGGCCAACACTAAAAGCAGGAATAATAAGCTTACCTTTTTTTTGAATGCAGGTTTCTATAATGGCATCCAGCAATTGTTGGGAAGTGAGCAGGCTGTCGTCGTGCACCCGATCACCATAGGTAGATTCACAAATGATTACATCAGCCTGTCGGAAGGTAGCAGGCGAACGAAGAATAGGGGTATTATATCTACCTACATCGCCGGTAAAGGTGATTTTTTTTGTAGTACCATTTTCTGTGATATCTAAATGAACGGCAGCGCTTCCTACTATATGGCCGGCATCGGTGTAGTGTACTTTTACGCCTGGCAATATTTCAAACACTTCATTATAATCGGCTTTTACAAAGTGGGACATGGCCTTTCGCACATCATCTTCTTTATAGAGTGGGAAAAATGGAGGCTTGTGCATGGCCGCCCTTTTCTTATTCATGAACTTGGTATCACTTTCCTGTATATGCGCCGAGTCGTAGAGCAACACCTCGGTTAAATCATAGGTTGCCGGTGTACAATATACTCGTCCCTTAAATCCATCTCTAATCAACTTAGGAATAAGGCCACAATGATCGATATGAGCATGAGAAAGCACCAATACGTCAACAGTTTCCGGTTCGAAACCCCATTGCCTATTGAGCAAATCTGTTTCAGATCCGCCACCTTGAAACAAGCCACAATCAAGCAATACTTTTTTACCGCTCTTTAATGTAATAAGGTGCTTACTCCCGGTAACTGTTTGTGCTGCTCCATGAAAACTAATCTTCATAATTGAATTATTTGTTTATTAATACTAAAGGCAATACGGCTATTTGAGTTTTAGGTCGAATTCTGCCAATTAAAATATTACTGCGGACCAAATAAAGATAGCCATTTGTATTTGATTATGGAGTGTGTCCGCTTTTCACCTTGCCAACAGCCCATAAAGTAAGGAGCAACATCACAACAGCAAAATAGCCCACATAATTATAATGCAACAAGGATTTGTCAGCATTTTCAACCACAATCAATCCTGCTAGCAATGAAGCAATACCAGCCGAAAACTGCTGCATGCTTCCATTTACACTCATAAAGGCACCACGTTGTTGGGGATTTACCGTTGAACTAACCAAGGCTTGCATAGGAATCATACGTGCAGTAGCCGTAATAAAAAACAGAGTGGTTACCATTAATACATACGGTATGGGCACCTTGCCCATATTAGTGAGCAAAATCACCGGAATTAATGAAATGGGTAATGCTATTCTAAAAATCAGTTTTTTACCATACCTGTCAGCTAGCTTTCCGGTTAAGGGAGCGGTAACAATGGTGGCTATACCCCCAAACAGGTAGATGAACGTGAGCTGATGCTCAGTGAAACCCATATTGGAAACAGCATACTTGCTTAAGAATGGGATAATACTAAAATGGCCAAGCATTAATAGCGACATCAGTAATAATGCATACAGTTGATTTGGATTTCGCAAAATATTGCCAAACGTGGCTATTGGATTTATTTCCGGTTTACCGGCTTTTAAATGCTCCTTCATATTCGGGATGAAGAAATAAATCAATCCTGAAAACAAGAGTGCCAAAATTCCCAAGCCCAGGAAAGGCCAATGCCAGCCATATAGATTGCTAACGAAAAGGCCCATTGGCACACCCAGTATGGTAGCCATGGAAAATGCCGTGGTAATTATACCCATAGCAGAAGCCCGTCGATCATATGGAACCAAATCGCTTACGCTGGCTAACACAAGTGCGCCTAACACACCTCCAAAAAATCCTGTAAGTATTCGTGCCATTAATAAAAACCAATAATTGGGTGCTAGTCCGCAACAAATGGTTCCAATGCCAAAGCCTATGTAGAGAGCTTGCAAGGCATGCTTACGATCAAACCGGTCAATGACCATGGCGCTAAACAATCCTGAAAAACCAGCCGTAATGGTATAAGCCGAAACTACTAAGCCAAACTGTCGGGTGCTAATGTGCATGATACGCATAAGAGCAGGAGCCAGCGGCATCATGATCATAAAGTCGACAATATTGGTAAATTGAATAGCAGCAAAAAGTATGAGCACGAGTCGCTCCTGTCGTTGGGGTAGAACCATCTTTAAAAATTAGAAGGGCAAAAGTAACACATTACCACAGATTCACTTATTAATTCACAAACGCAACAATTTGATAAAATCTTGTTTTTCAAATTCCCGAATATCACCGGGCTGCATATGCTCAATATTGATACCTTCAATACTAAACCGCACAAGTCGAAGTGTCGGAAATCCTATGGCGGCGGTCATCTTTCTTACCTGTCGGTTTTTACCTTCACTAATAGTGAGAGCAATCCATGAATCCGGCACCGATTTTCTGAACCGAATTGGCGGATTTCGCTCCGGCAAAGCAGCTGCCATATTAGGAGATAATAAGACAGCTTGTGCAGGTTTGCAAAAATGTTTTTTGCCATCTATACTTATTTCGATGCCCTGCTGCAAAGGTTTTAATTTTTCTTCAGTCGCCAATCCTTCCACCTGCACCCAATAAATACGCTGATGACTGTGTACGGGATTAAGCAGTTGATTATTAATCTGCTTATCATCCGTCAGTAAGAGTAGCCCTTCGCTATCATAGTCCAATCTACCAATAGGATATACCTGCTTATCAAATGAATAATTCAAATCGGCCAAAGTGAGCTTTCCACTTTCAGGTGAAAACTGGCTCATCATCTGAAAGGGTTTATAAACAGCGTAGTAACTAAACATGGTTACAAAGTAATGTGCATTGTTAAATTATTTTTTTGAAAATTACAGGCGAATTTTAATTACAACCATGGAGTTACCCATAGTAGAACATTTTTACACCTTACAAGGAGAAGGATTTTATGCAGGGCAGGCAGCCTACTTTATTCGTACGGGGGGTTGCGATGTGGGCTGTACATGGTGCGACACCAAAGAAAGTTGGGATGCTGCCCAGCACCCGAAATTTGAAATTAACGAGATAGTGCAATGGGTGACTGATGCAGGCGCACCACTAGCTGTGATTACCGGTGGCGAACCCATGATGCACAATCTGAGCGAACTTTGTGATGCCCTGCACGATAAAAACATTTCCACTAATTTAGAAACCAGCGGTGCTTATCCCTTAAGTGGCGAATGGGATTGGATTTGTTTTTCACCAAAAAAATTTAAAGCGCCGCTTGATGATTATTATTCACTGGCCAATGAACTAAAAATTGTAGTCTTCAATCAGCATGATTTGCTATGGGCGCAAGAACATGCCAAAAAGATTACCAGTAAGTGCATTTTGTATTTGCAGCCCGAATGGAGCAAGCAACAGGAATTACTACCTATCATGATAGATTTTATAAAAGCTCATCCACAATGGAGGCTTTCGTTACAAACGCACAAATATTTGAATATTCCTTAAGCCGCCTTTCAATCAGAAGAATTTTATTAACAAACTTTTAGAACCTAAGTACCTCACTGTCGTATCCAAAACCTATCGCCTTATATATGAAATACATCATTGCCATCTTGTTTTGCAGTTTATTAAGCTTATCAGCAAGTGCCCAATATTCGAAAGCCAATATGAATAAAAAAGCCATCAATTTGCTCAATGACGGGGTGTATGCGATGCAGCAAAATCAAAAAGATATAGCTATCAAAAAATTGCAAGAGGCCATAAAAATAGAACCTCAATTCTGTGATGCCATTATGCTGTTGGGCGATATTTATAATAGTTTGGACCGCTCGGAATTGGCTATTCCACAATATGAAAAAGCTATAGCTATTGATTCGGCCTATGCTGGGCGCATGTATAAGAAGATAGCAGAAATTGAACAGCGTAGTGGAAAATATGATCAGGCGGTCGAGCATTATACTCGGTTTTTAACAGTGCCAAAATTGGGTGCAAGCGAAAAACAACAAGTTCAAAAACAGATTGAGAATTCGAAATTTGCTTCCTATGCCATAGCCCATCCAGTGCCGTTTAATCCGGTTTCGCTGGGCGACAGTATCAATACACCATATGCCGAATATCTACCTGCCTTAACTATTGATGAGCAAAAGATAATTTTTACCCGTCGCGATGTTCGACAGCCCGACAGTGAAGATTTTTATATTTCTAAAAAAAATAAAGCCGGGCAATGGCGTCGTGCATATAATGCCGGCCCACCACTCAATACGCCAAACAATGAAGGTGCCGAATGTATTTCGCCGGATGGAAATTTTATATTTTTTACCCGATGCAACGATAAACGAGATGGCTTTGGTGGCTGCGATATTTATATCAGTAAGAAACAAGGCAATGGATGGTTGCCGGGCAACAATTTAGGGCCCGTAATTAATACCGCTCAGTTTGAAAGTATGCCTTCGTTTAGCAGCGATGGTAAGACCCTTTATTTTGTGGCCAACAGAAAAGCTGACACCTATGGCGGTACCGATATTTATTCAACAGAAATAGGCAATGATGGAAACTGGACCACACCGAAAAACCTAGGCCCTACTATCAACACAGCGTATGACGAAAAATCTGTCTTTATTCACCCCGATAATCAAACGCTCTATTTTTCATCCAGCGGCCATCCGGGTATGGGTAAAGATGATTTGTTTTATTGCCGAAGAAAGCCCGATGGCAGCTGGGGTACTGCTGTCAATTTGGGTTACCCAATTAATACCAGCGAACAGGAAGGTACTTTGATTGTAAGCGCCGATGGCAAGACGGCTTATTTTGCCAGCACTCGTGGCAAAGAAGATAAAAGCGATATGGATTTATTCAGCTTTGAACTTTATCCTTCGGCACGGCCAATCGAAGTTACATACATGAAAGGTATTATTACTGATGCAAAAACTTCAAAACCCGTGATGGCTAGTTTTCAGCTGATTAATTTGGACAATGGTGAAGTAGTTACAGAAAGTTCGAGCGATAAAACCACCGGCGAATATTTGGTAAGCATTCCGGCAGGAAAAAATTATGCGCTGAATGTTAGCAATCCTTCTTATTTATTCCATTCAGAAAATTTTAGCTTAAAAGGTCATCAAACAAACGAACCCTATAATAAAAACGTAGCACTCAATCCAATAGAGGTGGGACAAAGTGTGGTGATGAATAATGTATTTTTCGAAACTAATAAGTTTGATTTAAAACCTGAATCAAAAGTGGAGTTGAATAAGCTGGTTGATTTTATGCGAAGCAACCCCACTCTGAAAGTAGAGATTGGCGGACACACCGACAATACCGGTTTAAAAGCCACCAACGAGGCTTTATCAAAAAACCGGGCAAAGTCTGTTTACGATTATCTGGTTAGCAACAAAATTGCAGCCACCCGGTTAAGCTATAAAGGCTATGCCGATACCAAGCCCATAGCCGACAATACGACCGATGACGGCAGGGCTCGTAATCGCCGAACCGAGTTTATGATTACAGAGAAATAGGAAATTTACTTGGCGTCTAAAATTACCGGTGCACCACCTTTACCCATAAAAATAATCTTGGTATTAGGCGAAGTGGCTATTTCTTTTTGAGCCTTAATTTGCTCGTATTGTAATTGCTTATCCGTAAGTCCCATACTTATAATATGCTGATAATCGGCAATACCTTGGGCTTCTACTCTTTTTCGCTCGGCCTCTTGTTTCTCCTTTTGTAGAACAAACTGCATTTTTTGAGCATCTTGTTCAGCCGATATTTTTTCCTCGATGGAGGTTCGCACACTAGCTGGAAGGGTAATGTTTCGAACTAAAATTTGCTCCAAGATTAAACCTCGTGTTTTAAAATCGGCTTCAATAGTTTTAGCTATGCGACTTTGAAATTCCTCTCGTTTAGTGGAAAATAAGTCAACCGCTTGATAGTAGACGGCGTTGTCGCGTATTTTAGTACGGCTAACCGGTCGCACTACTTTATCAATATAATCTACGCCCACCTCTTTAAGCAAGATGGGAGCGTTGGCGCTCTGCACTCTAAAAATAACCGAAATGTCCATGGTTACTTCGAGTCCATCGGCCGTGAGGACACGGATAGCATCATCTCCCTGTTTGTCCCCTTCATCGTGAATGGAGCTCATAGTATAATTTTGGGTTTTCACATCCATCATGGTCACATTCATCAGTGGATTTACAAAATTCAATCCGCTATTAAGCACGGTATTGTCCACCTTGCCAAAAAGGCTCTTAACGCCTACTTGCCCGGTGCC
This sequence comes from Chitinophagales bacterium, assembly GCA_036719905.1. Classification (GTDB taxonomy): domain Bacteria; phylum Bacteroidota; class Bacteroidia; order Chitinophagales; family CAIODY01; genus DAIMNW01. The sequence goes on from DAIMNW010000031.1 coordinate 7,791, forward strand.
CACTTCTACAAAACAGGCTGTCGAAATTCCAATAAGTACTAGCACTATACCTAGATAGCGAAGCGGATTAATAAGTTTTGAATAGGGTTGGTTGCTTTTGCCATATATGGCCGCCACTACTATTACCAGTAGTCCAAGAAGTATCAGTATCATGTGGATATATTTTTGTGCAAATTTATCAAACTTATCACAGCTTTAGTTAACAGGCTTTTATCTATTTTGAAACCACTCAAATGCAATAGAAAGCAGTACATTTGCGTTTCTTGAAAAATTAAATTACTAATGCTCCATCGCTCACAGTTTTCTTTTTACAGCTTTATCTTTTTATTCTTGTTTGGGGCCTTTGCCTGCACTGTTTCAGCTCAGCCCAAAGTGGCTGATAAAGTAATAGCCGTAGTGGACAACAACGCCATACTGCAGAGCGATATAGATTTACAACTGATACAGATGGCTTCTCAGGGAACTGCCTCGGTACCACACGATGCCCATTGCCTGCTATTAAATCAAATGATGATTCAGAAATTGATGATAGCACAGGCTAATAAGGATAGCTTAGAAGTAAGCAGTGAGGAAGTAGAAACAGAATTGGATAAGCGAATAGCCTACTTCATTCAGCAAGTGGGTAGCAAAGAAAAATTTGAAGAATACTATAAGAAGTCGGTGGTGAAATTTAAATCAGAATTTCGCGACCCGGTTCGAGATCAGCTCTTAGCACAAAAAATGCAACAAAAGATTTTAACAGATAATAAGGTTTCACCAATTGAGGTGAGAGAGTATTTTGCCACCATCCCAGCCGATTCTCTACCCCTAATTGGTACCGAGATAGAATGTGGTCAAATAGTGATGCTTCCAAAAGTTACCCCCGAAATGAAACGTGCTGCTAAAGAAAAATTAATGGGTATCAGAAAAAAGATTGAAGATGGAGCCACCTTCGAAAATCAGGCTATTCTTTATTCCGATGATCAAGGCACTGCGTCGCAAGGGGGCGATTTGGGGTCTTTTGGTCGAGGTGAAATGGTACCCGAATTTGAAGCCGCCGTATTTAAATTAAAGGATGGTGAAATAAGCGACATTATTGAAACTAAATATGGCTATCATATAATCAAACTGATTAATCGACTGGGCGATAAGGCGCATGCCAAACATATTTTAATCAGTGTTAAAACCACCAAAGATGGTTTAGCGGTAGCTCAAAGACGTTTGGATTCGGTTCGTACTTTGATAGTAAAAGATTCTATCAGCTTCAAAACCGCCGCTGATAAATTTTCGGACGATGATGAAACCAAAGGTAATGGTGGCATGTTTGTTAACCCTCAAACCGGTGGCAGCCTTATGGAAAGTAGTCAACTTGACCCCGATATGTTTTTTATTCTGGATTCCATGCATTTGGGCGCTATCTCCAAGCCCATGAATTTTAAAACCCGGGAAGGAAAAGATGCTGTGAGAATTTTATTTTTAAAAAACAAAACGAGCCCACATAGAGCTAATTTAAAAGATGATTATGCTAAAATTCAAGCCGCGGCATTAAGTGATAAACAAGAAACCACCCTGCACAATTGGATTAAAAATCACATTGATAGAAACTATATCATGATAGATCCTGAATACAAAAATTGCGAAGCTGTGAAGGAAATTTGGACCAAGAGCGGACAATAATATGTATTCAACAAATAACCTCCTTAACATTTAACCTCATTACCAAATGTATAACAACGATACCGATGCAGTAAATGGCCTTAGCGCCGACTTTAAAAAATTAAAGGCCGAGATTGGTAAAATAATTATTGGGCAAGATGATGTGGTGGATCAGGTACTGATAAGCATTCTGTGTAATGGTCATAGCCTGCTAGTGGGAGTGCCCGGGTTGGCAAAAACCCTGTTGGTAAAAACCATAGCTGATGCCCTTCACCTTTCGTTTAAGCGCATTCAGTTTACACCTGACTTGATGCCGGGCGATATTACCGGTAGCGAAATATTGGATGAAACTCGTCAGTTTAAATTTATACCGGGCCCCTTGTTCGCCAACATTATTTTGGCTGATGAAATTAACCGAACACCACCTAAAACGCAGTCAGCATTGCTGGAAGCCATGCAAGAACGTAACGTAACAGTCGGTGGCAAAAATTATCCATTATCGCTACCCTTCTTTGTATTGGCTACACAGAATCCTATAGAGCAAGAAGGCACCTATCCCCTACCCGAAGCCCAACTGGACCGATTTATGTTCAATATTCAATTGGATTACCCAACCTATGAAGAAGAACTAGTGGTGGTAAAAAGTACTACCGTGAATAGCACCACCACCATCAATAAAGTGCTCAGTGGTGAGCAAATCATCTTTTATCAAAACCTGATTCGAAAAATACCAGTGGCAGATAATGTGTTGCAATATGCAGTAAAACTAGCCACCAAGAGTCGACCAAATACGCCTGACGCCATTGCTATGGTAAACAATTATATTAGTTGGGGAGCCGGCCCACGTGCTTCGCAATTTTTGGTGATGGGTGCCAAATGCCATGCAGCCGTTAATGGTAAGTTTTCACCCGATATGGAAGATGTGAAGGCTGTGGCGTATCCAATTTTACGACATCGCCTGGTACGCAACTATAAAGCAGAAGCTGAAGGCGTAAGCATGGAGCAGATTATTAAGGCGCTACTGTAATTTAGTTTTGCTCTCATACTTCCAATTCCTCCCTTTTCCATCAGCTATCCATTCCATTGCTGTAGCTATTCTTTTGTCACGTGTTGCATCGGTTTTTGCTTCTGCTATCCATTCGTTGTATTCGTTTTGATGGCTTTGGCTAAATGTTTCGAACACTTTTTTTGCTTTCTGGTTTCTCTTGAGCGCTTGTTGAAACGCATCCGGCACGGCCACTATTTTGGGAGTTTTAGAAACTCGTCGTTGCACCTTCACTCCTTCTTGATTGAGCTTAACGGCCAATTTTATCAATTTTAGCAGGGTGGCATCGCTTGGTAATTCTGCTAAAGAAGTTATGCGCCCCAGATGCCCCATCGAGTTTCGATCTTTAAGGGTGAGTACTTTACCTTCTTTATCTAACAGTGAAGCTTTCCAAAAACCCAGTACACAATGTTGCTTAAAGGCTGCTATGTTGCACAGAGGTCCTTTGTATTCAAATACCGGAAACGACCACTTAATAGTTTCGGTAACCTCGGGGCAAGCTTGGTGTATAAGCTCCCTAAGATGCTTCAGAATGGGCTGTGCAAAAGGCTGCGCCTTGGCTATGTATTGGTCTATTACTTTATTTTTCATACCTTTCTAAAATTAGAAAAGAGTGCGATTAAAAACTGACATTAAAATTACGCAAAGCCGGTACAAAGTACAAGGAGTTAAGATTGATGCTATAAGTGATGCGTTGAAAATAATGACTGAACGTGGTGCCGGCCGGTATGTACATTTTTTGGTTGTCCGAAAAATCTTTCGACAAGAAAACCGGGAAATTGATTTTTAAAAATTCACCCAAGTGGAAGCAAACGCCACCGCCGTACTGCATCATTTTGTAACCTGAACTTGCTCTTCTAAAGTCTTTATGAAAGCCCAAATCGGCATACAGCCTTAGTGGCAATTTGATTGGCAAGTCGGCATCTAAATTATAGGTATTTAACCAACCGGCACTTTGCCCTATTGGATTAATCAAACTGTAGCTAACATTTCTAAAACCTCCGAAACTATTTACAATTTGACGACTCAATATACCGTTTGATTCATTTCTGCCTAAATAATAATTATCGTGCAGCAGATCATTTCCTCCTTGCAAACCACTCATACTCAAAGACCAAACTAGCTGATCGGCTTGAATTCCGGCTTTATCTTTTGAAGCACTAAAATTTTTCAAACTACTTACACAACCGGCAAAAGCCCTAATAGAAATTCCCTTTTTACCCCTCATGAGCACCCACTTGTACCCTGCCTCCAGGGTGGGGCGTATTACCTCTGCCTGTGTGATGCTGATATTAAGATAGTGCGGATGCAGCACATATGAATTCGTGTAATGAAAGCTAATCTGATTGGCCTGAGAGGTCATTTTTACTACTTTCAATTGGCTGCCTTGAAGCTCGAGGCCGTCTTGCAGCAGCACAATGGTGCCAATATTTATTTCTCGTTTTACAGGAGTGCGAAGGTGTTTGTTTTTGAGCGCAAATGTAAAACTGGGATTAATTCGGGTATACTGTAACGTAGGTACGGCTGCGAAGGTTTGAGTGCCTGCCTGGGCACTTGAATAGGTAAATTGCCTAGCATCTATTGCCGGTTTAATAAAGTACAAACCATTTTGAGGATAGATATAATAACCGGCGCTGGCTACCCCACTTAATTTTCCACTACCTACACCATACATGGGCATAGCAAAAAGCTCCATGTTTTTAACCGGCAAAAATGAATTGTAGAATGCCATACCCAGCATTACTCTATCATAGTTGTTCCAGAGCAATGACGGAGTGAAGAAAACTTGTGTTCGCTGAGGATTCTCAACACTACCAAATGGTTGCAAACGCAATTTCTCTGTTCTGCGGAACAAGCCCGAAGTTCGAATGGTATTATTTCTTCGGTTAATTTCCGGTTGGGTGTAGCTGGCATCAATTTGTATTTTATCATAATCGCCATAAGGAAGTAGTATGTCCATTAAACCCATAAAACCAGCGTAATTGACAGTAACCACCGCCGAATCATTTTTAATGCCGCTGAGGGAGAATGGCGAACGCATATCGCCCAAATTCCGAATAGCCACTTTGTAATACTTTGAGGCGCCAATAGTGGTGGGTTTGTGGTTGAGTCTAACTATTTGGTAGTCTATTTGTTTGTTGGTAGGTATCAGGTCGTCGAAAAACCAATCGAGATAGGTAGTATTGTTTTTAGTAAAAACGTTTTTCAAATCTTCAGGATACGGATGTTTAAATTTCCACTCGTTGAAATAGATATGCATAATGCGGTCAAGTTCGTCCTGCCCTATTGATTGGGCAAGTGTGGCGAAAGCCATGGGCGTTTTAGCGTATACATCGCCAAAATAATTGATAGGCAAATATTCCTCCGATGGGTAATCAATTGGCTGGTCCTTGTTAGTTCGGGCAAGTAGTATATAGCCTAGATAGGAATCCGTGTTACCATTCAATTTATCCAAACCAAAAAACTTTGTCAATCCTTTAGAGCTATTTCCGCCTAAAACAAACGCCAGATTAGAGGCTCCTTGGGCATTGGTGTAGCGTTTTTCGTAATAGGAATTAATGCCCTCGTCCATAAATGGATGTGCTCGTTCATTGCTGCCAAGCATACCCTGAAACCAATTGTGCCCCACTTCATGAACCAGAACCGTTTCTAACTCCTGCGCTGAACTTACACTGGAAATTACTGTCACATTAGGATATTCCATTCCGCCACCTGCCTTTAATTCGCCGGCTACAGCGGCCACACTCTTATAGGCATAATCGCCCACCCATGCGGAATAGGAACTCACAGCCTTGTTCATATAGGGAATAGCATTTTTCCAATATTCAGCATTGTGATTGGTATAAAAAACCCAGGTGTCCACTTTTCGTTTTGATTCCGGCAGTTCCACTTCGCCTTTCAAAACATGATATCGCTTATCAGCAAACCAAGCGAAATCATGCACATTGGTTTGCGTATAGTGCAACGTTTTCTTTTGTGAAGATGAAGCTGGTGTAGCGTTGCTCCTTGGATAAAAAGTAATCTTGGAAGTGCTATCTGCCAGGCTGTTTAAAAATTTTACCTCTTCATCGGTTTGCAAATCGCCGGTAGCTGCCACCACATAGTTGGCGGGCAAAGTGATGAATACATCATAGCTGCCCCACTCGGCATAATATTCACCTTGGTCAAGGTAAGGTATGGGATGCCACCCGTATTTATCAAACACGGCTGGCTTAGGATACCATTGTGAAATTTGATAGCTCTGACCAACATGGCCTAATCGTGAAAATGTTTTAGGAATTTTGACAAAAAATGGGGTGCTGATCGTTATTGACTGGCCGGGTTGCAAGGGTTGATTGAGCATCAACTTGGCAATGTCAGCTGTATCCTCATTGATAATAAGCTTAAGCATTTTGCCATCATCCGTAACAAAATTAAGCCCATCTATATACCCATGTGTTGAATCGGCATCGAAGTAAAATTCAGTATTGCCATCTTCCAATTTTTGTTTACAAAATTGAGAATTTACATCGCGAAAGCCGTTGGCAAAAAGGTTGAAATAAATATAGCTAAGTGATTGATTCGAATTGTTTCGATATTCCAGATTCATGAATCCGTTGAGGGTATGCTGTACATCGTTTAATTCTACGTTTATCTTGTATTTGACTTCTTGCTGAAAGTAGGGGGTTTGAGCGTTAGCATTTTTTACAAGTAACAAAGCAATACCAATAAGGCAGCAAACTTTTAAGTTTTGTAACATGAACTTTTTTTTTGTGGAAAACAAGTGACTGCAATCAAAGTATTTGACCTTGATTGGGATTGTAAAATAAATAATTGGATAGGATTTATCTTGAATAATTAGGCGCTTCTTTGGTAATCACCACATCGTGGGCATGGCTTTCTTTAACGCCTGCTGCAGAAATTTTTACAAACTGAGCTTGTTGCAAGGCGGCAATATTTTTTGCACCGCAATAACCCATACCTGCCCGTAAACCTCCAATGTACTGCACCATCACCTCAGCCAAAGTGCCTTTAAACGGCACACGACCAACAATGCCTTCCGGTACCAATTTCTTAATATCGTCTTCTGCATCCTGGAAGTAGCGGTCTTTGCTACCTTCTTGCATAGCTTCTACCGATCCCATGCCTCTGTACGATTTAAACTTACGGCCTTCATAAATAATGGTTTCGCCCGGCGATTCTTCGGTGCCTGCAAAAATGCTTCCAGCCATAACAATATCGGCACCGGCGGCTATGGCTTTTACCAAATCACCTGTATAACGTATACCGCCATCAGCTATAATTTTTACATCCCAATTTTTCAAAGCCAGTTTAGCTTCGTAGATAGCTGTGAGTTGAGGTACGCCTGCACCTGTTACAATTCGGGTAGTGCAAATGCTGCCCGGTCCTACTCCCACTTTAACAGCATCGGCTCCGGCTTTAGCAAGTGCCAGCGCTCCTGCCCCTGTGGCAATATTGCCGGCTATTAAATTTATTTGAGGAAACGCTTTACGAACTTTTTTCACCATTTCTAAAACTCCCTTGCTATGTCCATGGGCTGTATCAATGGTGATAGCATCGGCACCTACGGCCACCAATGCCGCTATTCTATCCAAGGTGTCGCCGGTAATACCTACAGCTGCCCCTACCAGCAACCTACCATGTTTATCCTTACTTGCATAAGGATGGCTGCGTAGTTTCTGAATGTCCTTATAAGTAATTAAGCCAACCAACTTGTTATTTTTATCTACCACCGGCAATTTCTCCACCTTATAATTCATCAATATTTTTTCGGCTTGCTGCAGCGTAGTACCGGCCGGAGCGGTGACCAGCCTGCCTGTAGTCATCACCTGCTTTATTGGGCGATTGTAATCGGTTTCGAATCGTAAATCACGATTGGTCACTATACCCACCAGAATATTCTTCTCGTTTACCACCGGAATGCCGCCAATTTTATGCTCTTTCATTAGTCGCAGTGCATCGGCTATTCGAGCACCGGCATTGAGTGTTACCGGGTCTAGTATCATGCCGCTCTCGGCACGTTTTACTTTTCGTACCTCATCGGCCTGCTTGTCGATGCTCATATTTTTATGAAGCATAGCCATACCGCCAACACGGGCAATGGCCACTGCCAAAGCCCATTCACTCACGGTATCCATAGCTGCAGCTATAACCGGAATGTTGAGTTTTAAATTTTTAGTTAGGAACGATGATGTGTTTACTTCTCTTGGAAGAACTTCGCTGTACGATGGAACCAGCAATACATCGTCGAAAGTGAGGCCATCAAGGCCAAATTTATTTTTTGTTGCCATGCGCAAAGGTAGGAAATGGATTTAAAACTTTGAACGACAATTCACATACTAAAAAATAGACTTAGGAAAGGTAAAATCGATGTGTGATTATAAAGTTTCGCTGGCTTAAGGTGCTCCAATGCTTATTTGCCTACTTTTACAAACTTTGCAGTTTGCATGTTGCCATTTTTATCTATCGCCTTTAAAAAATAAATTGCAGCAGGCAAATTGCTTATAGTTAATTTTATTGATTGGCTATGTGCTACGGTGCTTGTATCGTAAACTATTTGCTGGTTTTTCATCCGACCTAGTATATCATAAACTGAAACCGCAATAAGTGGAATTTCATTGTTATTAATTATTAATTCATCGATAACCGGATTAGGGCTAATAATTATATCGTGGTGCTTCCTATTTTCAATATCGTCTACACTATTATAAATACATTCCCCTGCACCGGTGCAGGCGGTATCGGGAACATAAGTCCAGACATAATTTTTAAAATCCAAATTACAATCAAAACCACCAAACATCCACATTTTATTATCGGTAGTGGTGAACAAACTTGCCCCCTGCTTTCCGGGCGGCCTATTACTGGCTGCCGGTACGTTCAAGGTGCCAAAGTTGCCATGTATATTGGCTGTATCGTTGTAGATGCCACTTAGCCATTTCCATTGGTAAGTATCCGTATCAAAAAACCATAAATCGTTGTTGCAGGTATTAGTAGTATCGGTACCGCCAAAAACATAAAAGCCACATTTATTACCATTGCCACTGGCAGGGGCCGTGCAATAACCATTTCGGCCCGATGGGCGGCCCAGCTGACAATAATTTATATATAAGCCTGTATCGGCAGTAGTGGGGCCATTTACCCATGTCCAGTTATTAGTAGTGGGGTTATATTTCCATACATCATTGTATCCCCTAACC
>DAIMNW010000032.1:0-16651 GCA_036719905.1 Chitinophagales bacterium
ACGGAAAAAACATTGGCACTGTTAAAACGCATTGTGCAAGCATCAACAAAACCAGGCGACATAATTTTTGACCCATTCAATGGCGGTGGCACAACAGGCATTGCAGCAACAATTATTGGCGACAGAAAATACATCGGTTGCGACATCAGTAACGAATTTATTAACCTAACCATTCAACGCTATGAATCTGTAAAAGCAGAGCATGGACTTTTAGTTTAAACATGAAATATCAAGGTAAAGGTGGAGCAAACACCAAGACAGGTTTAGTATTTGAAGGCACAACAGACCTTTCAACTTTTCTGAATTCACAGAATGGCTACAAAGTAACTGATGGTAATGTTTTCTACAAAGACAAACAAGTAGCAAGAATTTTTAAGAAGCACGGCTTCTACAAATTTCTTGAAACGGAGAAAGTAAATTGGAAAGCAATCGTTTCAAAAAAATTATTGCCTGACGACAGCATTTATGTAATCGTGAACAACACACTTTTTATTATTGAGTGTAAGTTTCAACAAGTGGCTGGTTCGGTTGACGAGAAACTTCAAACTTGCGACTTCAAGAAAAAGCAATATCAAAAATTGCTTTCACAACTGAACATTGAAGTTGAATATGTTTATCTTCTTAGCGACTGGTTTAAGAAACCCGAATATCAAGATGTGCTTGACTATATCATAAGTGTTCGTTGCAGTTACTACTTTGAATATATTCCGTTGAATAAATTGGGGCTACCGATGCCGAAGGATGAGAAGGACAGCCGCTAACATAAGATTAAACGAAATTTTTTGTTCGGGGGGTGAAGTGTTTCTAATGAACATTTGTGGTTTATCAAAGTGTGGTGCTTCTAACAAACAGTATCGGTTTAATCCCCCTCACAAAAAACTTCGTTAATCCCTTCTTCGTTAGCGGCAACTCGTGGCGACCTGCTAACTTTGAACTGACGAACATAAAATGAACAGTATAAATACAAAACTTAAAAAATGAAATCAAGAGCATTCATTATAATAAACATCATACTATTTAGTATCAGTTTTACTTATGGACAGACAGGTTTGTATATTCCATCATTGGCTAAATTTGATACAGCCATGACAAATCTTATGTCAACATATAATGTGCCTGGTGGACAACTGGCAATTACATATCACGGACGTTTGGTTTATAACAGGGGCTTAGGTTTTGCAAACACTGCAACACAAGACTCTGTTTACCCTAACAGTATTTTTCGTATTGCAAGCGTTTCAAAACCCATTACCTCGGTGGCCTGCATGAAACTTTTTGAGCAAGGATTATTAAATTTAAACGCAAAGGTTTTTGGTAGCACTGGTATTTTAAACGATGCGATTTACCAAAATATACTTGACCCATTAGACACGACCATCACTGTAAGAATGTTACTTCAGCACAGTGGAGGATGGAACAGAAATATTTCAGGCGACCCAATGTTTGATGCCTATAATATTGCAACCACAATGGGTGTTTCTTCACCTCCTTCATCAAGTGTGGTCATTCAATATGTGCTTTCTCACAAGATGTTGGATTTTACACCCGGAACTCAATCACAATATTCAAACTTTGGATTTTGTGTTTTAGGAAGAATAATTGAAAAGATTACAGGACATACTTATAAGGACTATGTTCTCAATAATGTTTTAAGTCCACTGGGCATAACCGATATGCAATTAGGATTTAATTTACTTGCTAATCAACTACCCAATGAAGTTAATTATTATGATTATCTCGGAGCACCACTTGCATATTCAGTTTATAATAATTCAACGCTTGTTCCTTGGCCTTATGCTGGTTTTAATTTGGAATTTATGGATTCACATGGTGGTTGGGTTTCATCATGTGCAGACTTGTTAAAGTTTGTTTGTGCTTTTGACCGCTTTAATACAAGACCAGATATTTTATTGCCAGCAACAATAGATACTATGACCAAACCTTCTACTCATGACCCCAATTATGCTTGTGGCATTGCAGTAAATACAAACAATAATTGGTGGCATCTTGGTTCTTTACCCGGAACTACTTCTGAAATAATAAGAAATGGAAATAGCCAATTAAATTGGGCAATTTTATTTAACACCCGTGACCAAAATGGCAACATTAATTCAGCAATGGATAACTTGGTTTGGAATATTTTACCTACTATTTCCAGTTGGCCTTCCTTTGACTTATTTACTAACTCAAACACGGGAATTAATGAAAAACAAACAGAGACTGGAATAACATTGTATCCGAATCCAACAGACAACGAATTAAACATTTTATATAGCCCGATTTTCCAAAATGAAGTTGCAATTGAAATCTGTAACTCATTGGGACAAAAAATTTATAGTAATTCCAACATCATAAAGTTAAGCCAGACAACGCTTGATATTTCAAAGTTTGCAGACGGGATTTATTATATTCGAGTAACAGATGGCATGAAAAAGAACAGCAAAAAAATTATTGTTCAACATAAATGAAAAGACATACGATAAAGATTTGAGCAGCCGCTAACAATAAGATTAAAAGAAATAAAAAAAAGAAGGGCTTTGAGAGGTAAACAAAGAGTTGTGCTTCTAACAAACAGTGTAGGTAAACGAACAGTAATGCTTCTAATCCCTTCTTTTTTTCACTTCTTTAATCCCTTCTTCGTTAGGCGTCATTTTGCAGAACCGTCCGACAGAGACAGAAACTAGAAAAGAATATGAGAATATCCCCAATAATAGAAGTGGACGAATTGCTGAAAATTTACAAAAATTCCGATGTAATGATTTTCGATGTAAGCAATAATAAAAATGCTAAAACCAACTATGAGACAGAACATATTGAAGGAGCGTTTTTTGTTGACTTAAACACTCAATTAGCAGACATTAAAAGCGATTTTTCAGATGGCGGACGACATCCAATGCCCAAAATAGATACATTTGCTAAAACTCTAACTGATTTAGGGATTTCAAAAGACAAACATATAGTTATTTATGACGACAAAAATGGCTCGAATGCTTCTGCAAGATTTTGGTGGATGCTAAAATCAGTTGGACACGAAAAAGTTCAAGTTTTAAACGGCGGACTTAATCAAGCTAAAAATAATAATTTCCCATTGAGTTCAAAAAAAGAAAGTGTTCAAACACTATCTGAACCTTATCAAATTGACAAATGGAATTTACCAACAATCGAAATTATCGAGGTTGAAAACGTATCACAAAATCCGAGTTATTTAATAGTTGATGTTCGGGACAAAGAACGATATGAAGGAAAAATTGAACCTATTGATGTAATTGCAGGACATATTCCAGGAGCGATAAATATTCCATTTACTGAAAATTTAGACCAGAACGGATTATTCCTTAAACCAGACGAATTAAGAAATAAGTATGAAACACTATTTGGAGAAATTAAGGCTGAAAATATTATAGTCCATTGTGGTTCAGGAGTAACGGCTTGTCATACCTTGTTAGCATTAGACTATGCAGAAATGGAAACACCAAAATTATATGTTGGTTCGTGGAGTGAATGGAGCAGAAACAATAAAATGATAGAAAAAACGAACGCCTAACATCGGTTTGGCAATATGGCGGCTGAAGTGCTAAATTCAAGTTCAGTTCTTCGATTGAACTTTTGTGCAAAACTGAACATTTGTGCTTCTATTTCCGCCCATCGCCAAGCCGCAAACCGTTAGCAGCAAGGCATGACGACCACTTGAAATATTCTGCGACTTGACAAATTGATTTGATTTTTTTAACCAACAAAAAATATAAACAATGACAAACAAAACATTCCAGACAGCGTTCTTGACAATCATTTTTGCTTTGACATTTTATAACGCTTTTTCACAAGGCGAAAACATTTTTAAGATTGGAGCTTCGTGGGGTTACACCAACACATTGGTTAATTGGCAAACCATGTCAAGCACTCAATCCAATTATGTAAGTTGCTATGCAACTACACGTTCTGTTATGACAATCACCAAAGACACTATCATTGGGACAAAGAAGTTTTTCAAACTAAACATCAAAAGAAAAGTTACGGGTACATCAATGTCATACAACATGAGTATTGGTTTATTTTGCCAGCCATTTCCCGACAGCATAACTTACGGCACAATGTTGCTTCGTTATGACACTTTGCACAAACAAATATTGACGACAACAAACCAAATTGTTTATCAATTCAAAAACTATCATGTTGGCGACACACTTCCATTTTTAAATTCTTGTTATCCACCTGCAACTGTGAAACACATTGACACTATTCATTTTTACAATCAACTTCTAACTCGTTACGAAGTTAAATTCGACAGTAATCATTGGAAACCTCGATACAACAACTCTTATATTATCGAAGGCATTGGCGGTTTGCCAGGTTTCTTCGATTTTCATCCAATCGAAACAGATACACTTGCTTCATTATCGGGTCCACAATGTCAAGCATACGAATACGGTGATTTAATTTGCTTTCAAATTGGCGATTCGGTTTATAAATCAAATCAAAACGCAGTTTGCATATCAGCTGATTCACTTACAATCACAGGCATTGACAAACAGCCAACAGTTAACTTGACAAACATTGCTGTTTATCCAAACCCAACAAACGGACAAACAACAATCACAACAAGTTATTCATTAAACAAAGCAACGCTAAAACTCTACAACCTAACAGGACAAATAATTTTAAGCAAAGACAATTTATCAGGCAACAAATTCAATATTGACATTGCACGACAAACAAACGGCATTTATATTTTAGAACTCATTGACAACGGACAGACAACAAGAACAAAATTAATCAAGGAATAAATTGACGGCTCGACAATTTGCCCTGCTGCTAACATGGGCTTGCTTCATAGGCGGTTAACGGGCAACGCCAACTTGTAGTGGTTTCTACTACCTTTGTGCAGGCGGACGGCAGACGGAACACCAAGCCGCCCATGCAGCAAAGCCCAGAAACGTTAGCAGTAATTGTGGTAGACCTTAACGAAAGCATAGAAATTCAAACATTCGTTCATTTAAAATGTTAATCTAGTAACAAAAACAAGACAATAATGACAACTCAAATTGAAAAAATTAAAAAAACAATTGAACCCTTAAGACTAGAGATTATTAATCATAAAGTTTATTCAGCTATTAAAGACATAGATGACTTAAAAGTATTTATGCAATTTCACGTATACGCTGTTTGGGACTTTATGTCTTTGTTAAAAACTCTACAAAGCAACTTGACTTGCACATCTGTTCCTTGGTTTCCTAAAGGAACAGCAGACACAAGATTTCTTATTAACGAAATTGTTGTAGGTGAAGAGTCGGACATAGACCTAAATGGCATAAGAAAAAGTCATTTTGAATTGTATTTAGATGCTATGAAACAATGCGGTGCAGACACTTCTAAAATTGAAGTTTTTACAGAAGTATTAAAAAATACTGGCGACTTTGACTCCGCTTATTTTGCTTCAGAAACTCCCAAGGAAGCAAAAGATTTTGTTGACTTTACTTTCAAAGTCATTGAAAGCAGTAAAGACTATTTGCAATCAGCAATTTTTACTTTTGGACGTGAAGACCTAATACCAGGAATGTTCATCTCAATAATAAATGAAATGCACAAGAACTTTCCTGACGACATTTCTATTTTTAAATACTATATCGAAAGGCACATTGAAGTTGATGGAGACCACCATAGCCATCTTGCTATACAAATGACAGCCAATCTTTGTAAAGACAACGAACAATATTGGAACGAAGCAGAAGACGCAGTTATAAATTCATTAAAACAAAGAATTGAATTGTGGAATGGAGTATACCGACAGTTGACAGAAAGAACAACTACTGCTAACAGCACCTACAAGAAATTGGCGGTTCAGTTGTAAAATATAACTTTGTGCTTCGTATCAAGTTCAGTGCTGGCAGACAGTTTTCGTCTCCGAAATCGCCAACTTCTTGTAGCTGCAAACCGTTATGCGTCATGCTTGGCGACAGTGCAACTATGAAGCGACCTGATAATATTTGACAGAATGAAACGAATTAGTTTTTTAATAATAATTTCTTTTTTGACTGCTTGTTTCGGCTGCCAACAACAACACTATTATAAATTCCAAACATTTTCGCCAACTGATTTGAAATCCGACTTGAAATCGCTTTATGGAAAACTTGATACTGCTCATTACAACTTATACCATTTGCACTCAAAAAAGGAGTTTGATTCTATTTACCAAAACATTTATGATGGGATTGACCATCCGTTGAACGCAGCAGAATTTTATTTCCGACTGCTTCCCCTCTTTAATTTATTGCAAGACTCACACTCTATGCTCGGCTTTCCTTTTTCTTATAGCAAAGAGTTTTCAAAGCAAGGAGGTTTATTTATTCCCATAAAAGTATTTATTGCCGACAACAAAATTTATGTTTCCGAAAATCTTTCAGCAACGGTTTTTCCATTGTATTCTGAAATCACTTCGGTTAATAGCAAAACATCAAATGAAATTCTGAACACTTTGCATTTGATGATTAACAGAGAACAGCAAGAAAGCGAAAGCGATTATATGGCTTTCTTTTTTCAACGCATGCTTTATCCTGTTTATGGCTTTGATAAAAATTTCACACTTGAAATTGTAACACCTGATAAGCAAACAAAACAAATTACATTATCAGGAATTCCGTTAGAGAATTTTCCTCACAGCGAAGAACCTAATTTTAGCTCAAGGTATCTGGACAAATCAATCGCTGTAATGGATATTAATGCTTGTGAAGACAAAGAGCAATTTGCTTATTTCTGCGACACCGTTTTTAAATCATTGAACAAAAATAAAATCAGCTCACTTGTAATTGATTTAAGAGACAATCCGGGTGGCTCAACTTTTCATGGCGACACATTGTTTACTTATCTCACTGCAAATAAATTTACTCAATACCCCAAACGGAGTATTAAGTATTCTCCTTATTCAAATCCTAAATCCGACTCAGTTTATATACAAACATTTTCCGACAATCTTGAGCAATCACCCACTAACACCAATCTTTTCAAAGGCAATGTTTATATGATTGTGAACCGAAATACTTTTTCTTCAGCCAGTGTAATGGCTGCAACATTTCAATGTTATAAAATGGGAACTCTCATTGGGCAGGAAACAGGCGGTACTCAAATATTTTTTGACGAACCAATTGAATTTAAACTTGCAAACAGCGGACTGAGATTTCTTGTAGCCAATCAGGTAAACTATTGTCCGTGTGGAACAGATTGGAACAAGGGAATTATCCCTGATAAAATTGTAGTTATTAGCATCACCGACAAAACAAAAGGATTTGACACAGAAATGGAATATGTAAAGACACTGATAAATCAAAAAGACAAAGATGCAAATTGAGACGAGAATTATGGCAGCAGCTAACACGGGCTTGGCAAAAGTGGCGGTTCAGTACTCCGCAGACACATTTGTAGTTAATCAAAATTTGGTTCTCCGTATTAACATTTGTAGTAAAAATCGCCACCTTCGCCAAGCCCCAAAACGTTAGCTGCAATGGTATCGAACCATTCGCATTTGAAAAAATGACAGCAAAGGATACAAAACAAAAAGACAAAGCAGAAAAATTTTGGGACTCGGTTTCAAAAAGGTTCGGCAATCCAAATCAAACCTCCAATAGCCCGGCATTGCTTTCAGTAAAACAACATTCAGACAAATATTTTACATCAACCAACACAGTATTGGACTTCGGTTGTGGAGCAGGCGACATTACACTAGAAATAGCCCGAAAAACACTCAAAGTATACGGCATTGATTATTCCCAAGGAATGATAGATGCAGCTATTCAAAAGTCAAAAGAAAAAAATACTAAGAACGTAGATTTTTTGAAAACTGACTTATTTGACATCAGCTTCCAGAATAATTCGTTTGACGTGGTTACTGCCTTCAATGTGCTTCATTATCTAACTGACAAAAAAAGAAATTACAATAGAATTTACGAACTATTAAAACCCCAAGGCTTGTTCCTTTCTTCTACCGCTTGTCTTGGAGAACGATATTCACTAGTAAGATTTTTAATGTCAATCTTGACGAATATCGGAATAGTACCGAAAATGATTTTCTATAAAACATCAGAGCTTGAAAGTGAAATAGAAAAAGCAGGCTTTTCAATCATTGAAACGTTTAACATTACTAAACTCCCTGAACGTTTTATTGTGGCAAAAAAAGACTAACACAAAAACATCACTTATACCTCTCGAAAGCACAAATGAACTACGAACCAGATACAGCTATCAAGGTATTGATAAAAGCAGGTTGACCAGTTTCGATTGAAATTGAGTGCTAAAATGCTTCACCTTTTGCCATATTCAAACCGTAGTTCACTATCATAGTGTGATACGTTAAATCACTTGTCCCACCCCCCTTGATTACCCAAATTCTAATTACCTTAGAGTATGACTACTTTGATAATCCTTGTTTTTGTAACAGGCTATTTTCTCATAGCTTTTGAAAACCCACTACGGATAAATAAGGCCGCCGCCGCATTAATTACCGGTGTAATATGCTGGACCCTCTTTTTTTTAAGTGGGATTGATCAAGCCATGGGAATGGAAAAGTTAATGCACCACCTTGCTGAAATTTCCTCTGTTCTGTTTTTTTTACTAGGCGCCATGACCATTGTAGAACTGATAGACAGTCATGATGGATTTGTACTCATTACTTCACAAATAAAAACGAGAAGGACACTCAAATTACTTTGGATAATTACTAGTATCACTTTCTTCCTTTCATCCATTTTAGACAATTTGACTACTGCTATCGTGATGACTTCTATTAGTGCCAAATTGCTAGAGAATAAAAATGACAGACTGTGGTTTCTAGGCATGATTATAATAGCAGCCAATGCAGGCGGTGCCTTTTCTCCATTGGGCGATGTAACCACTACCCTACTTTGGGTAGGTGGACAAATAACAGCCCAGAGAATAATCATCGAACTGGCTTTGCCAAGTCTGGCAGTGGTCATGCTCCCCCTAGCCATCATTGGCTTTCGATTTCGAAAACAAACTTTCGTGGCAAATACGGAGTCAGAAATGGGGGTCACTAAAAATGAAGCACTTACCATTCTAATACTGGGAATAAGCCTTCTTTTACTGGTTCCTGTATTTTCATTTTTTACACACCTTCCCCCTTTTATGGGGATGCTGCTGGGTTTAAGTTTGCTTTGGATAGTTGCCTCCATAATCCATGTCAACAAACCAACTGAGATACAAAAAAAACTTACGGTCACCTACGCACTAGAAAAAATAGATACGCCAAGCATTTTGTTTTTTCTAGGAATTCTACTGGCCGTAGCGGCATTAGATAGTATGGGTATACTTCATGAGCTTGCTGCCGGATTAAACCATTTCTTTCCTAACCTATATGGCGTAGGAACGTTACTTGGAGTAGTTTCAGCCATTGTAGATAATGTGCCGCTAGTGGCTGCAGCACAAGGCATGTATGATCTGCAAACCTATCCTACCGACCATCACTTCTGGGCGTTTCTGGCACTAACCACAGGTACAGGTGGAAGTGCCATCATCATCGGTTCGGCGGCAGGAGTTGCAGCCATGGGCATTGAAAAAGTAGACTTTATGTGGTATTTAAAAAATATTACGTGGATTGCATTAACTGGATTTATAGCAGGGATTTTAGTGTTTATTTTACAAACAAATCTTTTAAGGTAATTTGCAGTAAGGAGTAATTAGCAGAACGATGGAGTGACCTTCTGCTAGGGAAAGAAATAAGATTCAATGGTGTGAACTGAAGCAATTGAAATGTAGTCTAAATCTGTCAAGCGAATTATTTAATCACTATAAAAACTAGATCGCCATTATGATCATTCTTTTAAAAATACTTCTCGTACTACTTGGTATAATAGCTTTTTTACTCATCACAGCCATCTTCTTGAAGAAGAATCACTATGTGAAACGGGATATAACTATCAACGCCCCAAGACAAAAAGTGTATGATTTTTTAAAGTTACTCAAGAATCAAGACAAGTTTAATAAGTATGCCATGGCCGATCCTGATCGAAATTGGAGTTATCAAGGCACCGATGGTACTGTTGGGTTTATAATTTCGTGGAATGGCAATAAAGACGTAGGAGAAGGGGCAAAAGAAATAATCAATCTTGTAGAAGGTCAACGAATTGAAACACAAATACGGTTTGTAAGACCCATGAAAACGACTGCCGATATTGTGATGGAACTAAAATCCATTTCGGAGAATCAGACAAAGGTTTCAATGAGTAACGAAGGCATGCTCAGCTATCCTGTTAATCTGATGATTCCTATAGCTGAGATTATGTTTCCAAGAGACATGGATCAAAGTTTAAGAACATTGAAAGGCATTCTTGAAAAAGAATAAGTGACAACGTTTATGCATAACAATGAGCAAGTAGCTGGTTGAGATTTCATCTATTCTCTGCTGCGTTTAAATTCGGTTAACAAAAAGAAAGCAATCTGTTAAGTAACTTTTACGAATACTGTGCGTCGTATAGGAAAGTTCATGCTTACTTTTGTATCACAAATTCAAAACCTCAACTATTGATTCAATTATACTTTTATTTTTTAATCTATTAATTAACCATCCGCCTAAACACGGCGATTTAAAAAACGAAGTAAAATGAAACAGAACAAATTTTATCTCTATGCAACAGTGGTAACCATGGCTATGCTTACCTCTTTTCTCACCTATGGTCTGTTACTTAAGTTTGACAGCCGATACCAAAGCAAAATTAATCAATCCATTCCAACACAATATGCCTCTTTCAATGGTTCAGCAGGCTTAAGAGGTATGGTCGACTTTACGGGTGCTGCCGCCGCTGTAACGCCGGGTGTTGTGCATATTAAAACAACCTATGAAAGGCAAATGGTGAATAGTTACAATCCATTCGCCGATTTATTTGGCGACGATTTCTGGAACAATCAACGCCTCTATCAAAATATGCCCAAGCCGGAAGGAAGCGGTTCGGGTGTTATTATTAGTGAAGATGGATATATAGTAACGAACAACCACGTAGTAGAAAATGCCAATGAAGTGGAAGTGGTGCTATTTGATAAGCGAACAGTAAAAGCTAAGGTGATTGGAACCGATCCTTCTACCGATTTAGCCTTAGTTAAGATTGACGAGAAAGGATTGCCCTTTATCTATTTCGGAAATTCAGATTCTGTAAAAGTGGGTCAGTGGGCATTAGCTGTTGGTAATCCCTTTAATCTGGAATCTACGGTGACGGCTGGTATAGTAAGTGCCAAGGGAAGAAATATTGGTGTAATAAAAAATCAAAACAACACGAATGCACCCATTGAATCCTTTATTCAAACTGATGCAGCCGTAAATCCGGGCAACAGCGGTGGTGCTCTGGTGAATACAAGCGGTGAACTAATTGGTATTAATTCAGCAATAGCAACACCAACAGGTGCCTTCGCCGGCTACTCTTTTGCTATTCCGGTAAACATTGTAAAAAAAGTAATCGACGATATTACAAAGTACGGTGTAGTTCAACGAGCATTTTTAGGAATTCAAACTGCCGAGATGACAAACGAATTAGCTGAAAAATCGGGAGCTAAAACCTTGAAGGGAATTTATGCGGCCAAAGTAAACCCATCCAGTGCTGCTTCAGATGCCGGCTTAATGGATGGAGATATAATAACGAAGGTAGATGAGGTAAATATTACCACTGTTCCTGAATTACTCGAAGTGCTAGGCAAAAAGCGCCCGGGGGATGTGGTTAAAATAGAATATGTTAGAAACGGTAAGGAGATGGTGGCCAATGCTAAATTAAAAAATCAATCAGGCAATACTGATTTGGTATCGAAAGAAGATTTAGCAGCCAAAAGTTTTAACCAACTTGGAGCAGAATTTGCGCCTCTGACAGATAAAGAACTTCAACGATATGATTTAGATGGAGGTTTAAAGGTGGTTAAACTTACCGATGGCAAATTGGCTCGTACCGGCATGCCCGAAGGGTTTGTGATAACTAAAGTGAATAAGCAAAAGGTTAATTCAGAGAACGAGCTCAAAGAAGCTATTTCTGCTTCAAAAGGAAGTTTGAGTGTAGAAGGTATTTATCCGGGATATCCTGGCAAGTATTTCTACAACTTATCCGGCGATTAATTAAAGATAGTTTTTCATAGGTGAGTAGCAAGGCCACAAAGGAGTTACATCCAATGTGGCTTTGTTATTTTTGGAAACCATTAGTTCTATAATTACCATTGAAATCTTGTAGATTTAGGGCGAAATAATATTGCTTGATGAAGAAAATCTTGGTCACCGGAGGTTGCGGATACATTGGCAGCCACACAATAATTGATTTGATTCAAAATGGATTTGAAGTGATTAGTGTAGATAATTATTTACGCTCTTCCTCCAGTCAATTAAAGTATATTGAAGATGTAACAGGAATTAGGGTAAAGAATTACGAAGTGGATTTATGCGATTTGTCTCAAACTTTGGCGGTATTTGAAGCCGAAAAAGATATTGCCGGAATTATTCATTTTGCAGCCCTAAAAACTGTGCCTGAATCAGTAGCCAATCCATTGTTGTATTACCATAACAATATAGGTTCATTGGTTAATATTTTGAAATGTGTAAAATCTTTCGAAATACCTCACCTGGTTTTTTCAAGCTCCTGCTCGGTATATGGCAACACTAAAGTTCAGCCGGTAACCGAGCAAACCATTCTTCCAAGAGCTGAATCGCCTTATGGATACACAAAACAGATTGGTGAACGTATGATTAGCGATTATACCCAGGTGGAATCATACACACGATTTATATCACTTCGATATTTCAATCCGGTAGGAGCTCACCCTAGCGGATTGATAGGCGAAGTTCAATGGGATAAACCCAACAATCTGGTACCCTACATAACACAGACTGCCATTGGAAAGATGCAAAAGTTGATAGTTTTTGGAAATGATTATAATACACCTGACGGCAGCTGCATACGCGATTATATCCACGTTTGTGATGTGGCTCATGCACACACCCTTGCCCTTGCTTACTTGATGAACCATAGAAACGACACCCTACACGATGTTTTTAACCTAGGCACCGGACATGGCACATCCGTATTTCAAGCAATAGCCGCATTTGAAAAAGTAAGTCAGGTAAAATTAAATTATGAAATTGGACCGCGACGTATGGGTGATCCTGCCGCCATATATGCAAATAATGAACTAGCTAAGGAGAAGTTGCACTGGATACCTAAGTATACCTTGGACGATATGATGCTTACTGCCTGGAATTGGGAAATGAAAATGCAATAGCTGGGTGTTAGTTATTTTGTTAAAAGATTATTTGAAGTTTCTTTCCTTTAAACTAATTTTCAGTTGGAAAAATGGTTCATTCACTTCCACTGTACCTAAACGTAAATACAATAAGCTATGTCTGACTGGAATCTTCTTAACGACTTTCTTTCGCCAGTAAGTGAACCCATTCAGCGCAAAGTTAAAAGCTCGGCCTATTATAGAATGGGGGCCGTCATGCAAATTCACATGGGAGAGCTACCCAATCCTGATGGAATTAAAGTAGCGCTGATAGGTGTTAAAGAAGATCGTGGCTCAGTAAATAATACAGGCACTGCACAAGCGGTAGATAGCGTTCGAGAGCAGTTCTATGATTTAAGCTGTTTTGACACTCCGGTTCTATTTGCCGACTTTGGCGATATTAAACCAGGAGCCACCTTACAAGATACTTATGTTGCGGTTTCCAAGGTTTGTGGTGAATTAATTAAAAAAGGAATCATTCCAATAGTAATTGGAGGCAGTCATGATATCACCTACGGGCAGTTTTTAGCTTATGAAGAAGCAGAGCAAATGATTAATGTCGTGGTGGCTGATTCAAGATTAGATTTTACATCTATCAATGATTCTATTAATTCACAAAATTTCCTAAGCGACCTATTCACCTACCGTCCAAATTTTTTACAACAATTTACCCTTATGGGGCATCAAACTTATTTTGTTGAAATGGCTTCCCTACAAGCATTTGACGAACTAGGTTTTGAAACCTATCGCCTGGGCGATTTACAAGAAGAGAACAGGGAAATGGAACCCGTGCTTCGGGATGCAGATCTGGTCAGTCTGGATATAAGTTGTGTAAGAAGTTCTGATGCACCAGGTAATGGCAACATTCAAGCTAATGGATTTTTCGGCAATGAGGTTTGCCGTTTGGCACGTTACGCCGGTATGAGCGATAAAGTTTCTTCATTTGGCATCTATGAATTAAACCCTTTATACGATAATCGCGGACACACTGCTCAACTAGCAGCCCAAATAATCTGGTACTTTATTGATGGTGTACTCAATCGCAAAGGCGACTACCCGGTACTTAGCGAAGACCACTTTTATAAATATATTGTTCACATTGAAAGTCAAAATTCTGATATTGTTTTTCTTAAAAGCCGGAAGAGCGATCGTTGGTGGATGAAAGTGCCACAAGGAAATATGGGTAAGCATAAACTCGTTTCCTGTACCTATGCCGATTATCAAACGGCTACTACTGAAAATTATCCGGATAGATGGATGAGAGCTTTGGGGTAACAAGAGTTAACCTTGTACCCAATTGGCTCTTTCTTCGTTACTAAATTTCCAAGGGGCCTGATTGTTTTCCATATTGCTAAACATCATGGCCCACTCATTTGGAACATTACTATCTTCCATTACCAAGCTCCTTCGCAGCTCAACTATAATATCTAATGGGGAAATATTAATAGGGCACTCCTGTACACAGGCATTGCATGTGGTACAAGCTCTTAACTCTTCGACCGTAATATAGTCATTAAGCAATGTTTTATTATCGGTAAAAGCTGCACCATGCATATCAATCCCTTTTCCAATTTCTTCTAATCGGTCACGGGTATCCATCATGATTTTACGAGGCGAAAGCTTTTTACCGGTTTGATTAGCCGGACAGGCAGCCGTACACCGACCACATTCGCTACAACTGTAAGCATCAAGCAAATTTTTCCACGAGAGATCTCTGGCATCCTTAGCACCAAATTTGACTGGTGAATCATCCCCTAGAAATTCAGGTGCTCTTTCTGGTTGAAAAGATAAGACAACTTCCTTTTGAACCAAGGGCATATTACTCATTTTGCCTGCAGGCTCTAATGGTGCGTAGTAGCTATTTGGAAAAGCTAAAACAATATGGAGATGTTTAGAATATGGCAAATAATTTAAGAAAGCGAAGATGCCAATAATGTGCAACCACCAACTTCCGCGTTCGGCAATTAGCAGCGATGTGGTGGAATAATTCTGCATAAGGCCTGAGAGAAATGAAGATATATAAAACGTGCCGGTAGCGGTGTAATGTTCTATGCCTCTGGACTGAAGGAGTTGGTCAGCTGCATTCATCTTTAAAAATAAACTCATCAGAATGATTTCGCTGATGAGAATAATATTGGCATCCCGAAAGGGAAATCCTTTAAGCTCAGGTTTTTGAAATCGTTCAATTTTAACCAGATTCCTACGCACAAGAAACACAGCACAACCTATCCAAACAGCTGCCGCTAGAAATTCAAAACAATTAATAAAAAAGGAATATCCACTGCCTAGCAACGGAAGTAAAACTCTGTGAGTACCAAATATACCGTCAATAAAAATTTCCAGTATTTCAATATTGATAATGATAAAGCCAACATAAACGAATAAATGAAGAATGGCAACCAATGGGTTGCTGAACATTTTCTTTTGACCCAGGGCAAATACTATCATATTTCGCCACCGTTTACCTGACTGATCATGGATACTTTTTTTAACGCCAAGAAAAATATTTCGCCTGATTCGGGTAATTTTTTTTGCAAAAAAGTAGATGGCCAAAGCCGCCAAAAGTGAAAAGACAATTTGCTGTACGATGTGCATAAAATGAGTAATTAAACGTAAACGCTAATGTAGCGGTTATAGTTAATTTTAACTGAGAAAATTCACTCAGCTGGGCCTCATGGGTAGAAATACTAGCTTGAATAATTATCCAAATAACTACACAACATTCTTTTTTAAAAAACATGTAAATAAGCAATATGAAATACCTTTTTTCCATCCTTTTAGTTTTCGTAACCTTACAAGTGTCACTGGCTCAGTTTCACCCAAACGTAATGGACAAGCTAGACCCAACGACGCAGCAAAGTGCTGCCATTTCATTACTAGTAAAAGGTGATGTCTCATTGGTAAAAGCACAAACGGAAGCGGTAGGAGGATGGTTTAAGTATAATGTGAACGACCTATCATCCATCATGATTCCAAGAAACAAGTACCAGGAATTTTGTGCCGGCGATTTGTTTCAGCAGATCGAACGTGGTTATAACCGTTCACCAAAAACCATGATGGATCAAACATTGATTAACAATAATATTCTACCAGTGCATGCCGGCACATTGCCATTAACCCAATCGTATAACGGGTCAGGGGTTGTAGTGGGTATACTTGACTCAGGGATTGATTTTAATCATCCTGATTTTAAAGATGCTGCTGGCCTTACTCGTATTAAACATCTTTGGTCACAAAGTTCAACTTCAGGTGGCGCTCTTCCTCTTCCTTATAATTATGGGCGTGAATGGACGAAAGCGCAAATTGATGCCAACCAGTGCAGTTACACACCTGATCTTGGTTTTTATGGCCACGGATCTCAAGTAGCCGGTATAGCTTGTGGTCATGGTCAAAATGTGAA
>DAIMNW010000178.1:0-4604 GCA_036719905.1 Chitinophagales bacterium
AATAGTAATGCTGCAGTCAAACAGGCTTCCATCAGCCCAAAATCAGTTGATAAAAATCCGGTTACCATTGCCGAAGCCACCGCTTAACGATTACTATAAATATAGCCAACTGGCTTATCAGCTCATTTTAATAATTGGTTTGGGCATTGGCGCCGGCCGTTTACTCGATGTTTTTTTATCGGTAAATAAACCCTATTTCACCCTTCTGTTTTCCGTAGTTGCCGTGTGCGTTGCCCTCTATTTTCTAATTAAGGTGATTGGTAAAAATGACCCACCCCAATAGGCCCGACATACGAGAATGTGCAAAAAAATAGTTGACAGGAGTACCCTTGCATGGGCTACTTACTTACATTTGTTAAGTAATAAGTATTAAATCAAAATTCAAGAAAAACATGGCAACAGAAAATTCAGAGAAACAAAAAGCCCTTAAGCTTACCCTGGAAACCCTCGACAAAAAGTACGGCAAAGGCACCATCATGAAGTTGGGTGACAGAGTAGTAGTAGAAGGCGAATTTATTCCAAGCGGCTCATTGGGCTTGGACATTGCATTAGGTGTAGGAGGTTATCCAAAAGGCCGTATCATAGAAATCTATGGACCAGAAAGTAGTGGTAAAACCACCTTGGCCATTCATGCTATTGCAGAGTGCCAAAAAAAAGGAGGAGTAGCAGCCATTATTGATGCCGAACATGCTTTTGATAAATTTTATGCTAAAAACTTAGGCGTAGATGTAGATAATCTTTTGATTAGTCAGCCAGATGATGGTGAACAAGCCCTTGAAATAGCCGACAGTTTAATCAGAAGTGGTGCTATTGATATCATTGTAGTTGACTCGGTGGCAGCTCTTGTACCTAAAGCCGAATTGGAAGGTGAAATGGGCGATAGCAAAATGGGTTTACAGGCCCGATTAATGAGCCAAGCCATGCGAAAATTGACTGCCAATATTAGCAAGAGTGGTTGCACTTGTATTTTTATTAATCAGCTTCGAGAAAAAATAGGTGTAATGTTTGGCAATCCTGAAACCACTACCGGTGGTAATGCATTGAAGTTTTATGCTTCTATCCGGTTAGATATTCGTCGTATTGGACAAATAAAAGACGGTGAAGAAGTAGTAGGCAACCGTACAAAAGTAAAAGTGGTTAAAAACAAAGTAGCCCCACCATTCCGAATTACTGAATTCGATATTATGTATGGCAAAGGCGTAAGCAAAGTGGGTGAAATAGTTGATTTAGGTGTAGAAACCAATGTTTTGCAAAAAAGCGGAAGCTGGTTTAGTTACGATGGTACTAAACTGGGTCAAGGTCGCGATGCGATAAAACAATTGCTGATTGACAATCCGGAAATGGCCCTTGAGATTGAGAAAAAAGTAAAGGAAAAAATATTGACCGCTTCCAGTAATTAATTCTCCACCACTTTAAATTATGAAGAAAGCGCATCACTCAATCTGTTGCGCTTTTTTTATAAATCATAATTTATATGCCCAAAAAGAATCGATTTAAAGTCTGGAAGTTTACCAAAAATCGAACTGAAGCGTTCAGCGATGGTGTATTTGCCATTATTATCACCTTGCTTATTTTAGAAATAAAAATTCCTCATTTGAATAATCCAACATCAAATGCAGAATTAGTAAAAGGACTAATTGACCTATTGCCTAAAATTGTGAGTTGGGTAGTAAGCTTTTTCTTTATATCAGTGATGTGGGTGCAGCATCACAATTTGTTTCGAATGGTTACAAAAATTGACTACGCCATAGTTTGGGTAAATAATATTTTGCTCCTATTTATTTGCTTTTTACCATTCCCAACTGCTTTAATGGGTGAATACCCCAACATTCGACTAGCAGTATTATTGTTTGGTGCCATCATCAGTATTGTATCGCTCATTCAAGTTTGGTTGTATCATTATGTGGTCGAAAATTATCTTAGACCTGAATTTGACAAAGCTAAGTCTAGAAGAAACGTTAAATTATCCTTTATTCTAGCCCCATTTTTATTAATTATTGCCACTTGCCTATCATTTGTTCATATTTGGCTTACCTATTTTTTCTATGCCATGGTACCGTTAGTTTTCATATTGCCTTTTGATAAAGAAAATCATGAAATATTGGACGATTAAAGAACAGAATAAAAAATTATAAAATTCAAATGCATCACGAAGAAGAACATTTTGAGAGTAGCGATATGGTTCGCGATATAGTAATTGGCATGAGCGATGGACTTACAGTACCCTTTGCACTAGCAGCCGGTTTAAGCGGTGCCGTGTCCGATACACACATTATTCTAACAGCCGGAATTGCTGAAATAATAGCCGGCAGTATCGCTATGGGTTTAGGCGGATACTTAAGTGGCAGAACGGAAGTAGACCACTATGCCAGTGAATTAAAAAGAGAATATGAAGAGGTAGAACGAGTTCCGGATAGAGAAAAACTAGAAGTGAAAGAAGTGTTGGCACATTATGGCGTAAGCGCTCATTCGCAAGATATTATTGTGGATGAAATGGCAAAAGACAAAGACAAGTGGGTGGAGTTTATGATGCGTTTTGAACTGGGACTTGAAAAACCTAACGCTAATAGGGCCACCACTAGCGCCTTCACGATAGCGGCTTCGTATATTGCAGGTGGCTTGATTCCGCTTCTTCCTTACTATTTTATTGAAGAAGCTCCCAAAGCTTTGTTATGGTCAAGTGCTGTTACTATAGTTTGTCTTTTTGCATTTGGCTGGTTTAAAAGCAAAGCTACCGGCCAACCATTATTCACTGGGGCTCTAAAAGTAACTGCAATTGGTGCTATAGCTGCAGGGGCTGCTTTTTCAATTGCCAAATTGTTTCATGTTGGATAAAGCTGATTAAAACAACTCCCCTTTCCTTTTTCCGGAGGCTTCATCTTCCAACTGTAATAGAAACTTTTTACGCCATAAGCCGCCTGAAAAGCCTATCAGAGATTTATTGCTTCCTATCACCCTATGGCATGGAATAAGAATTGCTACTCTATTTCTGCCGTTGGCAGTGCCGGCCGCACGAATACATTTGGGGTCGCCAAGGTTTTTGGCCAATTGTAAATAGCTCATTGTTTCGCCAAATGGAATTTTGGTTAATTGCTGCCACACTCTTAGTTGAAATGGAGTGCCGTCTTGCTCAACAGGAACCGTAAAAGTTTTTCGCTTTCCTTGGAAATATTCATCTAGTTCACCGATACACTGAACTGTCAGTGGATGGGTGGGTGGCTTTCCCTCTGTAGCAGCATCAACAAATTGGACTTCGCTAATTACCAAATCACTAGCAGTTATCTTAATTGTGCCAATGGGCGATTGGTAGTATGCAAACTCTTTCGCCATCGCGTTCATAATAATCTTCCGAGAAGGGTTCAGTTAACCCCCTTCATAGTGGTAAAGAGAGTTAGGCTTTAGCTTTTTCAAAATCCTGCATGGCTGTAACCAATGCTTGTACACTTTCAATTGGCAAGGCATTATATAACGACGCACGGAAACCACCCACACTTCGGTGACCGGCTATACCAATCATTTTGCGTTCCTTTGCAAAGTTTTTAAAATCTTCTTCCAGTGCCGGATTTTCCATCACAAAGTTCACATTCATCCAACTTCTATCTTCCACAGCAACGGTTCCCTTAAATAATGGATTTCGATCAATTTCATTATACAGAAGAGTGGCTTTAGCCAAATTCATTTTCTCAATATTTTCTAAGCCATGTTTTTTAATCCAACGTAAGGTAAGCATACACACATAGGTGCTAAACACCGGTGGGGTGTTAAACATAGAACCTTCTTTAATGTGGGTACGATAGTCTAGCATGGTAGGTATGGTACGTTCTACTTTGCCCAAAATACTTTCGCGTACTATTACAATGGTAGCTCCAGCCGGACCAACATTTTTTTGAGCTCCTGCATAGATTAAATCGAACTGACTAAAATCATGTCGACGGCTTAAGAAATCGCTGCTCATATCGGCCACATATGGTACGTTACTTTTAGGTAGGGTTTGTAATTGGGTGCCGTAAATTGTATTATTAGTAGTGATATGAAAGTAAGAAGAATCGGCCGGCACTTCATACGATTTTGGTATATGATTATAGTTTTGCTCTTTGCTACTTGCCACCACATTTACCGTACCAAAATTCTTAGCTTCTTTCAAGGCTTTATTGGCCCAAACACCAGTGTCCAGATAACTAGCGGTTCCGTTTTGAGGTAATAAATTATAAGGTATCATCATAAACTGACTGCTGGCACCACCTTGCAAGAACATTACTTTATGTTCATCCCCAAGACCGCACAGTTCTTTTACAAGCGCTTGAGCCTCGTCCATCACAGCCGTAAAATCTTTACTGCGGTGGCTTATTTCCAAAATGCCCATCCCCGAATTATTAAAATCGAGAATAGCTTTTGATGCTTCCTGAATTACTTCCTGGGGTAAAATAGCCGGGCCGGCGTTAAAGTTGTGAACGTTCATGATTTAAATTTTTAATGATGATTATTAGAATTAGTGGGCAAAAATACTCATTGCAGTCAAATTATTTACCCCTAATAATGAGCATGATATCATCTTTATTTTCTTGATAGAACCAGATAAGCAAAAGCATCACTAGCAATTCTAT
>DAIMNW010000179.1:0-4572 GCA_036719905.1 Chitinophagales bacterium
TAAGTTTTTACTGTACAAACTAATTTCCACATCTGATCTTATTAGTTAAGTCAAGAAATGGACCTGGAAAAAAAGTCAAAGACTCACAAACGTAAAGTTGAACTTGTAGTTATTTCAGATGTTCATTTAGGCACCTATGGTTGCCATGCCAACGAGTTGGTAAAATATATGCGCAGCATAAAACCGAAGATGGTTGTGCTTAACGGCGATATAATTGATATGTGGCAATTTAGTAAACGGTACTGGCCACAATCGCACATGAGGGTAATTCATCAGTTAATAAAATGGAGTAACAAAGGTGTGAAGATGTACTACATCACCGGCAATCATGATGAGTTGTTACGAAAATTTACAGGTTTCAAAATGGGCTCGTTGACGGTGGTCAATAAACTGATGCTGGAGTTGGATGGAAAAAAAGTTTGGCTCTTTCATGGTGATGTATTTGATGTAACGATGCAACATGCCAAATGGCTTACAAGGCTAGGTGCTACCGGTTACGATTTGTTGATTTTAATAAATGCGATGTGCAACTGGGTATCGGTAAAATTGGGCAGGGGAAAAATATCCTTATCTAAAACAATTAAGAATAGTGTGAAGAGTGCTGTATCGTTTATCAATAACTTTGAAAAAACGGCTAGCGATATAGCCATCGAAAATGGATATGACTTTGTTCTATGCGGACACATTCATCATCCTGAAATGAAAAAAATAACGAATGAAAAAGGAAGTGTCATATATCTCAATTCAGGCGATTGGGTAGAAAATTTAACAGCGATAGAATACAATAAAAAAGAATGGCGACTTTATCATTACAATGAGGCCGATTTCGAAAACGATATAGACTCTGAAGAAGAACATCTACTGGAAATGAATACCAGCCAAGTATTTCATCAAATGGTGAGCGAATTCAATCTTTTACAAAAAAACACCCTATGAAAATTTTATATGCCATTCAAGGCACCGGCAATGGGCATCTAACTCGAGCAATAGAGGTGGTCCCTATTCTTAAAAAGAAAGGTCAGGTAGATGTGCTTATGAGTGGGACCCAAAGTGATTTAAAATTACCATTCAAAATAAATTATCAGCTAAAAGGGCTCTCCTTTATTTTTGGTAAAAGTGGCGGAGTGGATATGTGGAACACCTATTTGCAAATGAATTCTCTACGCCTTCTTCGAGAAATTAAAAGTTTGCCTATTGAGAAGTATGACCTCATTATTAGCGATTTTGAACCTGTGAGCGCTTGGGCAGCCAAGTTGGCAAAGAAACCAAGTATTGGATTTAGTAATCAGGCGGCGACCCTTCACCCTCTTGCTCCAAAACCAAAAAGTAAAGATGTGGTGGGCAGAATGGTTTTGGAACATTATGCACCCACTACATTCAATTACGGTTTTCATTTTAAAAGTTTAGATAGAAATGTATTTACCCCTATCATCCGTCAGGAAATTCGTGAACTAAAACCAACTGATGAAGGACATTATACCGTTTACTTACCTTCCTACAGTGATGAGCGCATTATAAAAAATCTAAAACAATTTAGAAAAATAGAGTGGCATGTGTTTTCTAAAAGTGCAAAAAAGAAGTATGGCCACCGTGATTTATTAGTTCAACCGCTCAACTCAAAAGAATTTATTAAAAGCTTGTCGGGTGCCAAAGGAGTGCTTTGTAATGCAGGATTTGGAACTGCTAGTGAAGCACTTTTTTTGAAAAAGAAATTAGTAGTGATTCCAATGAAAACACAATATGAGCAGCATTGCAATGCTGCTATGCTCAAAAGTATGGGTGTCGATGTAATGAAAAAATTAAAAAAGAAATATGCCGAAGACCTCGAAAAGTGGCTAAGTTCTAAGCAGATTGTTAAAGTAAATTACCCCGATCAAACTGAATCGATATTAGATACTATTATTGCACATCATGCAGGAAAATCGATAGATGAAATTATTGAACATGCCCCCTATAATCTATTCCAATAGTTGATATGTATTCGTTCGAAAGTGATTCATTTGGATCTGATTTTATTTTTGGTGTCTCTAGTTCAGCAGCACAAACAGAAGGTGCATGCAATTATGATGGCAAGGGTGCTTCCATCTGGGATACGTTTTCAAAAATTGAAAATAAAATAGCAGACAATCATAATTTAAAGACGGCGGCTGATTTCTACAATCGGTATGTTGAGGATATAGCCATCACAAGAACATTAAGCATACCCCATTTTAGATTCTCAATTGCTTGGTCGCGACTGTTACCAGACGGCATTGGTCAGGTAAATGAAGAGGGGGTTGACTTTTACAATCGGGTAATTGATTGTTGTTTAGAAAATGGAATAGAGCCTTGGATAACCCTTTATCATTGGGATTTGCCACAAGCGTTGGAGTTGAGAGGTGGATGGACAAATAGGGAAATCGTAAGTTGGTTTTCAGAATACGCCACGTTGTGTGTAAAGCGCTTTAAAGATCGAGTTAAATACTGGATGATTCTAAACGAGCCTACTGTTTTTACAGGTGCTGGTTATTTTATGGGAATTCATGCTCCTGGGAAAAAAGGCCTTTCAAACTTTTTACCAGCCGTACATCATGCTACTCTATGCCAGTCCATAGGGGCTAAAATAATTAAGCAGGAATCGCCAACAGCAGAAGTAGGTAGTACTTTTTCATGTTCCTTTATTACCCCTTATTCACTTTCTGCAAAGGATAGGTCAGCAGCATTTAAGGTCGACGCTCTTTTAAATCGGCTCTTTATTGAGCCAGCATTAGGTATGGGATATCCTTACCAAGAGATTCCACTACTAAAGAAAATTGAAAAATATTTTGCATCTGGTGATGAAGAATTGATGAAGGCTGATTTTGATTTTATTGGCATTCAAAACTATACACGTGAGGTGGTAAAGCATTCTTATTTTGTTCCTTATCTACAAGCACAAATTGTTTCAGCCGCACATAGAAAAGTATATCATACCGCCATGGATTGGGAAGTTTACCCCGAATCGATTTATGAAATGATAAAAAAATTTAGTGCTTACAAAAATGTTTCTAAAATAATTGTGACCGAAAATGGTGCTGCCTTCCGCGATATTGTAGAAAATGACAAAGTAGATGATACTGAACGTGTTGAATTTTTAAAGAATTATTTGGCAGAGGTAGCTAAGGCCAAGGCGCATGGTTTAAAGGTAAATGGATATTTTGTGTGGTCACTCACCGACAACTTTGAATGGGCTGAAGGTTATAACAAGCGCTTCGGACTCGTTTACATTGATTTTAAAACTCAAAAACGTGTGATAAAAAATTCGGGCTGGTGGTATAAAAATTTCATCAATAGAACAAACCAAGCAGCTAAAAACGAATTTGCCAGTATGCTTTTAGAAAATTCCCATGAATAGAGTGAGGGTAACTATAACAGATTGCGTTCAATCTTTCTTCAGTTTAAATCATTTTGGTGGTAGAAAGGATGATTTCTTAATGTTAAGCAAAAGTTATCAAATGCAAACAAATATTAAGTGATTAATCTTTAATTAACCTTTTGATAATTTTAAATTACATGGAGGTTGCTAAATGAGAACAATCTTTGCGCAAACATAAACCATTAAAATGCGCTCCTTAGTTTTCACCTTCCTAATCAGTCTCCTTCTGCTTAATACAACTACTCAAGCACAAACAAAAAATGCAATTACTGGTAAAGTAATAGATTCAAAGAATGCAGAATCTTTAATTGGAGCCACCATAACTGTTAGAGGTACTACCTTAGGAGCAAGCACAGATTTTAATGGTCAGTTTAGTATCCCTGCTATTCCTGTTGGGAATTACACCCTGGAGGTGAAATCGCTTGGCTATGAAACCAAAGTACTAACTGATGTTGTTGTAAAGCAAGGTGATGTCATTAATCTGACCGTTGGGTTAGAGCAAAAAGACAATAAATTAAAAACGGTAACCGTAACCGGTTCATTTAGAAAAGAGTCGGAGAATGCATTATTATCTATTCAAAAAAACAGCGTAAGTGTTTCAGATGGGGTTTCAGCCGACTTGATAAAGCGAACTCCGGATAAGAGTACAAGTGATGTGTTAAAAAGAGTTAGTGGGGCAAGTATCCAGGATAACAAATTTGCCATTGTACGTGGTTTGAATGATCGATATAACGCTGCCTTACTGAATGGCGCTCCCTTGCCAAGTTCAGAGCCTGACAGAAAAGCATTTGCCTTTGACATTTTCCCATCGGCTATGCTCGATAATTTAATTATAGCAAAAACTGCCACACCGGATATGCCAGGCGAATTTGCAGGTGGAATAATTCAAATTAACACAAAAGATGTTCCTGATAAAGATTTCTATTCCTTATCGTTAGGATCTGGGTACAACAACATTACTACTGGCCAAACAAAACTGGCCTACAGTGGTGGAAAGTTGGATTGGTTAGGCATTGATGATGGTACTAGAGCTATTCCCAAATTTATACCCGGCACATTCGATTACCCTTTAAATCCACTAACACAAGCTCAATTAGCTGAAAAAACCAACTTTGACTGGGCCATACACCAAGATAAATCATTTGCACCAAACGTGAATTTCCAATACGCTATGGGCA
>DAIMNW010000180.1:0-4545 GCA_036719905.1 Chitinophagales bacterium
ACACAGCGCTATTGCCATTGCTCCAAAAAGCTATAGAAAGTTGATTGCTGAAATTGCCAAAATTCGAATTTCCCAGCTGCGCAAAATTGCTACCGGTAAATTCAATGCTGTAATCTTGCCCTTCGGCCACCAGGCCCATGGTATTGCTCAATGAGTCGCATAATACCATACTATTGGTACCGGCCAACGCATTATCAAATGTAAATTCAATCAAAATATTGTCGGTTCCGTTCCAGGTAAAATTGTTGTAAAAATTAAATTCATTCAGACCAGCGCTGAGTGTAGTATTTAAAAAATGCACTTCTGTAAATCCTGTTAGCTCAGGGTTAGCTGCATTCAGTACCGTTTGGGTGGTATGCTTCATGCGTATGCGCAGGTACTTGGCTGCTGAACCTGCAGCCAATAAGTTGAGTTTAATACTGCTTATATCGCCGGGCGTTATGCCTGCCACGGTTAATTCGGCAGCAGTCCATAAAAACTGGTTCTTGGCCACTCCGGCTTGACAAGTTAGAGGAGCAGTTTTAGCATAATTACCCAAACCAATGGTAGTATCCATTTCGGTGATTACTGAATTATGAATCACCTGCTTTTGATGGTACTCGTAATAAGTATAAGTGGGTGAAAGTGTATAAGGATAAACCGTGCCGCTAAAACCTTTTATCACATGAGTTGGGAAAGTAGCCTTCACCGAATCGGTTCGTGAGCTATCGGTAATGTACGAATTGCACGAGTAATCCCACTCACCACAACCCAGATTGGTTTGGCCGGGCGTACCGGGCGATACCAGGCCATTTTTGCAGCGCATATTGTACAGCATGTATATCTTCTCAAATGTTACTCCCGGTAGGTTCGGAAAATTCAACATAGTATCTCTATTGCCACCGCCATAGGTTTGGCTATAGTTAAATGAGTTCACCATAATGGTATCACCGGGCTGCTGAGCCCATGCCATTTTACCAAAACCTATAAAACAAAAGAGTACCCATAATTTTTTCATATCCATTATTTTTTAATTGACCACGAAAGTAAGTAAAGCGGAGGTAAGTAGGATTATAATGTTTTTGGGTGGGAAATATTAAGATTGCTGAAAGTTCATGCTATATTCGTATTAGTGTAGAAAGAAGAAAGCTTTTGTAGAAAAACTACTAATTGATATAGTCATGTGAGCATTAAATTTTTACAAAAAAGTATTTTAACCAGTGAATACACTTTGAACCACAAAACAAAGAAAAACTTATGACGGAAATTGAAGCCAAAAAAATTGGAAGTCGTCAAGCATTAATTTCAGTTGGAATAGGATTACTTATTGCTCAACTAATTATGACTTGGTTTTCAAGCGACAACGGCATTGTTAATGGTTTCTTTTGGTTTACAACTTTTAGTTACAACTTGAATTTACTAATAGGAGCACTCATCATGCTTTTAAGTGGACACCTATTTGGGCAAATTGCAGGAAAGGCAATTTTGATTAAAAAGCGAAATTATATTTTGACAGGTTTTATTTGCGGAATGGCCATCTTGATAACTACTGCATTTTTATCTAGTTGGATAGGATTTTTTCAAGAAGGAATAAACCAAACTTTAGGAAACCCTTATCAAGACTATATTTTAAACCCGTATTTTGGATTTTATTTTTTGGAATAATTTCGGTTTTACTAGTAGGTATTTGGTTCGGAAGACAAATTAAGAAACACGAAATAAGATGAGAAACAAAAGCACAGCGCTCAATAGGTGTTTGCCAAAATGGAGGAACATTTGGAATTCAAAGGAACTTTTGTACTGTATTGAACATTTGTAATTTTAATTCCTCAACATCGCAAAGCCCGAAAACGTTCGCAATCATTGCAGAGCAACACCTAATCAGGCAACCCACAACTAAAAAACAACACTAATGGTAAAATATCTTATTCCTTTTGCATTATACTTTGGAGTGACAGCTAATAATTTATTTGGGCAAAGTTTAACCGCAATTCAATTAGACCGACCTGACCAAACAGAATGTCCATTTATAACACCTAAAAAATACATTCAAATTGAAAATGGTTTTACATTTGAAATTTTTGACCAAAACCAAAAGTCATTCAATTTTCCTTCTACGCTGTGGAAATATGGAATAAATGAAAAGTTGGAACTAAGAGTAATTACCGAATTGTTTTCAGAAAAAATAATTGGAAATACAAGCACAGGAATTTTACCCGTTACAATTGGATTTAAAACCTCTCTGTTGGAAGAAGACGGATTTATTCCAAAAACTTCATTTATTGGACATATTACCACTTCAACTATTGGCAGCAAAGAATTTCAAACAAAATATATTGCGCCTTCTTTTAGGTTTACAATGCAGCATTCCTTGTCAAACAAAATATCACTTGCTTATAATTTAGGCGCAGAATGGAATGGCGAAAATGCACAACATAGTTATATCTATACATTAACAACAGGATTTAGTTTGACAGACCGAATTGGTTGTTACACTGAATTATATGGATTTTTGCCAGCAGAAAACATGGTAGACCATCGGTTTGACTGTGGTTTGACCTGTTTAATTAACAATGATTTTATGGCTGACATTTCTGGTGGCTTTGGACTAACTGAAAATGCACCTAAAAACTATGCTTCATTAGGACTTTCTTACAGACTTAAAATAACTAGATAAAAAACAACTAATAGCCAAATTCTTGTAGCTGCAAACCGCTAATTCAATCTATGCCCATGCCCCCCTACTCCCCATTCATTCAACATTGGAATTTGGATACACAAGTGGTGTTTCTTAATCATGGTTCGTTTGGTGCTTGCCCTACTGAGGTACTACAAAAACAAGCCATTATCCAATCTCGGTTAGAGGCCGAGCCGGTTAGGTTTATGGTAGAAGAGTTGGAGCCTATTTATCGTCAGGCAAAGATAAGTCTGGCAGATTTTGTGGGTACGCATACCAACAATATCAGTTTTGTACCCAACACTACCACAGGTGTAAATACGGTGCTTAACAGTTTGCCGACTGCCCAACCCAATGAAGAGTGGCTGCTCACCAATCTAACTTATGGTGCCTGTGCGCAGGCTGCTCAACATTATGCCCGTTTAAAAGGCTACAGCATAGTTACCGCTCAGTTGCCTTTTCCGTTTACGCATGAAGATGAACTCGTCCAAGCATTGGAGCAAAGCATTACGCCCAATACCAAGTTTGCCATTATTGATTTTGTGACCTCCGCCACAGGCTTTGTGCTAC
Source organism: Chitinophagales bacterium (assembly GCA_036719905.1). Classification (GTDB taxonomy): domain Bacteria; phylum Bacteroidota; class Bacteroidia; order Chitinophagales; family CAIODY01; genus DAIMNW01. Next base: position 3,227 of record DAIMNW010000180.1, read on the forward strand.
CCGTTGATAAAATAATAAAACTCGTGCACACACACGGAGTGCAGGTACTAATAGATGCCGCCCATGCACCCGGTATGGTTAATTTTAATTTGGACCAATTGCAGCCCGATTATTTTGTGGGCAATTGCCACAAGTGGATTTGTTCGCCTAAAGGCTCCGCTTTTTTATATGTAGCCAAAGCACATCAGCACCAGATTTTTCCATTGGTGATAAGTCACCAATACGATAAGCCGGTGGCCGAAGAAGAAAAATGGTGCATGCAGTTTTTCTGGGATGGAACACATGATTTTTCAGCCTTTTTATGTGTGCCGGCGGCCATTGATTTTATGGGGCAAATAGCAGGTGGATGGAATGAGCTTCGAGCACAAAACAAAGCGCTTACCATAGCCGGGCGCAGTTGCTTAAATGAAGTTTTTGGTTTCCCATTTACCAATCCTGAAAGCAATGTGGGACATTTGGCCAATATTGAAATACCGCCAGCCACCGAACCGCTCACCTATGGCTTTAATAATCAGGGCCAATTGAAAAATTTATTGATGAAGGAGTATAAGATTGAAGTGCCGATAATTCATATTGGCAACCGACGTTACGTACGCATTTCGGCACAGCTTTATAACTCTTTGGAACAGTATCAATATTTAGCCGATGTGCTTACCGAGCTTAAAAACAAGAATCAACTTTTTTAGTTGACTATTAGTTTCTTGGTGCTGTGCAGCGTTTTGGAATCAACTTGTAACCAATAGATGCCGGCCGAAAGCGAAGGCAGTTGAAGGCTAGTACTGCTTTTTATTCTTTCACTCAAAATAACCTGCCCTAAAGAATTGCTGATACTCAAGTTGGCTGTTTCATCACTTGGATAGCTGATATAAAGCGTACCTTTCGATTGAATGGGATTGGGAGCAAATGTAAAATCGGTTTGACTTTCAGCTATTGGGTGAATGCCGGAAGGTGTTATATTTTGTACTGAATCAAAAATACCCAAGCATTGATTCTTATAAGTACCGGTTACACTCTGCTCCATTCTTACCGCCCGAAGCATGTACACATTTTGGCCAGATAAAGGTTGCACATCAGTATAAGTATTGGCGGTGATGATATTTGAATTTAGAAGCTGAAAATCGCCGTTGATTGAATTGCTGCGGTAAATATGGTAGCCCATTACACCTGGTTCGGTATTAGCTGCCCAGCTAAGCTGCACTTCTTGGTTAGCATTTACCGGAGAAACACTAAAATTTTGACATACCTTAAAATACTGCTTACGCAGAGCTACATCGCCCATAAAAACGGTATGCACATTATTGACGGAATAATTATGCGGA
>DAIMNW010000033.1:0-16386 GCA_036719905.1 Chitinophagales bacterium
ATATTAATAGTACATGTGATTACCCGGCAAGGAGCCGTGGACATAAAATGTGTGAAGGAGTAATAAAGTTTCCTGCTTTCTAGTTGCCACAAGTTTATATTTGCGGCATCTGATTGTGCTCCATGTTTCGATTTAGTTTTCTTCTATACGGACTTCTACTGCCACTGACTACTCTGCATGTATTCGGGCAAATGAGCAATGAAGATTCAACCCATGCCGGCTCGTTGAATACAGCCAAAGTTCGGTATCACTTTTTCAATGAGCCCGAACAATATTCGATTGACACCACTGTAAACAATTTACAACTCTATAATCCGGCCATTGCCTGTAACCCATTGCTGAATCATACACTTGGTAATTTGGGTTCGCCTTCGTTTAATGCTAATGCATTGCTCCATCCTGATTTCGGATTTACAGCCGACATGATTTCCATGCGGCCTTATCGCCTATCCCTTCAGGATTTGAAAATATACACAGATAATAAAATTTACACCGAGCTGTTCTATGTGATGGGATTAAAAAGTGAGAGCATGCTACAAGCCACACACTCTCAATGGTTATTAAAAAATTGGCAAGTGGGTTTTACTTATTCCTACTTGAATAGTGCAGGTATTTATCTCAACCAAAAAACTAATCATCAGAATTTTGCTCTTCACACTACTTATACTACTAAACAAGAAAATTATTCAATTACAGCTGCCTTTTTATACAACAGGCTAAAATGGGAGGAAAATGGAGGCACTACCGATGATTCTGTTTTTCAAAAAAATTATATCAGTAAAAATGTTGTTCCGGTAAATTTCAACGAGGCGCATCACCGATGGAAGGAGGACAATTATGTAGTTCAGCAATCGTATTTTTTGGGTACTAGATTATCTAAGCATGTCAATGACACTGTAACCGTCACAAAATTTATTAGGCAGATTCAACTACGACATTTGTTCTCCATTTCACATCACTATTCCTACTATAGTCATAAAGATGCTGACTCTGCCAGCTACTTGCCGGGTTCTTTTTCTTTTGGCGGAATAGATTCAGTTACTAATCGTTTCAACTTCCACATAATCCATAATGAGATTGGATTTGATTTTTTAGGCAATAAACGGGAAAGGCCTGACAAAATAATCTTGCCTGACGATTCGCTGGACAAAAATCTACTGATTGGTGGGGCTTCCTTTTTTTATGACTTTATACAATTATATGGCAACCACTTAAGCAATAATCTGTTTAACTCGGGTATAAACTCTTATCTAGCTACCAACCCAAAAACAAACAGGAGAATTAGTGGCTCCTTTGAGGCTAACTATGTTTTACAGGGTTATAATGCGCAGGATTATTTGACACTAGGCAATTCAAACTATCTGCTTAGTAAAAAGATGGGAACTATTGGTTTTACGATTTCTCAACAACAAGCCCGACCTAACTTTCAACAACAATTTTTTTACAGTGAAATAATCAGTTGGCAAAACAATTTCAGTGCTCAACAATTTACCAATGTGAGTGCCGATTATTTAAATGCAAGTTATCGCCTAAAGGTTTCGGTGGGTGAAAGGGTAATTAATCATTTTATTTACATGGATAGCTTGGCTCGTCCGGCACAAATGAAGGCTACACTTACGGTACCGTATGTTTCTTTAGCAAATGAATTTAGAATTGGGAAAATCCATCTTCATCAGCAAGTGCTTTGGATGAGCCAGACACCGAAAGAATTAATGCTTCCTAATTTAAGTTTGTTTGCCAACTGGTATTACGAAAACTATATTTTCAAGAGAGCCATGCTCGTTCAAGCAGGTATCAATGCTTGGTACAATACGGCTTATTATGCGCCTAATTATTCCCCCTTGAGTGGCACCTTCTATATTCAGGATAGAATATTATATAACAATCTGCCCAATATCGATTTGTTTCTTAATGCTAAAATTAAACGTGCCCGATTGTTTGTAAAAGTCAGCAATCTCTATCCCGGCCTAACCGGAAACAATAATTTTGTAGCCCACGGTTACCCAACAAACGATTTAACTTTTAAATTCGGAGTTAGTTGGCGTTTCTTCGATTAAATAGTTTATTTGCTCTTAATTAAATACTTAAATTAATATTCTATGAAACTGGTTTCCTACCTCACCGAAAGCGAAGATCGTCTGGCACTTTTAATTAACAATCGTGTGTACGACATGATGGATATTGATTCGGCCTTCCCAAATAATATGCAGATGTTCTTATATGCATACGATGATGTGATGCCGTTGGCACAACACTTTGATGAAGAAATAAAAGCCGGAAACAAACCCAAATTGAAATCGCAAGCAATCGAAGAAGTTAGTTTGCTAGCTCCTGTACCATATCCCAGTAGCTGCAGAGATGGTTATGCATTTCGCCAGCATGTAGCTGCTGCTCGAAGAAATCGAAAAGTGCCCATGATTGATGAATTTGATCAGTATCCTATTTTTTATTTTACCAACCACCAAGCCATACAAGGGCCGGGCGAAATTATTTGTATGCCCGATCATTTTCAAAAATTGGATTTCGAATTGGAGGTAGCCATTGTGATCAATAACAAAGCTAGAAACGTAACGGCCGCCGAAGCCGATGAGTTGATTGGCGGTTATATGATTATGAATGATATGAGCGCACGAACCTTGCAAATGGAAGAAATGTTGTTAAATCTTGGACCTGCTAAAGGAAAAGATTTTTCAACCGTGATAGGTCCTTGGCTGGTTACGCCCGATGAGTTGGAAGCCTATAAAGTACCCTGCAAACCAAATCACACAGGCAATAACTATAATTTGGGAATGAAATGTTGGGTGAATGGAAAATTGGTGAGCCAAGGCAATATGGGAGATATGGATTGGACATTTGCCGAAATTATAGAACGTTGTGCGTATGGTGTAGATGTAATGCCCGGCGATGTAATTGGCAGTGGCACGGTAGGCACCGGTTGTTTTTTAGAATTGAACGGCACCAGAAAATTGAATGATCCAAACTATCAGGAACAATGGCTACAAGCCGGCGATGAAGTAGTAATGGAGATAGAAGGCCTTGGTCGCCTCGTCAACACGATTGTAAAAGACGAGAGCGACTTTTCTATTTTGAAATTGAAAAAATCAGTAGGCTAAACAGCAGTGGAAAAATATCATGTGCTTGGATTAATGAGCGGCAGTTCGCTCGATGGGTTAGATATAGCCTACTGCACATTCGAAAACAATAATGGCCAATGGAGCTACTCCATTGAAGCCGCCGAAACCATTTCGTATACCGATGTATGGGTGAATAGATTAAAAGATTTACCCACCCAAAGTGCTGTGGTATATCATCAAACACATATTTACTACAGTCATTACTGTGCTGAATTGGTAAATGCTTTTATCAAAAAATATAAGCTGGAGGGAAGAATTAATTTCATCAGTACACATGGGCATACCATATTTCATGCGCCCGAAAAAAATTATACAGCACAGATTGGTGATGGTGGAACCTTAGCCGCCCTTAGTCAATTGCCGGTAGTATGCGATTTTCGCAGTGGCGATGTGGCCTTGGGTGGGCAAGGCGCTCCGCTGGTTCCAATGGGCGATTTGCTCTTGTTCCATCCATTTGAATTTTGTTTAAACCTAGGCGGCATTTGTAATATCTCTTACCAGACGGAAGAAAAGAAAATGCTGGCTTACGATATTGCCCCTTGCAATCAATTACTCAATGCCTTGGCCAAAATGGCCGGTCATGATTATGATGAAGGTGGGCAACTTGCTTCTAAGGGAAAAATAAATCAAGGGCTTTTAGATGAGCTAAATGCCCATGAGTTTTTTGAACAGGCGCCGCCTAAATCGCTTTCTAATTTTCTGACTGTCGAATATTTGCTGCCTTGCACTTTTGCTTACGACATTTCTATAGCAGACAAATTAGCCACAGCTACCGAGCATGTGGCACAGCAGATTGGTCATAACCTCAATTTGTTTTATCAAAAAAACAGAAAGCAAACTTGCCTGGTAAGTGGCGGCGGTGCACTTAACGAGTTTTTAATGGAACGTATAAAGCACTACTCTTCTATTGAAATTGTGCTTGCTGACGAGCAGTTGATTCAATTTAAAGAAGCTTTAATATTTGCATTTCTGGGTGTGTTGCGCTGGCGCAATGAAATAAATGTGTTGAGTAGTGTAACCGGAGCCCGAGCGGATAGTTGTAGTGGGGCGGTGTACAACAAATGAGGTAGATGCCTACTCCCCAAACATAGCCACACTCTGCTCCCCATTGCTCTTTTTTAAAGCACGGTGCATGCCTAAAGAATTGAAAACTTGAATGGTATTACCCAGTGCATCTACGCCAATTAAGCCACCCTCGGCACCCAACTTTACTAGCTTATCTTTCACTACCAGAGTAGCGGCCTCATGCAAACTAAGGCCCTTATATTCCATTAGGCAACTGATATCATGGGCTACTACGGCTCGTAAAAAATATTCGCCATGGCCGGTACAACTAATGGCGCAAGTAGCATTATTGGCATAGGTGCCGGCACCCACCACAGGGCTATCACCCACACGGCCAAATTGCTTATTAGTCATACCACCGGTGCTGGTGGCGGCGGCTATATTGCCATGTTGGTCGAGGGCCACTGCGCCTACGGTACCAAATTTACGGTCGTCTTTTTCAGTATCAATATGGTCAAGGTGATAAAAATCGGTGTGGCGCACCTGCAGCCACTGGTCGTAGCGCAGCTTAGTATAAAAATAATCTTCGGGCATTAGCTCGGCTTTTACTTTCATGGCAAAATCACGGGCACCACTACCACTCAGCAGCACATGGCCACTCTCTTCCATTACTTTTCGGGCCAGCGAAACGGGGTTTTTTACATTTCGAACACCGGTTACACCGCCGGCTTTTAGATTGCTACCATCCATAATGGCGGCATCCATTTCATGCAATCCTTTTTTGGTAAACACGGCACCCCTGCCGGCATTAAACAGCGGACAATCTTCTAGCATACGAACAGCTGCCTCCACAGCATCCAGTGCCGAAGCACCTTTGGCCAGCACTGCATAGGCGCTGTCGATGGTTTGTTGCAAAGCCTCCTTGTATAGGATTTGTTCTTCAGCCGAAATGGTTTTGGGAGTAACATTGCCGGCGCCGCCGTGTATTACTATGGTAAAATTTGACACGTTTTGAATGTTGGTTTTGTTTCAGAAAAAGAGTGTGAACGGTTTTACTTCCCTTCTTTTATTCGCTTAAGCAGCAATACTTCGGTGCTATCGAGAAGGCGGTACTTTCCACGTGGCACATCTTTTTTAGTAAGGCCGGCAAATACCACCCTGTCCAGTTTTTCTATTTTATAATCAAAGTGTTCGAAAATGCGGCGCACTATTCGGTTGCGGCCGCTATGCAATTGCACCCCTACATTGGTTTTGTCTTTTCCTTTTTGAAAAGCTATTTCATCTACTTTGATAGGCCCATCTTCGAGTACGATGCCTGCCACTATTTCGTCAAAATGTTTTTGTTCCAAAGGCTTATCGAGTACCACATGGTATACTTTAATGGCCTCGCTACTGGGGTGCGATAGAAGATTGGCCAAGGGGCCATCATTGGTTATCAGCAAAACGCCAGTGGTGTTTTTGTCGAGGCGGCCCACCGGAAATACGCGTTCTTCGGTGGCTTTTTTTACTAAATGAAGCACATTTTTGCGGCCCTTTTCGTCTTCGCTGGTGGTTATCACATTTTTAGGCTTATTAAGCAGTATGTACACAAAATTTTTGCTAGGCGTTACTATTTTATCCTTGAACTTAACCACATCGCCCGGCTTTACCCGGTAGCCCATTTCTTTCACCACCTCGTCATTTACCTTCACCAACCCTTCGGCGATCAGCTCATCGGCTTTTCTACGGGCGGCTATACCTGAGTGCGCCAGGTACCTATTGAGGCGCATGGTATCTTGATTATCAACGGTTTTATCGGCTTTCATGCAGTATTTCAAAAAATAAAGGCAAATATAGTTGCAGTATTTCAGGTTTTTTTTTATTATTTTTGCAACCCTTTTTAAAAAAGGGATATATCCCTCAGGCTCATGGGGATAACTGATAGATCATTTTTACTTAATAAAACATGATGAAGAAAAAACGAATTCTGGTTGTATCGCAGGAAATTAACCCTTATTTAGAGTATACCAACATAGGTAAAATTTGCAACGCTCTCTGTAAACAGTTGCAATTGAAAGAAGAAGCCGAGTTACGAGTGTTGATGCCACGGTTCGGAAATATAAATGAGCGCCGCCACAAATTGCACGAGGTGGTTCGTTTGAGTGGTATAAACGTGATTATGAACGATGAAGACCATCCGCTCATAATCAAGGTGGCAAGTATGCCGGGTGTACGCATCCAGGTTTATTTTCTGGATAATGAAGATTTCTTTAAGCGTAAATCAGATTTGCATGATGAAAAAGGGAAGTTTCATGCCGATAATGCCGACCGTATGGTGTTTTTTGCCAAAGGCGCATTAGAAATAGTGAAAAAATTTGGTTGGCCGCCCGACTTGGTGCTATGCCACGGTTGGATGACCTCTCTGCTGCCTATGTACCTGAAGACAGCTTATAAAAAAGAGCCTGTTTTCTCCAAAGCCAAGGTGGTTTATTCGGTATACAACAATCCATTTACCGAAACCTTGAGTAAAAATTTCTTCGACCTGGCCACCCATGGTACCGGAATAAAAGATAAAGAGTTTGAACTTTACAAGCCCGGCAATTATCATGGCTTGCAAAAAGGTGCTATTCAATTTGCCGATGGCCTTATTCTGGGCGATGAAACGATGGACAAGGAAACAACCGCTTTTTTAACCACCAAACGCAAGCCTACACTTAAGTACAATGGTTTAGAAGATGGTTACTTGCTGGAGTATTCTGAATTCTTTAAAAAATTATTGGCCGAAAAGTAATTAGCTGAACATAATTGCGTTCAGTATTGTCTTTTCCTAAACTGTGTGAATTTATACTCAGAATTACACCTTCTTTGAATAAATATTTATTCAGTTTTTCATTAAATTAGCCATCTTGCATCCTCATGAAAATTAAAGGATTACGTAATTTAAGGGCATGTGCAATTGCCGTTTTCACTTTGCTGCTTATTGGTGTGCTGCCTGCCTGCCGAAACAAGCCTTTTTATTCCACCTCGGTGCTGCCTGCCGGCGATATGCTATCAATGGGGGTAGATACATTTACTGTTCAAACCGGTACGGTGCTCGATTCGCCGGCTGTTTCTAACAACTTAAGCACTTATATGGTTGGGCAAATAAACAACGACCCACTGTTTAGTACCACCACCGCCGGCTTGTATGCTCAGTTTAATTTACCCACCGGTAATGCTGTATTGAAAGATGATATTGTAGCCGGCAATAATCTGGTAGATTCTGTAGTACTCAGTTTGGCATTGTCGGGTTACTATGGCGATACCTTGGTACCGCAAAGCTTTGAAGTTTATGAAATTACCCAAGCCACCGGCATATCCGAAACAGCCGGCACCATTTACCACTCCAATGTTACTTTTCCGGTAAATGCCACCTTGCTGGGCTCGGCAACCAATTATACAGCCCACCCGGGCAAGCCTGTTCAGGTTTTTGGCACCACTGAAGCCTCTGAAATTCGAATAAAATTGCCCACTTCATTTGGGCAAAATATTGCTTGGCAATCTAACTCATCCAATTTTGTGAGCAACGCTACTTTCCATGCCTTCTTGAATGGCCTGTATGTAAAACCGGTGGGCACTACTGGGTCGGCCATGTATTATATTGATGTAAACTCGGCTTACAGTTGCCTAACTTTATACTACCACACTACCATTACCGGCGAAGATTCGCTTCGGTTTATAATGCCGCTAAGCAGCACTTCGGTTAATACCAATAGCCACAGCTATGGCAGCGCACCTGCCTTGGCCAATCTGGACGGTAGCAACGATGACAATATCTGCTTTATTCAAGGTGCATCGGGCTTACGGGTTAAGCTTGCTTTGCCTTATTTGAGTGCTTTAAAAAACAAGTTGATTAATCATGCTCAATTGCTGGTAACCGTGATTGATAGCAGCGGAGAAGCTTTGGAACTAGACCCTAGCGGTGGGCTTACCCTTACCCGATATGACACAGATGGCAAGGAACACTATGTGGATGATTTAATAGAAGCTACTCCATTTCATAACGTGAGCGCTTCGGCTTATTTTGGTGGGGTACTGGGCAGGCTAAACGGCGATCGAGGTTACACATTCAACCTGGCTCGTTATTTACAAAAACGCTTATCAGGTATTTATGCTTTGGATGAAAATATTTACCTTTCCATACCAAATCCTGCAGGTAATGCATCAAGAGTGGTAATAGGTGGCGGCTCTCAAAACCTTAACCGATACCGTGCAAAGCTTGTAGTAACATTTACCAATACAAAATAATCATTTATAAAAATCATTAGCCTATGTGTGGAATAGTAGGATACATTGGACCAAAGCAAGCTTATCCATTTTTGATAAAAGGCTTGCGCCGCCTTGAATACCGAGGATACGACAGTGCCGGGGTTGCCCTTCTGAATGGTGAGCTTAAGACCTACAAGTGTGTAGGCAAGGTGAGAGATTTAGAAACTCATACTGCCGGACAAGATGTAGAAGGCCATATTGGCATTGGCCATACCCGATGGGCTACCCACGGGGTGCCTAACGATGTTAATGCACATCCCCACTATTCCGAATCAAAAAATTTGGCCATTATTCATAATGGGATTATTGAAAATTACGCCCCTCTGAAAGAGGAAATGAAAGAACGAGGGCATAAATTTTTGAGCGATACCGACACCGAGGTGCTCATCCACCTGATAGAAGATATACAGCAAAACGAGAAGGTGACCTTGGAAGAAGCCGTTCGTATAGCCTTGAGCGAAGTACATGGCGCTTATGCCATCGTAATTATTTCAAAAGAATCGCCCGATAGACTAATAGCCGCCCGAAAAGGTAGCCCATTGGTGATAGGCATTGGCGAACATGAATACTTTATAGCCAGCGATGCTACGCCAATAGTAGAATATACCAAAAACGTAATTTATCTGGATGATGAGGAGATTGCTGTGGTTACGCTGACAGGTGAACTTTCGATTAAAAACATTAAAAATCAGGTAAAGACACCATACATACAAAAACTGGAGCTCAAATTGGAGATGTTGGAAAAGGGCGGCTACGAGCATTTTATGTTGAAAGAAATTTATGAACAGCCAACCAGCATTCGTGATAGTTTCCGTGGAAGATTAAATGCCGATAAAGGCATCATACACTTAGGAGGCATAACCGAGTATGAGCAAAAAATAATGAGTGCCGAGCGTATCATCATAGTGGCTTGCGGCACTAGCTGGCATGCTGGTTTGGTGGCCGAATATTTATTTGAAGATTTAGCTAGAATACCTGTGGAAGTGGAATATGCATCGGAGTTCCGGTATCGCAATCCCATTATCAATGAAAAGGATGTAGTCATAGCTATTTCCCAATCGGGCGAAACCGCCGACACCCTAGCCGCCATAGAATTGGCTAAATCGAAGGGAGCAACGGTGTTTGGCGTTTGTAATGTAATTGGCTCATCCATAGCCCGAAATACCCATGCCGGCGCTTACACCCATGCCGGCCCTGAGATTGGCGTAGCCTCCACCAAAGCCTTTACCGCTCAAGTAACGGTGCTTTCACTCATAGCACTTCACTTGGCACATAAGAAAGGAACCATTACCGAATCGCGTTTTCATCAATTGCTAAACGAACTGGAGAACATACCGGCCAAAGTGAAAAAAGTGCTAGAGAACGCCGATAAAATAAAATATATCAGTCAGGAATTTAAAGATGTAGCCAATTGCCTTTACTTAGGTCGTGGGTACAATTTCCCTGTAGCCCTCGAAGGTGCCTTGAAGCTAAAAGAGATAAGCTATATACATGCCGAAGGATACCCTGCTGCCGAAATGAAACACGGACCCATTGCCCTTATAGATGAGCAAATGCCGGTGTTTGTGCTAGCCAATAATCAAAGTGCTTATGAGAAAATAGTAAGCAATATTCAAGAGGTGAAAGCTCGTAAAGGCAGAATAATAGCAATTGTGGAAGAGGGAGACACCACCATTAAGAATATAGCTGAGTTCACTATCGAAATTCCGGCTACCGAAGAACCTTTTTCGCCACTGCTATCCGTAATTCCATTGCAATTGCTGGCTTATGATATTGCTGTGCTAAGGGGATGTAATGTTGACCAGCCGCGAAATTTAGCAAAGAGTGTAACCGTAGAATAGTTTTCCTATTTTTCATTTTGAATAGCCTAATTATCGGAGGCTGTTTGTGAATTAACCATGAACCAAAAAGGCAAAGCCTTCTTCTCCTTCCTTTATTTACCTGGTTTACTAGGGTTCTTGCTTACGTTTCAAGCTATTGAATGTATGGCTCAGGAAAAATTCCGACTTTCGAGCCCAACTCAACTCACCCGAATTGAATTTGTGGTAGATGGTTCCCAAAGTATGGACAATCAATGGGACCATAGTAGTAGACTTGGCGAAGCCAGAAGAATATTGGGAAAACTGTGCGACAGCTTATCTCAGCTTCCTAATGTGGAGCTGGCCCTGCGCATGTATGGGCATCAGTTTCCACCAGAAATGGCCAATTGTAAAGACACCAAGCTGGAAGTCCATTTTGCCAAAAAAAATTCGAAATTTATTAAAGGTAAAATGGCTTTGATAAAGGCCAAAGGTATAACACCCATTGCATACACCCTGGAGCGCTGTGCCACCGATTTTCCCAAAACCCCATCGCGTAATGTGGTTATTTTGATAACCGATGGCGAAGAATCGTGCCATGGCGACCCATGTGCTGTAGCCCGTGAGTTGCAGAAAAAAAATATCATTCTAAAACCTTTTGTGATTGGTCTGGGCATGCATGGCAAAAGCGCAGACGAACTGCAGTGCATTGGCAAATATTTCGATGCTCCTGATGCCACCACATTCGAAAAAGTATTGGTAGATATGCTTGAAGAGGTACTAAGCAATACCACAGCCGAGGTAGATTTGCTGGATACCGATGGCAAACCCACTGAAACTAATGTAGGCATGACTTTTTACGATACCCAAACCATGGGTGTGCGCTATGTCATGTATCATACCCTGAACGGTAGAGGCAATCCCGATACCATAAATATTGATCCGGTGAGTCGTTACAATTTAAGTGTGCATACCATTCCACCTCAAGAACTTAACGATATTGAGATAGTTTCTAATCAGCATAATAAAATCACCTTGAATGCTCCCCAAGGTTCAATAAAAGTAACTAGCCCTACCAAGGAGACTATTAAGTGCTTGGTAAAAAAAGCCGATGCCACACATACCCTTCATATTCAAGACGTTAACACAACCGAAAGGTATATTACAGGCACTTACGATTTGGAAATACTTACCCTGCCACGAATAGTGATGAAAGATGTGAAAGTGAGCCAAAGCCGAATTGCTTCTATACAAATTCCGCCTCCGGGTAAAATAACAGTCAATAAAAACACGGAGGGTTTTGGGGGTATTTTCTACTTTAGAAACAATAATTGGGAAAAGATTTACGAATTGCAAACCAAGGCCATTCAAGAGACAATTGACTTACAACCAGGTAGTTATAGGTTGGTTTACCGCTCAAAATTGCGCCGCAATATGAAAGAAAGTTCAATTAAAGACTTTTCCATAAAAAGCAATCTTACCACTACGGTACAGTTTTAGCTTATGGGAGTGTGGAAATCTAATAGCTGATTTTCACCTAGATTTACTATCTTTATAAAGCAAAAAAATTGACACATGAAAAAGGGAATTTTTCTGGTTTTGGTACTTTCTATTATTGGCTGGGTAAGCGTAAGTGCTTGCAGTGCTCAGCGCAATAAAAATGCGAAAAAGAAAGCCATCATTGGAACCGTTAAGAACATACCTGTGGGCTCCGAAAATTTTGTAATAGTACCCGATGATGCTCCTAATCAACGATTTATGCCTGATCAACCACTTGCTCCTGAATTCAGAAAAGACGGGTTGAAGGTAAGAATCAAAGGTGCCGAAGGCAAAATACCTGACAATGTACGCATGATAGGTACGCCGTTTACGGTTCGTTCCATAATGAAAGTGGAATAATAGCCGGTAGAAGTACTGACAATTAATTTCTATAAATAATCTTATTAATAACTCCTGATGAAGAAGCTACTGCTTATTTTATGTCTATTGGTTACAAGAAGCTCATTTGCTCAAGTAACCCTCGATAGCAGCGACGTGGTATTTGCCGGTGAATACCTGCCTTATCATAACGCAGCCAACACATTTTCAGTAAGTTATAACCAAACCGGTGCCAATCATACTTGGGATTACAGCACCTTGACCAGCGCTTCAGCTTTTACCGACACATTTATAGCCACCTTAAATGCACCGGCCACCATGTTGCTTTTCTTCTTATTCTCGAGCAATTTGGCTAGCCCCGATCAGACTAACGCCGGTACTTGGCGTTTTTATAGAAAAAATGCAACCAAATTTCAACAACCAGGCACAGCTACCGACGTTTCGGGTGCTCCGGAACCTGTTTTATATTCTTCACCCGATGTGATTTACCGTTTCCCAATTCAATTTGGTAATAGCGATAGCTGCGCCTATCATTACTCGTTGCCTACCGGCGGTTTAGGATTTGGCATTCGCGAAAACCGCAAACGATTGAATAATGTGGATGGTTGGGGCACTTTAAAGATTCCAAACAAAACGTTTGACAACGTGCTGCGCATTCATTCCAAACTGTACATTACCGATAGTATATCACTTGATTCTTTGGGCACTAGCTTTAACACCACCTTACGAACCCAGCATGAATATAAGTTTTTGGCCAAAGGTTACGATTGGCCGGTATTAACCATCACAACTACCGAATTGTTTGGTTTTCAGATAGTTAATTCAGTTGTATATAGGGATATGCCGGCAGTAATACAACCGAACGGTATCGAAACATCCGATTTGGAATCAACTCAAATTATTCCAAATCCATTTAACAATATGCTTACGCTGCACAATTCGTTCACCAATTGTGAAATTGAGATTTATAATATGCTGGGTGAAAAGGTATTCAGCGGCTTAAAACAAAATATAGAATACCAGATAAACACTGAGCAATTAGCAGCCGGTAATTATCTAATCACCTTACACCAGGATGCTTATAAGCAAACCACATTAATTTCCAAACCTGCAAAATAATTGAATACCCATTTAGTATGATTCTGCGCATAGTTAGTTTTTTCTTATTCTCACTTATTTATCTGCAAACAAATGGACAGTTGCTACTGAGCACTGCTGTTATGATGCCTGTAACTTCTGATAGCACCAATTTATCAACCAGTTACAAATCGGCTGCCCAAGTACCTTTGGTTAAGAATCAAATAGTGGATAAATACTTTGAACAATACGCCAGCTCTGATTATCAATTGTTTCGACACGTAATTGAAGTAGGCAAACCTTATAACAAAATGATTGAGGATATTTTTGTAGAAGAAGGGATCCCCTCCGAACTAAAATATTTGGCCTATATAGAATCAAATTTTCAACCTTACCGAACTTCACCTTCCGGCGCCAAAGGCTTATGGCAGTTTGTTGAGTCCACAGCCCGATTAAACGGACTTAAAGTGAATGCGCATGTAGATGAACGCCTAGACCCTTATAAGAGTACCAAAGCTGCAGCCAAACTTTTAAAAGATATGTATTCACGATATCAGGATTGGTTACTAGTAATAGCAGCTTACAACTGTGGCGAAGGAGCCTTAGCCAATGGGCTCATGCGAACCGGCAATTATGATATTTGGAAAATGTATGGCTATCTACCTCGTGAAACAAGAGAATACGTTCCTAATTTTTGTGCGCTTGTAAAAGTAGCCTCTGAGTATAATCTATTCTATCCTGACGATAGCTTCGAACCCAACCAATCACCTGAAATACTGGATGTTCCGTCAATATTAGCCACCGAAAAAAACACGTCTACTTCAGACCGTCAGTGGACTTATCATAGGGTGAAAAACGGCGATACCCTCGACCGAATCTCTAGGCTCTATCCGGGCAACACTGTAGAATCAATTAAAAAGAATAACAAGCTAGGCAGTTCATTGTTGCGTCCGGGTAAAACCCTGCTTATTGAAGTACACTAAGAAAATAAACACTTTATCGTTCTCTGTACTTTTGGAAGTGATTCCGATTGGATTCGAACCAATGACCCCCAGCTTAGAAGGCTGATGCTCTATCCAACTGAGCTACGGAACCAAAATTTAAGGGCACAAAAATAATAAAAGATAACAAAGCAGATGAATTGAATTACAAGTTCAAAAGATTTGCTTTGCCCACTTTACTGTTTGAATGGATAAAAATATGGTACTTAGGCACAGCACAAGGTTGAGTAGCATGGATACAAGAGCATGAACTACCTGTTTTCCCTGCAGCAATTGCAAGGTTTCAAAACTAAAGGTTGAAAAAGTACTCAACCCACCACAAAAACCAACCAATAAAATTAGTCTAACAGGGTGATTCTCAAGGTTACCACTTAGCAAACCAACTACCAAACCTAATACTGCACAACTTAGCACATTTGCCGTAAGAGTTGAAACCGGAAAAACAGTGGAAGTGTATGCTAAAGAGAGGTAGTACCTGCATAAACAACCTAAGCCACCACCAACAAAGACCAAAATTGAATTAAATATCATTGTTGGGATTCACTTTTTGCTGATCATGTGCATTTTTTTGATACATGATTTGAACGATAATAAAAAGGCTGATAAAAACTCCAAGTCCAATGCTTGTAAAAATATGTGACTTGAAAGAGCTCTGAAGTAGAACCGCACCTAGTATACAACTGCAAATTGTGATAAACAAATAAACGGCAGTCACAAGACCATCTGGTAATCCCAGCAGAGCCAAGTGATGGGTGATGTGATCTCTACCCCCTACAAATGGGGATTGCCCTCTGGCCATTCTTCTTATAGAAACTGTGGCAGTGTCGATGAGAGGGATAATGAAAATTAGCATAGGAATCACAAACTGCTTAAGTTGAATAAATGGTCCATCTACATCGCGTATATTCCAAATAAAGAGTATACTCATGGCGGCCAAAAAGACTCCAAGAAACTGGCTCCCGGTATCTCCCATATATATTTTAGACGGATGCCAGTTATAAAACAAAAATCCAACCAGAGAAGCTACCACCCCCAATCCGGTTATGTAAAAGAAAGGTTCATTATTGTGCTGAAGATTGATAATGAACAGTATAGTTAGAATAATTACCAAACTGATACTACTCACAATGCCATCCATATTATCTAACATGTTAATGGAATTCATAATTCCTATTATCCAAAAAATGGAGAAGACGTAATTGAACAATCGATAAGGAGAAATCTCAATTACAATTCCGGCACTCAGTAAGATGATGGAGCAAAGTAACTGACCCGAAAATTTTAGCAGCGGCTTGGTATTGTAGGAGTCATCAGCCAAACCAATCAGAAAACCAACTGTGGACGCCAGCAAAATGGAGAGGTACTTTTGATTGATAACTGCACTCCCATTGGGCACCAAAGCAAAAATGGCAAAAGAGAATAGAAAAAGAATAAAGAATGAAATGCCGCCAAATGCCGGTTTGCTAGTGCTTGCCCAGCGAACAATGTCGGTTTCTTTGCCTGATCGCATACCCATGTTATGCGAAAATTTGACAAAAAGCCCATTAATCACCATGCTCAACATCACGGCTATAAGGAACAAGATGAACGTATAGAGCGTTATATTAGGTAAATAATTTTCCATGTGGATGGTCAAAATTTATTACTAATGAGTTCAGAGAATGCAATGCCTTTCTCTAAAGGTATTTATTTTTAATAAATCTCCAACTTACTCAAGATTTTTTATGGCCAAATAGGCCATCAAACCACTACCTATTTGCAAGGCTTCATCATTTATATTGAAGTTGGCGGTGTGCACCGGACTTGAATTAGAACCATCAGTACTAGTCACTCCTAAACGAAAAAAGCACGAAGGAACTTCTTGAGCAAAGAATGAAAAATCTTCGGCGGTCATTCGCAAATCCAGCGGTTCTACTTGCCCATTTCCTAAGTATTCTTTGGCAAAAATCTCGGTATTGTGCGTTAAATTAGGGTCGTTTACTAGGCAAGGATATCCTTTAGAAATTTCTACCACACAGTGACCTCCCATACTTTGTGCTATTCCTTCTGCTATTTGCCTAATTCTTAAGTGTGCCTGTGCTCTCCAGGTTTCATTCATGGTTCTAAAAGTTCCTTCTATTCGAACCTCATCGGGTATAACATTGGTGGCTCCATTGGCAATAAACTTACCGAAAGAAAGCACTGAAGGAATAATGGGATAGGCAT
>DAIMNW010000034.1:0-16357 GCA_036719905.1 Chitinophagales bacterium
CAATGCGAGTACGCCGGTAAGTAATACTAAGAGCAGTACAACCAATTTAAACTGACTTTCAGATACTGAAACTAAAACCTGTTTTCCAAGGTAGGTTCCAATTACGCTTACTAATAGCAGAATGGGAACCAAATACAAATCATGCCAATGAACATATCCGTTGGTAGCATAAACTAAACTTCGGCTTGCATCAATTGCTAAATCAATAATGGCGGACGTAGCAATAAATACCTCCATTTTTAAATTATACGCTGCCAATACAACACCCCGAATGGCGCCCCCTGTGCCAAGTAACCCTGCTATCAGGCCTGAGAAAATGCCACCACCAATTGCATTGGCATTGGTAGGTTGTAAGGTTAAATTTTTAATAAAGAGTAATAACAAACTCATTGTAATAAGAAAAAGCGAAAGAAGAATTTCCAAAATTTTAGTTTCCATAAACTTGCTTAAAAATGCTCCTACTACCACAAAGAGTACGGCAGGAATCCCAATCGTAAACACGAGCTTTTTATCAAAACCTTTGCGAAAAAGCGCAATTTTTACAAGATTGCTCGATACATGAAAAAGGGCAGTGATTCCCAGTACTGAATGAAAGTCGAAAAAGTAACTGGCAATAGGTATGAAGAACAAAGATGAACCGAAACCTCCAATGGTGCCAAGTATCTCGGCTAAAAGTGCAAGCAAAATAAAAAGGGCTAGTGAGGGTAAAGTGAGCATTTGCGCAATTTAGTACAAGTACGAATAGTAATTAGTAACGTATAACATCAAATTTTTTAAAATTCTTTATCGAAATTCTACATCACTCATCCACTTCATCCATATTCTTTGATCTATAATAGGAATATGGTTTTGCTTACATACATTCATCGTATGACCTGTTCCACCTTGTTCAGGATTTTTTAAATCATCATAAAAAATTCCAAAGCTGGCAGGTTGGATGCTATCAGTACCAATGGCTTTAATGGTATCACGAATAATATAGGCAGCTTTTATTGAGTAGTGGTTTTTGTTACCAGCTACATAGCTGTCAACAAGAGCCTTGGTTTTTTTATTGGCCTTTGATTGATGAATCACCTCTTCTTCGGCCGCAATATCAACACTATCTAATGAAATGGTCTCATATGCCACATTTGTTTTTTTACGATGTCTATCATAAGGAGTTATCACCTGCAATCTTTTGGCATCTACTATTACCACCCCTTCCGAAAAGTATTGATCAGCGCCTTCAGCATTGCCACTTCTAAAAAGCATTTTCTTTGTTTGGGATGCTAACAATTTTCCAAGCAAAGTCAATTTATCTTTGTCCTCATCAAGCACCAGCCTTTTACCTTCTAGAAGCACTACAGCATTTTTGCGGTCATACTTTTTAACAAATTCTTGTAAAGTCATGGGAATAAACTCTGTTATTAATTCAGTAAAATAACACATTTTTATTACTCGGTCTATGGCTTCTTTTCATTACCGCTTGTATTTTCATCGTATTATCAACGTGCCCAAACATTTTTTAACCTATGGGTGGAATTTCTCATTTTACAGGTTGGGTTTCACTACCGTATCTGTCATTTCATTCTAGGGGCCTCCTTTTAGACGTTTGTTTATAATTAATGCAAATCGCTACGCACAGCCGTTTAAATTTGTGTTTCTTATGAGTTACTTAGATGAATTGAATCCGGCCCAGAGGCAGGCCGTGGAATGTGTAAATGGTCCGGTGATGATTATTGCCGGTGCCGGTTCGGGTAAAACACGTGTGCTAACATATCGAATAGCGCATATGGTTAATCAGGGTATTGATAGTTTTAATATTCTGGCACTCACTTTTACCAATAAGGCAGCCCAAGAAATGAAAGAGCGTATTCAGCATATTGCCGGTACCGAAGCCCGTAATCTCTGGATGGGAACCTTTCATAGTGTTTTTGCCAAAGTGCTCCGCATTGAAGCCGACAGGTTGAACTATCCAAGCAATTTTACCATTTACGATGCTGATGATGCTAAGTCGGTCATCAAGAATATCATCAAAGAGAATAATTTGAGTGATTCTCTTTACAAACCAAACGCTGTGATGAATCGAATTTCTTCGGCTAAAAATTCACTTATCTCATGGCAAGAATATCAGCAAATGCCTGAGTTGGTGGCTGAAGATAGAATGAGCCATAGGCCTTTGATGGGCAAAATATATGAGCTGTATGCCAAGCGTTGTTTTCAAAGCCATGCCATGGACTTTGACGATTTGCTGATGAAAATGCACGAACTGCTTGAACGATTTCCGGAGGCTTTGCATAAGTATCAGCATAAGTTTAAATATATACTTATTGATGAATTTCAAGACACCAATTTTGCCCAATATTCCATAGTAAGAAAATTAGGCGCAGTGCATGAAAATATTTGCGTAGTGGGCGACGATGCTCAAAGCATTTATTCATTTCGAGGTGCTACCATTGCCAATATTCTCAATTTTGAAAAGGATTATCCTGATCTGAATATTTTCAAACTTGAGCAAAATTATCGCAGCACACAAAATATAGTGAAGGCAGCCAACGAAGTAATTGCTAAGAATAAAGCCCAAATTGCCAAAGAAATTTGGACGGATAACGGTGTAGGAAATAAAATCAAACTCATACAAACTACCACCGATAATGAAGAGGGTAGATGGGTGGCAGATAGCATTTTTGATGAAAAAATGCGAAATCACTATCGGAATAAAGATTTCGCCATACTGTACAGAACCAATGCTCAAAGCCGAGCTTTTGAAGAGTCGTTACGGCGAATGGATATCGCCTATCGGGTTTATGGTGGCATCAGTTTTTATCAGCGAAAAGAGGTCAAAGATTTTCTGGCTTACCTGCGACTAACGGTAAATGCTAATGATGAAGAAGCCTTAAGGAGAGTGATAAATTATCCGGCAAGGGGGATAGGCAAAACTACTCTTGAACGTGCCACCGTGGCCATGGGTGAAACAGGAAAGGGCTTTTGGGAGGTATTGGAAAATGCTACACTCTATGGTATCAAAGCCGGCAAGCAAGTGCATGATTTTTTTTGGATGATAAAAAGTTTTACAGCCATGATGGCCAATCAAAATGCATATGATTTGGCCATGCATATTGCAAAATCATCCGGCTTATTAAAAGAACTCTACGACGATAAAACCGTAGAGGGAGTGAGCCGATACGAAAATTTGCAAGCTCTTTTAAATTCAATTAAAGAATTTACAGATGAAACGGCGGTAAATGAAGATACCGGAGAGGTGGTAGATAAATCGCTTGGCAGTTATTTGCAAACTGTTTCACTACTTACTAATGCCGATGAAAAAGGAGCTAATGATGATTCAGTTACTCTTATGAGTATACATTCAGCTAAAGGACTCGAGTTTGATTGTGTATATGTAGTAGGTCTTGAAGAAGAACTTTTTCAAAGTAGCCGCAATACAGATGACCGGCAGAATCTGGAAGAGGAAAGGAGATTGTTCTATGTTGCCATTACACGAGCCAAACAGAAATTATTTCTTACCTATACGCTAAATCGTTATAAATTCGGGAAGCTGTGTTTTTGTGAACCAAGCCGTTTTATTGAAGAAGTACCCGAGGAATATACCGAGATGATTGGCATAAAGAAATCAGATAAATCGAACGAATACAGCCATAAAGTTACAGGCTTCAAAAGCCTGGACGATGCTTTTAGTAAACTCGGAAATAAATATGTTAACAAATCAGAAGGAACATCCATAACGGCTGGGTTGCAAAAAGCTAAGGCAAAATTTACGGAAGTAACGAAACCCATTGAAGATATTCCTGATTTTAAACCTACCGACAATAATTTGCTTACTACAGGAAGTATCGTATGGCATTTAAAATTTGGCAAAGGCAAACTCACGGTGCTGGAAGGCACTGGCGAAAATCGATTTGCAACCATTGATTTTCAAAATCTTGGGGAGAAGAAGATAATGCTGAAATATGCAAAGTTGATGCAGGTTGAGAGTTAATGATTCATTTGGTAAGAGGTTTTATTCTTATTATCTACTTTTAAAAATAAAAAGTAAACCCCTACCAATAGACTAACTCCTGCTGTTGCTAAAAATGTAACGGGGGCACCAAATTTAAACCAAATCAATCCGGCAAAACTACTGGCTATCAATGCAGCTGTGCTCTGCAGTCCTCCATATATTCCCAATGCTGTGCCTGGGTCACCTTTTCCGACACTATTGCTTAGCCAGGCTTTTGCAACGCCGTCGGTAGCACCAGCATATAATCCGTATACGAAGAAAATAGAAAAATAAAAGTAGGTGTTACCTGATTGGGCTAATGCAAGGTAAGCCAACGTGAAAAAAGTTAATCCAATTAGGAACATTTTTCTGAAGCCAATCTTGTCAGCTAATTGACCAAGTGGAAATGCCGCTAAAGCAAAAATTAAATTGTAAAAAATGTAGAGTAGAATTACCAAGCTGTCACTAATTCCAGACTGTTTAGCCCGGAGAAGTAGGAATACATCGGAACTATTAAATAGTGCAAATACAACTAAACCCAGTAAAACCTTTTTGTAGGTGGGTGAGCTAGATCTGAAAAATGCAAAAATCGAAATAGATGTCGAAGTTCGATCATTAACAATTGCCAATTTGTTTTTTTTACGTTCTAATAGAAAGGAGGTAAGCAAAACCGCTGCTCCTGGAAAAAAGGAAAGCAGAAAAATTCCACGGTAGTGAGCAGGGTAGAAGTATAAGTATACAAGGGCCAAAGCAGGACCAATGACTGCACCTAAAGTATCCATAGAGCGATGAAATCCAAATACAGTTCCTTTGGTTTCAGGTGTTGACTCATCGGAGAGCAATGCATCACGTGCACCTGTTCGAATTCCTTTTCCGAAGCGATCAAGTGTTCGCAGCACAAAAACCGGCACGGTGGTGCTAACCAATCCCATCAATGGTTTTGCTAAGGCGCTCAACCCATATCCAAATTGTACAAATGGTAATCGTTTGCCTGTAGTATCTGAAAGCCGACCGAAGTAACCTTTACTTAAACCGGCAAGTGCTTCCGCAACCCCTTCGAGTATTCCAATAAATAAAACAGAAAAGCCAATCGATTTTAAAAATAAAGGCATAACCGGAATCAGCATTTCGCTGGCTACATCGTTGAACAAGCTCATCAATGATAGCACCCAAATGGTCTTGGTTATATATTTCAATTTGGCAGTGTCATGATTTTTCTTGTGAAGAAAAATATTTTTTTAGAAGATGTGGTAATTGCTTTATCAAAGCTAGTTCTTTCATTTTTTCTCGTGCTTCTTGCACTGGGGAACCAAAATACGTTTTATTGCCTTCAATGCTTTTAGGGACACCACTCTGTGCGTAGACGACTGCATTGGCGCCTATGGTTAAATCTTTATTTACTCCAACTTGTCCCCAAAGAATAACTCCATCTTCTATTTTCGACTTGCCGGCTATACCTACTTGGGCAGCTATTAAACAATATTTTCCAATTACGGTTCCATGCCCAACGTGGACTTGATTATCCAGTTTGGTTCCGCTACCTATAATCGTATCGCCCGAAACTCCTTTATCGATAGTACAACCGGCTCCTATTTCTACATCATCTTCAATTATTGCCCGGCCACAAGACTCTAATTTGTCATAAAATATTTTCGGCGTTGTTCTTTTTTTAAAATAGAAAGCATCAGCACCAATTACGGTACCGGCATGAATGATCACATTATTGCCAATGTGACAATGATCGTAAATAGTTACATTCGGATGAATGAGACAGTTATCTCCTATTGTACAATGGTTGCCGACTATTACACCAGGTTGCAAGATGGTTCCTTTACCAATTTTAGCACTTGAACTTATCTTATTATCGAGAGGCTCAAATGGTCTAAATTTTTTCACCAAGCTAACATAATCTCTAAATGGATCGTCGCTTATGAGCAATGTTTTTCCTTCAGGACATGCTTCCTCCTGATTGATAATAATAATGGTGGCGGCAGAATTAAGGGATTTTGAATAGTACTTTGGATGATCGACAAAAGTTAAATCACCTGGGGTCACTTTATGAATTTCATTAAGGCCAGCTACCATATTGTCAAGATTGCCAATACATTTTACGGAAAGAAAAGCTGCTAGCTCGGTAACTTTTATAGGAGATGTTAATTTCATCTGGGGGGTATTTATTACATCTAATTAATGCTGGAGTAAAAGTTTAATAGCCAAATATTTCATTAAGGGTAAGTTCGTGAACGGTACCAAATTTTGCCAGGTCCTCTAGTTTGACTTTGTTTTTTGAAGCCACTACACAATAATTGTATGGTTTGGCTTTCACATTGTCAGCATGAAATTTCTTTATATCAGCAAAGTTCATGGTTGGTACTTTTTCATAAATATCCTTTCTAAGGTCGTGGTCTACATTTCTTTTTAGAGCACTTTGGTAATTAAAAAATATGGCGGTTTTTAGAATACGTTCAGTGTTAATTTGGTTGATAATTGATTTTTGTGCAGCGCCAAACATATTGGCCGATTCCGGGATTTCGTTTAATAACTCGTTCATGGCCGGCACCGCATCATTTAGCTTATCGGCCTGACTTCCAACATAAGCGGTCATATAAAATGGGTCTTCCTTTCTGGAAGGCATGGAGTAACTGGCATTAGTTGAATAGGCTAAGGCTTTCGATTCCCGAATGGTTTGGAATACAATACTACTCATACTACCTCCAAAATATTCGTTGAACAAAGCAATAACCGGAGCTTTCTCGGGACTCCATGGTATCGATTTGTAGGTCCAGTTTATTTCGCTCTGCACCATTTTGTAATCCACAAAATAAACTTGTGGCGAAGTCATATCGCAGTGATTAAACTCGTGAATAGGTGGCGTTGGCAAGGGTTTGTCAGCCACTTGATGCAAATTGTTGAGGGTACTCACCAAACCAGCACCATCATTGGGTCCATAATAGAACACTTTATGCTCAGTATTTTTTAAAGAATGAATTATTTCACAGAGCTCGGCACCGGTTAATTGCTTTAATTGTTCATTGGTGAGCAAATAAGTAGAAGGATTATCACTACCGTAATTGGCATAATCCAACAAGCGTTGCCTCACGATGGCTTTGCTTTTTTTTGCATCATCACGTTCTTTCATAATGCCTGAAATCATATTGTCTAAAGCAGCCTGATCGGGCTGGCAATGATTGATTAAGTCTTCGAATAATGCAACCCCTTTGTCCATATTTATTTGTAAGCCGCTAAGCGATACATAAACTTGATCGCGGCTTACGTTAACATCGAATGTGCAGGCCAAATTGTAAAAAGCTGTACTTACTTTTTCGGCGGTCATTTTATCTGTTCCTAAATATTCTAAATAGTTGATGGCTGTTCCCAATTTTTTATTGTGCTGGGTGCCCATATCAAAAACATAATAGAGTGAAAAAAGTTGATTTTCATTATTATGTATATACCATACAGGCAATCCGTTTTTGAGTTTTAGTTTGGTAATATCCTTATTGTAGTCAACAAATTTGGGTAGAATATTTTCAACGGGCATGGCCAGCACTTCTTTAACAAAGTCAGATTGGGCATTTCTATTAACGGCAACAGGATGTATTTCGGGTTTTACAACCTTTACGGTATTCTTGTCATCACCTGTTTGCTTATAGATGGTGACATAATCCGTGTTAAAATATTGAGTGGCAAAACGCATCACATCGGCTTTGGTAAAGGATGCCAAAGTTTGATACCGGTTTAGATAGCTTGCATAATCGGCACCCAGCGTAAATAAAGTTTGCAAAGTAGATGCCCTACCGCGATTAGATTCAAAACTTTTAAGTTCCTGAACTTTCATGTTGTCGATTATAGCCGGTAACAGTGATTCATCAAATTCTCCGTTTTTTAATTTGTCCACCTGCTCTCGTAGTAAAGCCGCACAAGCGTTTAGCTGTTGTCCTTGTTTTGGGGTAGCAGTAAGCATGAAAACACAGTAGTCTTTTAAATTCCAAATTCCACTGGAAGCATCCAATACCAACTGTTTCTTTTTTAAATTTAGATCGAGCATACCTGCCGTGTTGTTGCTCATTATATTATCTACTAGTTGTAGCAAATAATATTCTCTTGTATAACTACCTGGCAACCGGTACGCCATCTGCACGTATTCTGCATCTGGCCCCATGATGGTAATCTCACGTGGAGGCGCAGGTGACTCAGGCAGAGCTGTGTAAGGTTTAACTGGTTTTGGTGTCAGCTGGCCAAAATATTTTTCGGCCAAGGCAGCTGTTTTATCAGGGTCAACATCGCCACTAAGCACTATGCACATATTATTGGGAACATAATTTTCTGAATAAAACTTTTTAATAGCAGTAATGGATGGCGATTTCAAGTGTTCAATGGTTCCTATGGTAGTTTGTGTTCCATAAGCATGATTCTTGAACAAAGAAGCCATCATAGCTTCATTCACTTTTCTTCCATCATTGTCCAGGGTTCTATTTTTTTCTTCATACACGGCTTCTAATTCGGTATGAAAAAGACGAATGACAGGTTCGCGAAAACGTTCACCTTCTACTTTCATCCATTTTTCTAATTGATTGGCTGGAATGTCATTCACGTAAACAGTCTGATCATTTGAAGTGAAAGCATTAGTTCCTTTTGCGCCCAAGTTGCTCAACATTTTATCGTACTCATTGGCAATAGCAAATGTGGCAGCTACACCCGAAATGGAATCTATTTGATGGTAAATGGCTTTGCGTTTAAGTTCATCTTTCTCTGCACCGTATTTTTCATAAAGGCTTTCAATTTGATCCAGGTATACTTTTTCCTTGGTGTAATCCAAAGTACCATAACGTGTGGTGCCCTTGAAGAGCATGTGCTCAAGATAGTGCGCCAGGCCGGTATGATCAGCCGGATCATTTTTGCTGCCAGCTTTCACTGCAATCATGGTTTGTAGCCTCGGCTCATTTTTATTCACTGTTATCCATAAATTCATTCCATTGCTAAGTGTATACATTTTAGTTCCGAGCAAGTCGTTTTGAAATGTTTTAGCTTGTAGATGTGTATCGGCTGGTTGTGCTAATGTTACTAATGATAAAAGGGAAGTGATAAGGAAGATTATTATTCGCATAGAGTTATAGTATTTATTGGCAAACCTACGAAAAGACGTTTAAGGATGGATAAAAATCTGGCGGCTGATTTTTGTTATTTTAGATAACTTTGGTTCTTCTAACTACACCTCTCCTGTGTGCCAAATTAGATCAACCATTTGAAATTAGCATTTAAAATAGCCTGGCGATATTTCATAGCCAAGAAATCTACGGTGGCTATTACCATCTTAGGTTGGATTTCGACCATTGCTATCTTGATTGGTACGGCAGCACTTATTCTGGTATTGAGTGTGTTTAATGGTTTTGAATCATTAGTGATTAGTCTTTACCATTCATTTAACCCGGACCTAAAAATTACCATGGCAGAGGGAAAAGTATTCACACCCGATTCAGTGTGGCTCAACAACATTAAATCGTTATCCGGTATCTCCTCTGTTTCTTTTGTTTTGGAAGATAATGCGCTCTTAAAATCGGGCAACAAACAATTTATTGCCACCATTAAAGGCGTGGATGATAACAACAAGAAGGTGAGTGGAGTTTCACAAAATATTATTGCCGGTCGTTACGCATTTATCGATACCTTAAGCGGCACACCCAAGGCTGTGCTAGGTGCCGGAATAATGGATGCATTAGCGCTTAACCCTGATGACCCGTATGCCATCGTATCCATTTACGCACCCGATAGATTACAGAAAACGCTGGCCAACCCTTTGGATGCTTTTAGAAACGAGCAGGTTTTACCTGGCGGTGCTTTTGCCATTCAACAAGATTTTGATGATCAGTATGTATTAGTGAGTTTGCCACTAGCCAGAGAACTTTTTAATTATAGCCATGAAGTTAGCGCTATTGAAATTTCAGCTACCAAGGGTGCAAATATTGATTTGCTTGAAAATCAACTAAAAGCAATCAGCGGTAATCAATTTGTGGTGAAAAACAGATTTGAGCAAAATGCTTTTTTGTATAGGGTGATGCAAATTGAGAAGTGGGTAGTGTTTTCATTATTGAGCCTTATACTTTTAATTGCATCGTTTAACATGGTAGGCAGCCTCAGCATGGTTGCTTTAGATAAAAATAAAGATGTAGCTATCTTAAAAACCTTAGGGGCTACCCCAAACTTAATTCGACAAATATTTTTTATGGTTGGCATAATCATGACCGGCATAGGGGCTATCGCCGGAATAATGGTGGCTGTGTTGGTGCTACTGGCTCAGGAACACTTTCATTTTTTAAAATTAACAGGAACATCATTTGTAATTGACGCTTACCCGGTAGAAATGCGCTGGCAGGATTTTGTCTGGGTGCTCCTAGTGGTATTGCTTACGGGTTTAATTACCGCCTGGTTGCCTGCTATGAGGGCTGGAAGCCAGCAATACAATCTGAGATCAAATTAAAATTGGTTCACAATTATTTAAAATTGCCCGAGGCCAACACCTTTTTAATACCAACTGACAGCGGCATTAAATCACGTTTCAACAATTTTCGCATTTTACTAATATCCGGCTGGCGACGTGTCATATCGCCATCCTTTAACGGGGGGAGGTGAACAATCTTGGATTTTGATTTTGTTTGGCGAATAATTTCTTGTGCCAAATCTAAAATGGTGATAAGCTGATCATTGCCAATATTCACTACATCGTTCACAAACTTATTATTATTGACAGCATTCAGACAAGCATCCAGATTATCGTCAATGTAACAGAAAGTACGAGTTTGTGAACCATCGCCATAAATTGTAATGGGCTCGTTTCGCAAGGCGGCACTAATAAATTTGCTCATCACAAAATCGGTGCTTTGCTTGGGTCCATAGGTATTGAAAAAACGGAAGATGGTATAGTCTAAACCATACTCCTGCTGATACGATTTGCAAAACGCCTCACCCACATTTTTCACAATAGCGTAGGGCAGTCGCGAATTGAGGGGAGTAGTCAACTCATTTTGGGGTAACTCTACCGGTTCGCCATAAACTTCTGAAGAGGAAGAATAATAGACCCTTTTAACGCCGGTATTTTTCGAAAGTTTAAGCAGGTGCTTAATGCCATCAATATCGTCGAGCACACTTACTGGATGGGCAAGGGTACGGAAAACACC
This sequence comes from Chitinophagales bacterium, assembly GCA_036719905.1. GTDB lineage: Bacteria > Bacteroidota > Bacteroidia > Chitinophagales > CAIODY01 > DAIMNW01. The sequence continues at coordinate 11,152 of DAIMNW010000034.1, forward strand.
CACTACGGCAGCATAGTGAAACACATAATCAAACTTATACGAAACCATAATGCTGCTCAAATCGGCCCAATTATTGGCATCGGCTTTAATAAATTTATAATTGGAAGGGGCCTTGGCAGGCAGGTTAGTGAGGTTGCCGGTGTGAAAATTATCAATGGCCACAACATAATTTTCTTTGTCCTTGATCAGTCTGTCGGCTAATGAACTAGGTATAAAACCAGCTCCACCGGTGATTAAAATTTTTCTCATTGCTTAGTCGAAAATGTAAGGCGAATGTAAGAATAGGAATTGAAATAATGGGAAACATAATTATTGGATACTCGATTCAATTCAATCGCTCTGTATTAACTAAAAATTAGAAACAAGTATGGCGAATGAGCATGAAGCACTACAAGTTTCTTAGTATCATATACTTACCTTTGCAAAGCAAGAAAAAACAATCTTAACATGACAAGCCTTTGGGACGATTTGAAACTTATGTTTCGCACAGGTGGATCCCTCACTCAGCTCATTCTAGTTAACTGCACCGTATTTGTAATTTACGGACTCATCAGTTTGATAGGGATGCTCTTTGTAAATTCAGATATCGCAAATCTTGTTTACAATCAGTTGGCAGTGCCATCTTCCGTTTCTCGATTGTTAACCAAACCGTGGACACTGTTTACCTATATGTTTTTTCATGAAGGATTATTTCATTTAGGCTTCAATATGCTTACCCTTTTTTGGTTTGGGCAAATAGTGCAAGATATGGTAGGGCAAAAAAGATTAATTCCGCTTTACCTTATAGGGGGCTTGGCAGGCGCTTTTTTGTACGTGCTGTGTTACAATGTTTTTCCCGGATTTCAGCAAGTGGTGAGTGGCTCAACAGCCATTGGAGCTTCGGCAGGTGTGCTGGCTATAGTGGTTGCTTCGGCCACCATTGCCCCCGATTATGAAATGATGTTGCTGTTCTTTGGCCGAGTTAAATTAAAGTATCTGGCATTGGTGATGGTGCTTATCGATTTTTTAAGCATCAGCCGTGGCAATGCCGGTGGACATATAGCGCATATAGGCGGAGCCATTGCCGGGTATTTTTTTATTAAACAATTACAGCAAGGCAATGATTGGGGCAAATACATCAACAAAGCCATCGACTATATAGTTACCCTTTTTCATCCGGGACCCAAAGTGGTGCATAGCAGCAAGCGGCCGGTTTCAAATTCTAAGGTGAAAAATTCGAGCCTTGCGCAGGAACAAATAGACCGAATACTAGATAAAATATCTGCCAGCGGCTACGATAGCCTCACCAAGGAAGAAAAAGAGTTACTCTTCAAGGCCAGCAAAGATTAATCAAATTCAATGAAGCAATTGGCCTTCAAATCTGAAGGCAGAATCGTATTTTTACAACATGGAAAATAAAGTACCAGCTACACCCATCTCTGCCCTTGGCGAATTTGGCTTAATAGAACATCTTACCAAAAATTTTAGTTCGAAAAATGAAAAGCTGATAAAAGGCATTGGCGACGATTGCGCTGTAATAGATACCGGAGCCGAACTCTTGCAAATTATTACCACCGATATGCTGGCCGAAGGAATACATTTTGATATCATGTACACCCCTTTAAAACATTTAGGATATAAAGCGGCAGCCTTAAATTTTAGCGATATCTACGCCATGAACGGGCAGCCAAAGTATATAACCGTTTCGCTGGCTTTGAGCAGCAAGTATACTGTAGAGGCCGTTGAAGAAATCTACAAAGGCATTTATTTGGCATGCGAAAAATATGGCGTTGAACTAATTGGTGGCGATACCATTAGCTCCCTGAAAGGACTTTATATAAACATTACGGCCATAGGCGAAGTAGCCAAAGACAAGGTTACCTACCGTTCAGGTGCTAAAGAAAATGACCTCATTTGTGTATCGGGCGATTTAGGTGCCGCCTTTATGGGCCTGCAAATTCTCGAACGCGAAAAGCAAGTTTTTCTCGAATTTCCGGATGCCCAGCCCGAACTACAACAGTACCCTTACCTATTGGAACGACAGTTGAAACCCGAGGCTCGTAAAGACATTATTAGCATTTTAAACACATTGAATATAAAACCCACCAGCATGATTGATATCTCCGACGGGCTCAGCAGCGAACTCGGACATTTGTGCAAGCAATCAGGTTTGGGCGCTACCCTTTATGAAGAAAAAATTCCTATCCATAGCGATACCTACGAGGCCGCCGTGCAAATGAATATTGACCCCGTAAGCGCTTATATGAATGGCGGCGAAGATTATGAACTCCTGTTCACCGTGGCACAGTCCGATTTTGAAAAACTGAAAGAACAAAACGATATTGCGATCATTGGCCACATGGCCCATCCATCATTTGGCCTCAGCATGATTACCAAAGGCGGCAATAAAGTTGATATTACCTCCAAGGGTTTTAACGCCTTTACCAAGTCAGCATAAAACCATCTTACATGAAACTTACCTATTTGCTAGCCGCAGCCCTTACACTCAGCTCTGCTATCTGCATGCTCTCCTGTCGCAGAGAAGGTCGCAACACCGTGGCCATTTCTCAAAACAACGACCGTCGTAGCCATAACAATGGCGCCCTTTGCCAAAACTGTCACAAGAAAGGAGGCGATGGCGCCGGCGCAGGCTGGTTTGTAGTAGCCGGCAGCGGATTTTTACCCGATTTAATCACCCCCAATGCCAACGGCCGCATAGTATTGTACAAAGGCCAAAATGGAACCGGTCAAGCCGTAGCCACTATACCGGTAGATGCACTAGGCAATTTCTATTCTACCGAAAGCATCGATTTTGCCAACGGACTCTATCCGGCATTTGAAGGCGCAGGCGGCACCGTTAAGTATATGGGCCAGGTAACCAGAGTAGGCTCATGCAATGGCTGCCACGGCGTTACCACCGATAGACTCTGGGCCGATTAATCATCACTAACCACCAAATAGTATAAAACCATGGCCGACCAAAAAACATTTAACACCCTGCTACTCCAAGTTGAAAACAAAGTAGCCACCATCACCCTCAACCGCCCCGATGTGTTCAACGCCTTCAACGATGAACTCAGCTATGAGCTGCAAGATGCCCTCAAAGTTTGTACCCAAAGTGCCGAGGTAAGAGTGGTGGTGCTTACCGGTGCCGGCAAAGCCTTTTGCAGCGGACAAGATTTAAAGGCCATTAAAGAAGTAGCCGGCAAACGCGACCTTAGCGAATCCTTGCACAAACGCTACAATCCCATTATACGTGCCATGCGCCAAATGCCTAAGCCCATCATCTGCCGCCTCCATGGCGTAGCAGCAGGCGCCGGCTGTTCACTGGCCCTCGCCTGCGACCTCATCGTAGCTGCCGAACAGGCAAGCCTTATCGAAGTATTTGTCAATGTAGGTTTGGTACTCGATAGCGGTTCATCCTACTTTCTTCCTCGATTAGTAGGCAGTGCCAAAGCCTTCGAGCTAGCCACCATGGGCAGCAAAGTAACCGCAGCCCAAGCACTGCAACTGGGCATGGTCAACCAAGTAGTACCGGCCGACCAGTTAGACCAGGCCATTAAAACCTATACCGATTACTACGCCGCGGCACCCACCAAAGCCATAGGCCTCATGAAAAAAATGTTGAACAAGTCGTTCCATTCCAACCTCGACACTATGCTCGATTACGAAGCCTACTGCCAGCAAATAGCCGGCAACAGCGCCGACAATGCCGAGGGCGTAAAAGCCTTCATCGAAAAGCGCAAACCCATATTCACAGGGCAATAGTTTACCTTTCTATTACTTTTTAGGGCGGCTGCCGGCCTATGTCATACGCAGCACCCACCACTATAAGCCGTCACCGGGCTGTCCGCTTGTAGTGCCCTTCCGCCCCAAGCACCCAGCTAACCACTACAAACTTATGCAAGCGGAAGGTCAGCTACCGCTACCATCCCTGCCGCAGGCCACCCATAGCCACTCTAAAATTGCCAAAATAATTTCACCATCTAATTCACTTTGAAACACAAAACCAATAAGTTTGTAAGAGAAATAAGAACATGGCTTATGGCACAAAGCCAACACATTTGTGAGGGATTGGTGCCATAACGTGGCACCTATATACTAGTTAGCAGCAACTCTAAGACGACCGTTCAACCTTAAAATTTCGGGTTGACAAATTGACTTTCCAAACGACAAGACAAATTAAAATTTCAGACTGACTTTCGGACTTAAAATAATTATCGTAATATTGCAATCTAAAGATAAAACTTAACAATGGGAGCAACTAAAACTGACCATTTTACAGACAAGCAAAATACTATTGCGACTTTGACCAAAGCGATTGGACACCCTGCAAGAGTGGCAATCATTGAGTATTTAATGAAAGTGGACACTTGTATTTGTGGCGACATTGTAAACGAATTGCCTCTTGCACAACCGACAGTTTCTCAACACCTGAAAGAACTCAAAAACGCAGGACTGATAAAAGGAAGCATTGAAGGCAACGCCATTTGCTACTGCATTGACGAAAAAGCCATACAAAAATTGCAAAATTATTTCGGCAACATTTCAACCAAAATTGCCGACAAGAAAAACAACTGTTGTTAAACTAAAACACGAATAAAAATGAAACTTTCACAAGTAAAAGCACTTCTGCCGACATTAGAAAATGTGTCCTTCAAATTAGAAAACGGAACTTTTGTTCCCGAACATTTTCACGTTACAGAAATTGGAATGGTATCAAAAAATTTCATTGACTGCGGTGGCACAATCCGAAATGAGAAATCTATCAATTTTCAACTTTGGAACGCAAACGATTTAGAACACCGACTAAAACCAACGAAGTTGCTAAACATCATTGAACTTTCTGAAAAGCAGTTGGACATTGAAGATGCAGAAATTGAAGTTGAATATCAAAGCGACACAATCGGAAAATACGCATTGGCTTTTGACGGCAACAATTTCATTTTGCAAAATAAAACAACTGCGTGTTTAGCAAACGACAAATGTGGAATACCGCAAGAAAAGCAGAAAATCAAATTGTCGGAATTAGCGAATACGCAATCCGCTTGTTGTTCACCTAATGGCGGTTGCTGTTTAAAAAAAAAATAGTTTTTCCTAAAATACAAAAAAACAAACATCATTACGAATTCGGTTGTTTTATTTCAAACCATTTTTTGCTTTTACCCGAAATTTTTTTTTATTAATATAATTTGATATAGAGATATAAATTGAACATACTAAAGCC
>DAIMNW010000181.1:0-4480 GCA_036719905.1 Chitinophagales bacterium
TATTTACAGATTACTCAAAAAATACTCTTTACATTTTTGATAGTGCTAACTTTTTGGGGAACCAAATCATGTATTCGTAATTATTTCGATTTAGAATTTGCAAAAACCACGGTTTTGGTGAAGAGTGTAAATGGCCACGTGTATACCGGGCCGCGAATGACAGGCCATCGAGTATGGCATAATATCTTTATCGGTTTGGGCGATTTTGATAATAAATACGGCTACCTGCCCGACGACAGGATGGCTTATGCATATGCTTATCCAATTTTAAAAAATAAGTATGGCCTCGATTTGCCAGTAACCAACCAAAAATATTATGCAGCTAAATATTACGATAAAGACTCCTTGTATTACATAAAATACGAAGAGTTGGAAGTTTACGACCAGATTGTTAAAGAAAAAGTTTGTGCTGACATTTTCCACGACCCATTTTGGTACTTGACGATTCTATTAAAACGAATTTGTTTAATTTTTACCTGGACTATTCCTATTCCGGGGCTAGGGTGGTTGATGCTGCCAATGATTTATTATTGCTTCAAAAAACGTTGGTGGCTGCCCTTAAAATTAATTCTAATTTCCTTACCATTATCGCTGCCTTCCTTTATTGTATATGCCGGCAAAAACAGTACTTATAATTCCGTATTCGGATATTTTGTACTCCTGTTTCTTTTATCCATACTACTATTAAAACTGAAGGTAAAGGCGATTTCAGAGGAACTGAATATGAAAGGTGATGCCAAAATCTAAGTCTTTACTCAATTGTCATTTTCACTACCTTTGAATAATGAGAAGTTTTCTGATTTGTTGCTTGTTGGCATTTCAACTTGGTGGTATGTGTCAAATTCCACCGGGTTATTATCATGCGGCGCAAGGATTGCATGGTGATACGCTGAAGCAGGTTTTACATCAGATAATAAAAAACCACACCATTATATCGTACAGCGCTGTGTGGACAGCCATGAAAAAAACCGATAAAAAGCCTAACGGAAAAGTTTGGGATATTTATAGCGATGTGCCTGGCGGAGTGCCTCCTTATGAATATAATTTTATAACCGACCAATGTGGCAGTTATGCAGTAGAAGGTGACTGTTACAATAGAGAACATTCGTGGCCACAGAGTTGGTTCAATTCGGTACCGGGCCCTTCATCCGATTTATTTCATCTGTATCCTACCGATGGAAAAGTAAATGGTATAAGAAGTAATTACCCATATGGTCGAGTAGGTATTGCCAGCATAACCACCTTAAACGGAAGCAAACTGGGCCCTTGCATTGATTCGGGCTATACCAATATTGTTTTTGAACCCTTGGATGAATATAAAGGTGATTTGGCCCGTAGCTATTTCTATATGACTACTCGTTACCTGAACGAAGATGCTACCTGGAGCAGTTCAGATGCTACTCAAGGTGCCAACATATTGCCATGGCAGATGAATATATTATTAGAGTGGAACAGAATGGACACTGTAAGTGCCAAAGAAATAGCTCGTAACGATTCTATCTACTATCATATTCAACACAATCGAAATCCATTTATTGACCATTGGCAATGGGCCGATAGTATTTGGCACCATACGCTGATGGATACAGCCACTCACGATACCACCGTAATAATTGGCGTTCAAAAAATAACTGAGCCGGCAGATGCAAGTTTTCAAGTATACCCTAACCCGGTGACCAATGCAGTAACAATTGTGAGGAAAAATGGCTCGAAGCAAGATATTGGAAACCCTATTCAGAAAATATTGATAAGCGATGTATTTGGTCGAGAATACAAAATACCGCCTACTCTGCCTGCAGGACATACTATCAATTCATCCTTAATTTTTAATGTCTCTAACCTGAGTTCGGGACTTTATTTTATACGAATCATTGAGAGCAATGGAAAAATGGCAGAACTGAAATTTATCAAAGAATAGAAAAGGCTTTATTTCTGAAGGAGTAATTTAAACGCTTTTTGAACTCCCACCCCGGCTGCTTCTTCAATTAAGATCCAGTCCGGGTTAAGCTCGGCAGCTTCTGGTATTTTTTTATCAATTACATAAACGGGCACCCCAGAAGGAGCATAATTGACCAAACCGGCAGCAGGATATACTTGCATGCTGGTACCCACTACCATAAGTACATCTGCTTGCGAAACCAAGTGGGAAGCCGTTTCTATCATTGGAACTTCTTCGCCAAACCAAACAATGTGTGGACGCAATTGATACCCATCTTCACACTTATCGCCTATCAAGATATCTCCGGTGCAATTGTAAATTTTAGGTTGCCAATTGTTGGTGCTTCGCGATTTTAGAATTTCGCCATGCAAATGCAAAACATTTTTACTGCCGGCTCGTTCGTGCAGGTCGTCAATATTCTGTGTGATAATATGCAATTCGAAATGCTTCTCTATATCCACCAAACTGAGGTGGCCGGCATTGGGTTGCGCTTGTTGCACACCTCGTCTGCGTTGATTATAAAAATCAAGAACCAAAGCCGGATTACTAGCCCAGGCCTGAGGTGTAGCAACATCTTCAATACGATAATTTTCCCACAAACCATTTGAATCGCGAAAGGTGGGTATACCACTCTCGGCACTTATGCCGGCTCCAGTGAGTACAACAATTCGTTTCATGATTATATGGTTTTAAGTTGGCTGAGCAATTGTGCAGCCTTCGAATTGCTTTTATTCAGTTGCAATATTCTCTTTAAAATTTTTCTGCACGGCTCCTGCTTATTTTCCAATAGATAGAGTGCTGCCAAGTTCATGAGGGTAGGTTCATAATCCGGATTAAGCTGCAACGCCCGTATGTAGTCAGCCTCCGCTTCGGCCAGTTTTCCATCCTGTGCTTTTATAAAGCCAACATTGGTAAGCGCCGATACATGTTTGGAATATTTGGATAGAACCTGGTTAAAAACAGAAAGTGCTTCGCTCGATTTTTTTTGCTCTAGCAAGCTTACTCCCAATTTATTCAAATAATCTAACTCGTTAGGCTTTAACGCAACTGCTTTCCTGAAATAACGCTCAGCATCGCCTGCTTGGTTGTTCTGCAAATAGCTTTCTCCTATTCGATAGGCTGTCCAATCATTTATAATAGCCTCCAACTTCATCTTTTTTGACCAATGAATTACTTGGTCAAAATTGTTTTGCAAATAATAAGCATGTATAAATGCGTCGTCTAGAGATTCTGCGGCTTTGGATTTGTTTAAATAAGTGAAAGCAGAATCCAGGAAAGCTGAATAGGGTTCATACTCTTCGTAGAATTGCAGATAGGCTTTGGCCTGCACCAAGGCCGTTGGTGTTTCATCGCTCAAATTGGCCAGGCGCACAAATTTCCTAATCTCCTTCTTATCACTGTTCGATTTTGGAATTCGAATGTAGTGGTCATGTATTTGTACATGCGGAATATCAATACTGCCACTCATAGGCATATGACAAGTAATGCAATTATCATTTTTCAACCTGCGTACAGCCGGTTTTTCGGTGCAGGTGTTCTGTTGATGACAGCTCTTACAATCATTCACAAATTTTTCGGGCAAAGTTTCCTTTACACTTACATGCGGATTGTGGCAACTCAGGCAGGTCATTTGCGATTGCTTAAAGCATTTGCTCATCTTCATCCTATCTGCCTGACTAGCCATAATGAAATTTTCGGCGCTATCCGTATATCGGGGCAAAAATGAATGTTCGCTAGCCGATAATTTCTTGCCGGGCCGATAATCGTAAAATGATTTACCAGTTTCTAGAACCGTGATACCCTGCAGGTGGCAACGCTGGCAAACATTCAATTGCAAATCTCGGGGCAATTTTTTTGGGTTCACAATGGTGTAATCGGTTTGTGTCTTTATATCCACCAAATTTCCTTTCTGTTTTTCGCTTACATGCAGGCTGCCCGGGCCATGGCATCGCTCACATTCTATTCCGGTTTTTATTTTGCTAAATTTATTCTCAGCACTAAAATCGGTTTCGGGAAAATGATTGTGGCAGGTAATGCACTCCTGCCCCACTATACGGCTAAATCGGGTGTTCTTGCCATTTTCAAATCCGGGTGGCAAATCCCAAATACCTTGCTGCGTATAAAATGTGAGAGGTGCTTGAGTTAAATAACCATTCTCATAAATCAAATGCGAATTGGTATGCTGACCGCTACCAACTATATAGGATATCTTTTCTATCCGCTTATGAATAGTATCCTTTCCTTGTAATCTAAATTCGCAGATGTACAATGAATCTTTCTGCCAATAAGGGTGGTACCACATAGTGTTAGAAGAATCATAGATATAGGTATGCTTATCAAAAACGGCTTTCGATTTGGAAAGGGTGGCGTAATCCCAACTTTGGCCCATGCCCGTTTTGATGAATGTATTGAACACATCCTGATGGCAACCCCGACAGGTTTGCATGCCCACATAGCGAACGCTATCGTTGGTATTGAGAAATGGCGATGTAGTTTCAACCACCGATGGCGACGAGCACATGACAACTACCAAAATAGTAG
>DAIMNW010000182.1:0-4469 GCA_036719905.1 Chitinophagales bacterium
CATAAACTCAGCCAATCGGTTAAATCCACCTGAAATCTGTTCTGAATAACCATTTGGGCTAGAAACATAATTCCATTTATAATAAGTAGATTTTTTACCACAACCGGCAAAAGGCTCCACCCACCGGGACGAAAATCGCTCATTGTTTAAGTGTGTTTCTTATTGATGAAGGGCAAAGTAAATAAAGTAAACGCTGCTATTTCAGATTTTTATTTATGTTTAACTATGATTCTGCTGCTCGATAATTTTGATTCGTTTACTTATATACTGAATAATTATTTGGTACAGGCCGGGTTTGAAACCTTAGTGAAAAGAAATAATGAAATTAGTGTGAGCGACATAGAAACCCTTATGCCAGAAGCTATCGTACTGTCGCCTGGGCCCAATACTCCTGCTGAAAGTGGCATTATGATGGATAGCATTCATCATTTTCATAAGCGCTTGCCCATGTTAGGCGTTTGCCTCGGTCATCAGGCTATAGGTCAATACTTTGGCGCTAGCCTTATCCGTGCAGCCAACCCTATGCATGGAAAAACGTCAATGGTTCTGCATCAAAATCATTTCTTATTTCAAGAAATTCCTTCCCCATTTCAGGCCATGCGCTATCATTCGCTTATTTTAAATCAGATTGAAAACACCACCCTTCAGGTAATAGCCAGCACTCCGGAGAATGAAATTATGGCCATTGCCCATCCTGAATTGCCAATACTGGGTGTGCAATTTCATCCCGAATCCATTCTTACCCAAATGGGCTTGCAAATGATAGTTAACTGGAAAAAAAATCTACCCTCAGCTTCTCAATTATAACTTACCTTTCATTTTATGCGTCAATATATTTCTCTCGTTTTTCTTTTTGCCTGTTGCGTATTTGTTTCTTGCAATCATCATTCTACCACCCCGGCTCAAACTTCTACCATGGACAGCACCACTCTTGACCCCCACTCTTTTGCCCAGCCCAATCAAGCTGTGGTAAAGCACCTTGCTCTTGACTTAGTGGTAAATTTTGAATCCAAAAAGCTGGAAGGACTGGCACAGTGGCAATTTCAAAACAAGACCCAATGCCATGAAATTATTTTCGATGTACATGGCTTGGAAATTGAAAAAGTGACCATTGGCAATCAACAAAGGATTACTTCTTTTTCGTTGGGCAAGCCGACTGCCTATATGGGTCAATCTCTTAGCGTTGTGATTGAACCACAAGACACCCTTGTTACTATTTACTATCACACCACTGCCGATGCAGCAGCTTTGCAATGGCTCACCCCTGAACAAACTGCCGACAAAAAGAATCCTTTTCTGTTTACTCAATCCCAAGCCATATTGGCCCGTAGCTGGGTGCCTTGTCAGGATGGGCCGGGCGTAAGATTTAGTTATGAAGCTACCATTCATACGCCAAAAAATTTAATCGCCTTAATGAGTGCCGCCGATAATCCGGTGGCTAAAAATGATTCGAGCATCTATCACTTCCATCAACCCAAACCCATTCCCAGCTATCTGTTAGCCTTGGCTGTTGGCGATATCAGTTTTGAAAAAATTGACAATCGATGTGGGGTGTATGCCGAGCCCGGTCAGGTGAAAAAAGTAGCCTGGGAATTTGCTGATATGGGCAAAATGGTAGATGCCGCCGAAAAATTATATGGCCCTTATGCTTGGGGACGCTATGATGTATTGGTGTTGCCTCCCAGCTTTCCGTTTGGCGGAATGGAAAACCCATGCCTCACTTTTGCCACTCCTACTGTAGTAACCGGCGATAGAAGTTTGGTGGCTCTGGTAGCACACGAACTGGCGCATAGTTGGAGTGGCAACCTTACCACCAATGCTACCTGGAACGACTTCTGGCTCAATGAAGGATTTACAGTGTATTTCGAACAGCGCATTATGGAAGCAGTATATGGCAAAAGCTACAGTGAAATGTTGGCCTATTTGGGAGTAGAAGATTTGAAAACCACAATTCAGGATCTAGGGGCAAACAATCCGGATACTCACTTAAAATTAAACTTGGCCGGTCGCGACCCTGACGATGGTGTAACCGATATAGCCTATGAGAAAGGCTTCCTCTTTTTGCGATTGCTTGAAAACAAAGTAGGCAGAGAGAAATTTGATGCGTTTCTAAAAAATTATTTTCATGCTAATGCTTTTCATAGCATGACTACTGAAAAGTTTGTTACCATTTTAAAATCGGATTTGGTAGCGCCTAACCAAGTAGAACTAGGCCAGCTGAATATGGATGAGTGGATTTATGGACCCGGGCTGCCTGCCAATGCGCCAAGTATAGTTTCTGAACGTTTCTTGCACGTTGATACTATTACACAATCGTATGAGCACAGTTATTCCATAACTGAACTCCAGCCCAAAACAAAAGCTTGGAGCACACATGAGTGGTTGCATTTTTTACAATCTATAGCCACTAAAACGGACGACAAAAAAATGCAGGAGTTAGATGAGGCATTTCATTTCACAGGCTCGGCTAATTGTGAGATAGCTGATGTTTGGTATGGCATTGCTATAGACCATAGCTACAAGTCAGCCTATCCGGCCATGGAGAAATTTTTAACAGAAGTGGGCCGCCGCAAATATCTGTTGCCACTTTACAAATCGATGTGTGCCACCCCTGAAGGAAAATTGATGGCACAAAAAATATACGCCAAAGCACGGCCTAATTATCATAGTGTATCGCAGCATAGTGTTGATGATATTTTGAATGGCAAATAATCAACCATTACTTAGGTTGCCAGCGTAGTTTTTTGAAATCAACCACTTGATCATTTTTAATTTTCACTCCTTCATTCTCTAGTAATTCTTGCATTAAAGTTGGACTTGGAAAATGATGCTTGCCGGTGAGTAAGCCATTGCGGTTTACCACTCTATGTGCAGGCACCGATGGCTTAGCTGTATGTGCGGCATTCATGGCCCAACCCACCATACGTGCCGAAAGCCTTCCGCCAACTTTTTCAGCAATATCGCCATAGGTGGATACTCTACCTCGAGGAATTTTTCGTACCACTTTGTACACTTCGGTAAAGAAATTTTTTTCGGTGGCCATTAATCGCTTTGCTTATTTTTTTTGAAAAATAACATACTTGATTTTTTTACCCTTGGCTAAATGTTTTTTCTCGTAATACGTTTTGATATTGAGCACATCAGGTACTTCGCCGCCATCGTTGTAAATATCATTTCGGGCACTTATCAATTTGAATTGATTGACATCAAACTCCCACTTGTTATTTTTCTCAACGCCACTCAAAACATCCAGGGTGTATTGATAAAGTGTCTCGTCATCTGTTTTTAAATGAACTTGCCCCCCCGAAGGCAAAACCTGATGATACAAATCTAAAAAACGGGTACTACTCAGACGTTTATGTGCTTTGCTCGATGAAAGAAAAGGATCGCTAAACGTAATCCAGATTTCACTCACTTCCCCATCGGCAAAGAAATCGGTAAGCCACTCAATATTGGTGCGTAAAAAAGCAACATGGTGTAGTTTTTCTTCCAAAGCGGTTTTGGCCCCACGCCAAATTCTATTGCCCTTAATATCAATACCAATAAAATTTTTATCGCTGTGCAGCCGGGCCATGCCTACAGCATATTCGCCTTTGCCACAGGCCAATTCCAGCACAATGGGATGCTTGTTTTTGAAATACTCACTTGCCCATTTTCCCTTCAATTTAAAATCGGCTTTTTTGTGTAGGCCAAATTGCATAGCGTTGCTAAAAGTGTCAAGCTCGGCAAATTGCTTTAGTTTGTTTTTTCCCATAGATGAGGGGCGAAAATAGTCAATCGGCGCCCTATTTTGCTGACCTTCTGGTTGATTACTTTTCACACTGGCATTAGTTTTTTTGTTCACAAAGTGTCAACAGTGAGACTTAGCCTTTTAGCTTCTTAAGCTAAAGGCTATCTTTGTGCCTCAATTTCATGTTCTCTATTTTTTTAATCAGTACTCAATTCATTCAATAATTGTCAGACCCTATAAAACATGAATGTGGCATAGCCCTTATCCGCTTACTGAAGCCACTTTCATTTTATCAAAAAAAATACGGCACACCGCTCTACGGCCTAGATAAGCTATACCTACTGATGGAGAAGCAGCACAATCGTGGGCAAGATGGTGCAGGCATTGCCTCCGTAAAACTCAATTTGCGAAGCGGTCAGCCATTTTACAATATGGCTAAAAGCAATAGTAAGCAAGCCATTGCCGAATTGTTTGAACGCATACATACCGATTTTGCCAAAATAGAAAAAACCAATCCGGAACTGGCTAACGACTGTGAATGGTTAAAAAATCATGTGAGCTTTTTGGGCGAAGTATTGCTTGGACATCTACGCTATGGCACCCATGGCGGCAATAGCATCGACCGCTGCCATCCTTTTATGAAGCAAAACAGCTGGTTGACCAAAAATATTATTACTGCCGGCAATTTTAATTTGACCAATACCGACGAAGTATTTCAGTTTCTGGAAAAAGAAAGCAA
>DAIMNW010000035.1:0-16173 GCA_036719905.1 Chitinophagales bacterium
ATCCTAAACCACTTCCTTCACCAGAACCTTTGGTAGTGAAGAAAGGGTCGAATATTTTTGATTGTATGGCTTCTGGAATTCCTTTGCCGGTATCGGTTATGCTTACTACCGCGAAATTACCTTCCTGTTTGATGCCGATGGTAAGAATACCCTTATTGTCCATAGCTTGAATGGAGTTAATGATAAGATTAGTCCATACCTGATTAAGTTGATCGGCAAATCCATTTACATTGGGAACATCTTCATAGTTTTTGATTACTTCTATTCCTTGTTTAAGCTTGTTGTGATAGATTGTGAGCACCGTCTCCATATTGTCGCAAAGGTTTATTGATTCCATTTCCTCACTTCCCGACGAATGAAGATAAGTTTTCAACGCCTTTACAATTCTAGAAGCTTTATCTACAGCCAACTGAATAGTTTGATTGCTTCTTTGCTGGTTAAGAATATTATAAGCAATCATGATTAACCTTTCGAAATGTTCTTGATGAGAAATCTTATCTAAAGCAGGTGTTACTTCATAAATACCTACCTGCACCAATCGATCGGCAATAAAACGTGAATTCTGAATTCCTAGTTCATCCAAACGCCCTCTTAGTTTTTTCTTTATTTCGCGTTCCTCTATGGTTGATAATGTTTGAGTACTTGGATTGGAAGTGGCAATAAATTCCACAAACATGTCTTTTTCCTTATCACTCAATGCTTGTGTCAGCCACATGAATTCGGAAAGTATTTCTCCAAATGCTTTTGAGGATTCTTCAGCTGATGATTTGATAGCCCCTAACGGAGTATTTACCTCATGAGCAATGCCTGCCGAAAGTTGACCCAAAGCAGCCATCTTTTCAGATTGAACTAACAAAAGGTGGGTCTTCTTCAGTAACAGAAAGGTATTGTTTCTTAATACATAGAAAATAAGTAAAGCAAAAATGATGGCCGATATTACCACTATGTTTAATGTGTAAAGAATCATCGACACATTTAATGGAGTGTTTGGTTTTATCCACTCGATAAATTTATGGTCAAAAATTCCTGTTAATATGGTTAATACAAGATAAAGTACAAGCCAAAATAAACTACTTTTCACATTCTGATAACTTAGCGATGCAGCTACGGCTAGCATTGCCCAAAGCATTACACCGCCTGATGCATGGAATCCGCCAAGCACCCATTGAAAAACGAAGGGTAGCAATAGGCTAATGGCTGTTTGAAAATCTCTGACTACTGAAAAGTTCTTTGTTTTAGCGAAATAGAGAAGATTAAAAAAGGTTAAAACTACGTAGCCATAAGGAACTATTGATTGAGTTTTCAATTGAAGGAAAATTACAATTGTTCCCCACATTAATCCGCCCATGCTCATCAAAAGGCCTTCATAAACGACAAATTGTTTTTGATGAATAGCATTTTCATCATCTCCTTTTTTAACCCCTATTTTAGAAATATCTGTTAGTAAGCTCATATTTTCTTAGTTAATCAACTTTGTTATCCTTTCAGGTTAGTTCTTTTAAAAATATACTTTTAAAAGAATGTGACGCAAACTTAAAGGTTTTATTATAAAGAAGAACTAAGTGATATTGGTAACATATCTCACATAGAAAATTACAAGTTTTATAGCAGCTTTAGCAAGGCTGTGAACTGGACGTTACCCTCTATGCCGTTGACTTCCTGCCCTAGCAAGGTTTTGAGCCAAAATGTGGTGCCTGTCTGCTTAAGCGTTTGATTCAAAAAGAAATCACCAGTGCCCTCAGTAAGAAATTGCTAGAAGGAAATTTAGATAAATCGAAACCTTTATTAATTAATGTGTTTGGTGGGGTAGTGGTGGTGAGGAATTAATTCAAATAGTTGGAACCTCTTCAACCTAAAACTTGCACGTCAAACGCAAATTTGGCCTGCGGCCTGTCAGATTATTGGGTACGGCATAGGTAGTATCGTACAAATCTTTTACCCAACTGTAGCTTACTTTGTTTTCTACACCCAAAAGATTAAATACCTCGAGGCTTGCCCATATGCTATTTACATGTCGGGCAGCTTTGTGTTTGTATTTGGCTTTCTTCCCATCGAGTAAGAGGGCTGAGAAGCCAATATCTACCCTTCGGTAAGAAGGAATTCTGAGCGTATCCTTGTAACGTTGATAATCAGGTGGACCAAATGTCATGCCGGTGCCATAAAGCAAATTCAAGTGTACTTTTAGGTTGGGACGTTTGGGAACATAATCGCTAAAGTAAAGTCCAACGTTTACGCGTTGGTCGGTAGGTCGGGGAATAAATCCCGGATGAAGAATGGTATCTCTTACCGCTTTCTTGTCTTGCACATCGCTACTTACTGCCGGGCTAATCATTTGTCCATCTTTATTAATGCCCACCTTTATAAAATCATCCAGTATATTTTCTTTGGTTTGCATAACCGACACACTCATCCAGGATTCAGCATCGGGAACAAATTCTCCATTCAACCGCAAATCTATTCCGGTGGCATAACCCACTGCATCATTTCGGCCCCAATATCGTATTCTCACATTATCTAATTCATAGGGAATTAAATCGGTCATATACTTAAAGTAAGCTTCGGTGGTAAACTTAAATGGCCGTTTCCAGATTTTGAAATTATAATCGCCGGCTGCCACCAAATGATACGATTTTTGTGATTGCACATCACGATGAACTACACCGCCCAAATCGCGTAGTTCGCGATAGAATGGCGATTGATTGTACACTCCGGTACTTAATCTAAATAGCCAATCGCGTTTCCAATCGGGATGATACGATGCTTGCAATCGGGGGCTTATCATCCATTCTTTATTCAAATTCCAATAACCAAATCGTACACCGGCTATGAGTTTAAATAATGATGTGTCGGTAAATAAGAAAGTATTTTGAATAAAGCTGTTGATGCGACCGGAGTTCAATGTATTCTGAGCTTTGAGATAGCTGGCTACATTTACCTTACTGGTATCGTAAGTGAGGCTATAACCTGCCGAATCGGTTCTATGCCATTCTTTCAATTCATCATTAACTAATTCGCGTTGTGCGGTAATGCCCCATTGAATAATATAAGGTTTCTGTTCATAGCTTCCTTTCCAGGTTGCATTGGCCACGGTTGCGTTTAGATAATTTCGTGCATAATCTTGAGAAGTTCCTACCCCAAGGCTTTTCTTTATTTTATTAAACGTGGGTTTGGTAATATCTGTTTCTACCTCACCTATATAATACTCCCCAATTATGTCGAAGGTTTCGCTCTCATGTGTTTGAAAAACACTGGTCATCCATTTCATTTTAAATCTATCGTTCTTGGTATACACACCAGCCAGGCCGGCCATACCTGATTGAAAGCGGTCAATTTCCTGCCCATCGTAATACACTGTAAGGCGCAAAAGTTTGTTGATTAAGCCAAATGAAGTTTCTCGAATGTTTGGTTGAAACTTGTATTGGGTGTTGCTATAGTTGCCAATGGCTTTAAACTGAAATTT
Source organism: Chitinophagales bacterium (assembly GCA_036719905.1). Classification (GTDB taxonomy): domain Bacteria; phylum Bacteroidota; class Bacteroidia; order Chitinophagales; family CAIODY01; genus DAIMNW01. The sequence continues at coordinate 3,461 of DAIMNW010000035.1, forward strand.
ATCTGATAAAGCGTAAGTGGTAAAAAATTGGCCATCACTAAAGTGGGGTTGATATTCGCCCTTGGTTTCCTGACTGCCCAGAAGCAATTGGTTGGTTTTGTTCCTGAAGCCAAACAAGTAAGTAAATCTGTGATTACGAGTTCCTCCTTCGAGCGCTATGCTTTGACCAAGTATGCCGGCGCTTACAGTACCTGCAAATGCCTTGGGTTTTCGGTATTGAATATCCAACACACTGCTCATTTTATCGCCGTATTTGGCCTGAAATCCACCGGCAGAAAATTGCAACTGACTAATCAAATCAGGGTTCGGAAAACTTAAGCCTTCTTGTTGCCCGTTTCTGATTAATTGCGGACGATAAATTTCAAAATCATTGACATAAACCAGATTCTCATCATAATTGCCTCCCCTTACGCTGTATTGGTCGCTCAATTCATTGTTAGAAGCTACGCCCGGCAATAGTTTGATTGCACTCCCAATATTTCCGCTTGGGTTAGGAATGCTGCCCAAAATTTTAGCGTCAATACTTTGCATACCCTCTTCTCTCTTCTGTTTGTCACGTATTTCTGTTTGACGAGCCAAAAGAGTTTTTTCTTTTAACACCACATTTAGTTCATAGCTCTGGCCATCGTGCAACAGGAGCATTCGCGATTCTTTTTCATAACCCACTAATGAAAATTGGAGACTTAAAGGTTTTTCGGAATTAATTTCTATCTGATAAAATCCTGTATGTGTGCTGCTGGCTCCCTTGGAGCTTCCGGGAATGGTTATTGTCACAAAATCGAGTGGTTGCCCTTTTTCGTTTTGAATAATGCCGAACACCTTGGCTTTTCCTTGGGCAAAGACGGCCATGCTGATGGCAATCATTTGCAAAAGGAGTAAAATTTTTTTCATGGTATTTAGGTGTTCTAACGAAAAACGGGTAGCTCTATTGCTTTATCTCGACTAGTTTGCCATTCTTAAATGATAAGGAAGATCCACCTTTAAAATTCCATTTTTGGATTTCTCCTATATTGATTATTTCATCGGGAGGGCCCCAGCTGAGGCCGGCCTCTTCGGTGGTCATGCCTTTAAAAACCTCTCTGCTTTCAATAGCATCCCATGCTTCCTTCTTAAATGTGTAAGTAAGTTTTGGGTCGGCACGATAAAAGTATGAGCTCAACAAATTCGTGTTTTTCATATACGAAAGAATGTTGGAGTTGCCTAAGTTCACATTCAAGTATCCTTTGGTGCCATTTTCTAGCTCAAGAATTAGTTGAACAGGAGCGTTGTCATCATAGCTTGCATAAACATCGGTCAGTTTTACTTTTCTAAATCGCACACCATTTATTCGCTCAATTTTTTCGGTTTCATCGTTCATGGTGTAGATATAATCTTTTTTCAACCAGGCTGTTTGCCCTTTCAACTTCTTGCTTGCTGCTTCCAAATCTCTAATTAAACATACTCGTGAAAGCACGCCATCCACTGTCACCCCCCTATAATGGACACCATTATCCGTCATTTTTACATCTACACGATATTCACCTGCAATCGAATCAGGAGTTACGGCCGTTACTATTGCCGTTTTTCCAATGGTCGAATTATACGAAGGTCTTCCATTGATACCATCACCGCCTTTAAAATCGGTGTAACCAAATTGCTGTTTCTTTTTCAAGATGGGCATAAATAGAATGGTTTCACCCACCCATTTTGTAATATGAATGGCAGGAAGTGTATCATCGGCACTCACGGATAGATTTGTACCTGTACTCGATGAAATGGGGGAGGTGCGAATGAAACTCTGTGCAAATAGCATATTCAAAGGCAACAAACACAAAACAAATAGACCCAAACGGTGCATAGAAAATATTTTTTGAAAGATACAATTAGTCAGTCATTTGCAAAAAGCAAATACCTCTTTTTAAACTAACAATCCTATCTTTGTAAAAAAATAAAGTAGAAATGAATAATCAAACACCTGCCCCTCCTGAAGGCCAGATAAGTATTGAACTGAGCGAAGAAGTAGCCGATGGAATTTACAGCAACTTAGCCATTATCACTCACAGCCATGCTGAGTTTATCGTCGATTTTGTGAAGGTATTACCCAATGTGCCTAAGGCCAAAGTTAAATCGCGTATTATTTTAACCCCTCAACATGCCAAACGCCTGATGAAGGCATTGGCTGATAATATTGGAAAATTTGAACAAGTACACGGCAATATTGTGGATACCGAAGCTCCACAAGGGTTACCTATGAATTTTGGTGGGCCGGCAGCCATGGCTTAATTTTTATTGCTTCACAAACTTAAGCAACTGTTGTTGCTTAGTTTGATTCTCAAATCGCAATAGATATATTCCATTGGCGAAGTTACCCATTCTTAATTCCAAGCTGGGGCTAAAGTTTGTTTGCGATAGGGAATATTCTAGTTGACCTTGCGAATTGTAAAGACTGATTGTTCCGGATAATCCGCCTAATCCTTTTACAAAAACAATATCCTTAGCTGGATTAGGATAAACTTGCATGGTTGGCATGGGTTTATTCAAACTAATACCTACGCCATTCACACAAAAGCTAAACGAAAGACTGTCCTGAAACTGGCTGCCCTTTGCAAGTGTGTCACCATGAGCCGATCTAAGAACAAAGTAGCCACAGGTATTGTTAGTAATATTGACGGTATCACAAATTCCATCATGATAGGCATCGTAAATTCGAAATTGATAACAGCCATTGGGCAGGCAAAGTTCTTTTTGAATGAGCTCGCCTCCTGCCATAGGATTGTAATTGCCTTCGGCAGCTACAACAACATGTGTTGCTGAGTTTATTATTTTCCATGAAGTTTCATCACCATAATTATCGGTATGAAGTTGCAGATGAAGTCCATTGCCATAGATTTTAGTAAAATAAACGGTATCGCCTGCATCATTGCTGGCTTGTAAATCGACATGCCCGTTTGGCTGTGAGGTAGCAATAGTAAGCGTATGGGTTCCATTTGGAATACCGCCAAGAGTAGGTATGGTTATCAATTTTTGAGCCGAGGGCAAAAGCAACCCCGACCAATTATAGGAATGCATTGTACCAAAATCAATTTGGTAATTTACCTGAAAGGTAAATACGCTATCTGCTCCGTAATTCTTGATGTAAGTTTGGATGTAAAAATTATCAGAACAAACGGTATCGTTGGCAGGATAGGCCAGATGGGTAGCACCTATATCATTCAATGTGCCTGATGGGTCAAATCCGTTGATGAAGGCTGTATTAGTATGCATGGGGTCGAGCCAGGGTTGAGCTTTTAAGGCATTGGTGGTGCCACAAGAATCCCAAGAGTAGGAGAATCGGCCATAATAATCGGTAAGATTGGTTGCTGTGGCACCGCAAAAAGACGGGCCGCCCCAAAGTTGACCTACGAATCTTTTGTCTTGATTATATAATGGTGAGCCACTGCTGCCCGGTTCGGTTACGCCACTTGTCCATTGCCCTACTTCCCAAATGTAGGTGGTTCCAGCAGTGTCATATCTGGCAAAGGTGGCATTAGTGGCCATGGTAATTTTCTTGATATCGCCACTTGGATGATGAATACAGGCTACCGAATCGGCTGGTGTAAAACTGTGATCCCAGCCGGCAAAAAACGGACTATAACTTAGTGGAACCTTCGAACTTAACTCAAGCAGAGCAAAGTCAGATGCGCTATCGTGTGCCCTTACTACTGCACCATTAATGGCCTGAGTTCGTGGAATATTTTGATTCGCACATCCAGGACTTTCCCAATTAAATACAAACACCCACGTAGCAACATTAGAACCCAAACAATGGTTGGCTGTCATGAAGTAGGGAATGGTGTCCTGCGGAACGTCGTTAAGCAATGAGCCGCTGCACATATCTACACCATTTACCACAATTAGTGCAACAGCTCTTTTGTTTTGTTGCCAATCACCAGCCGTTGGGCAATTTACATTCATATTACACGAGCCTGATTGGCCATAAGATTTCAGTGATTTGAGATTTATTTTTCGATAAGCATGATTAATGGACGCTAATTCTAATTCGCTGGTCAGTGAGCTGTTCGGTAATTCGTCTAATTCAACAATAATGTTGTCACCGGATATCAGTGTGGTTGAGAATAATTGATCTGCTCTGTTGTTGGCTGCAGTGAAGGCACCGAGTACTTCTGTTTTGTCAGCATTGTAGATAAAAAGACGGCTTCCTTCAGCCAATTTGAATTTTGAAAAAATTAAATTCAAAGAAGCGGCACCTGCAGAATAAATGCCTAAACGCCACATTCTACCACCATTAGGTAGGTGTGTCCAAGTACCGCTATTACTTATGTTTAGGACCACTTTATGTGCATAAGCAAATCGATAGGGAAGGTCTTTCTGTTGGTCACGTTGTTTATCGGCTATTCGAAGTGAATCAACATTTACAGTTGGACATTGAAAATAAACCACAGATGAATTATAACTGTTCTTAAATCCAAGAGGAGTTCCGCCAATATTTATTTGCGACTTTACAGATAAGGCAAAGAACTGAGCAAATAGGATGCTCAGAAGAATAAAACCGCTTTGTCTTTTTTTTGTGGCTTGCATAATTTGTTCTACGAATGTACAAATAACAAAGTTGATTCGTCTGAGACTATTTGAAGACTGCGCTATATACCGCTGCATATTTTTCAATCCCTTTTTCCAGAGAAAAGTAATCCAGAGCCCCTTCTCTTATTTTTTCTTTTGAAAACAATTTATTTTCTAGCTGCAATATTGCTTGGTGATAGGCATTTTCGTCGAAACTGGAAATTACCATCCCACTTTCATACTTACTGACGATTGCATCAGTATCACCTACGCCTTCATTACAAATGACCGGAATTCCCATTCCCATAATTTCTCCTTGCTTAGTAGGTGACGAAGATTTCTTGGAATAGGTTGCTCTGATAAAGAAAATGGAAAATTGACAGAGAGATAATAAAGTTGGTATTTCGTTTCGTTGAGCACCACGAATAATAATGCAATCATCTGCAATGCCTATGCCTCTTGCTTTTGATCGAATACTCTCATGCTCGTCATGCGTTATAAAAAGAAAACGGGCAGTTGGCTTGGTTTTAAGAAGTGTTTTAAAAAACTGAAGCATTTCATCGAGCATATACCACGTGCCAATGCTGCCAAGGTAACTTATGATATAGTCGTTTGGCTGAATGTTAAGTTCGCTAATGAATTGATTTTTTAGATTCAAATTGATATTTGCAGGAGAGAAATGTGTCAGATCAGCACAACATGGAATTATAGCCATTTTCACTGGCTGATGAATATGAGTCCAACTTTTTATCTCTGTTTCGCCATTATAGGTAAGACTGATGGTATAATCAGCTTCCTTTAATAGCTCTTTTTCTTTTCGCTTAAAAAATTGGTAAATCAATTTGTAAATCGGGTTAGCTAAATTCCAAATTTTTCCGTCAACGCGTTCATCCGCCCAGAATCCTCTCATGTCGAAAATAAGTCTTGTGCCGAATTTTCGTTTCATCTCAAGTCCAATAAGCGCCGGCAAATAACTACGACAATGAACACCTTCAAAATGTTGAATAGCATTTAGCTTTTTCGCCTTTCGCCTCATGCTGAAAAAATCATAAAGAGTGCTTAGTATGGGAGGATTCTTGGTGTATATAAGCGGTGCCCACTCAATGGAGCTCGAGGATAGCAGTGTTTCAATCCGGTCACGGTTCTCTTGAAATCTTTGTTGCTTTTCAGCACTCAGAATGGTGAACTTATAGCCCAATTTTGTTAATCCTTGTAAATATGGAATCACCTGAGATTGGCCCAAAGGATCGGTCATGCCATCGTATGATATGTAAAGAATGTTTTTAGAAATCATAGCAGGTAATTATTGGCAGTATTTCTCAAACCACATTTGAAATACAATGATGGACCAAATTTTTTTGTAATGATGCAATTCGCCTTTGCGAAACTTTGCGACAAAGTTCTGAGCCGTGCTCAAATCGAACAATCCATGCATATCGAAGGATTTCTGACAAATATATTTTTCAATAAGATAGTTTAAATCTTTTTGTAGCCAAGTTTCAACCGGGGCTGGGAATCCCCATTTTTTTCTGTAAATCAACTCCTTTGGTAAATATTTTTCCAAATGTTTTTTGAGAAGATATTTTTGGGTACCCTCATTAATTTTGAACTTCAAAGGTAAATTGATAGCATACTCCACTAACCTGTAATCCATAAATGGCAAGCGAACCTCCAGACTGTGTGCCATGCTGGCAATGTCCATTTTATAAAGAAGATTGTACGGTAAATAATTTTTAATATCGAACAACGAAATTTTAAGCATTGGATCTATTTCCAAAGAATTTATTTTTTGCCAATCGGGGAGGGTGGTGCTGTGGCTGTAGCTAGATTTAAATAATGAACTGATTTCTTTTTGACTGAGCATAAGCTGTTCTTGCGACCATACGTGTGTCCAAAGGTTGGCTTCATCTTCATAATTGATTAAACTTGCAGCTCTTTGCATACGACTATTGCCTAAGTTTAACATGGCAGCAGCCAGTCTGTGAGCCGATTTGCGACCCAATCTACTCAAGGTGTTCATTCTTCCCAACCAATTATAGTAACCGTAGCCCATAAACAATTCATCGCCACCATCGCCACCAAGAGCCACTGTTGCTTTTCTTCTAGCCACTTCGCACACCAGCAAACTTGGAATAACTGAGGTGGCAGCAAACGGCTCATCATAATGATCAAGTATACGATCAACTAATGCTAAGGCAGAATCAATTTTTACTGATGTAAGAGAATGGGACGTCTTCAAAATTTTGGCCACCTCGGCAGCATATCCCGATTCATCATAAGCTTTTACATCAAATCCTATTGTAAATGAGTTTACCGGTAAGGTGTTTTGCTCCTGAAATTTGGCCGTGACTAATGAGGAATCTGTGCCACCGCTCAGAAACACCCCAATTGGCACATCGCTAATCTGGCGATACTTCACTGAGCTGGAAAAAAGTTCATCCCATTGTTCAAGTGCTTTGGCTTCACTTAGATTAGCTGGACTATAATTTAGTTTGTCCAAAATATTATAATAGCAGTACAAATCCATTTTGCCATGCTTCACAATGGCATAGTGCCCGTTGGGTATCTTTTTAATGTACTTGTGTGCGGTTAGATTGCCCGGAATGTATTCTAAATAAAAATAATCCTGAATGGCCGTGATATCCAATTCTTTGTTGATGTTCAATGTCAACAGCGCTTTTGTCTCAGAAGCGAAAACCAGATTATTATCTTGCTGATAATAAAAAATAGGCTTAACTCCCATGCGATCTCTTATGAGGTACAATGTTTCGGATAGGGTATCGAATAAAGCAATGGCAAACATGCCATTAAATTTTTCAATCGCTTGCATGCCCCATCGTTCAAAGGCTTCCAAAATTACTTCAGAATCTGAAGTGGTTGAAAACAGAGTATTTGTTCCTGATTTGGCTAAGTCGTAATCAATTATTTCTTGGCGTATTTCCTGAAAGTTGTAAACTTCGCCGTTAAAAGCCATTACATATCGTCGTGAGTGGCTATACATTGGTTGATTTGCCGAATCGCTCAAATCCAATATGCTTAATCGTCTATGTCCTAAACCAACCGAGCCATGAGCGTTAGCATAATATCCTGCCGCATCGGGTCCCCTATGTGACAGGGCATTCGTCATTTTTTTCAGATCAACTGAATTAAACTTGGCGGATTCCGAAAAATAACCTGCTATGCCACACATGGGTACTTAATTAGTTTGCTATTAACGCTTGCACTTCTGCCTCAGGCAAAAGTTTTCTGAAAAATTGAATTGGTTGCCAGGATAAATCTTCTTCAGTGGGCACATAACCAAGCATTTCCTTGTCTTCCGCGTCAGATCGCCAACTGGGTATTCCATTTTGGTATTCAACTTTAAAACGCTCTAAGCCTTGTTTAATATGATTTTCAATCACTCTTGGGAAACCTCCGTAAGCTCCCATGTCGGCTTTTGAGTAGTGATAAAGTATTTGTTTGATGTATCGATACTTCACTGAAAGTTTATCGTTGGTGCCGAAATAATACTGATTATACTTGGTTTTATAATCTTCAAAATTGAGAATAGATTTGTCTTCCGGATTTTTGTTGGTGGCTTCTCTCCAACTAAAATAATGAAATCGGTGGATCAGATTATCCATGCTCTTTAATCCAGCCAAGTGAAAAATAATAATGTCTTTTTCATCCTCTAGTTTATAATAGAGTGGAATTTTGATAGCATCAAATTTTCCAAATTCTTCATACCGAATATCCTGATTATTCCAAATAAGAAAGTATTCACCGGGTGAAATAGCAGGGGCATTTTTGGTAATATGATGAAAATCTGCCACCAAATCTATTCGAGGAAGTTTAATTGCCGTAGGATACTTAAGGTCCATAATTCTCCTACGTAATTCAGCACAATTGTTTTTGCCTGAATAATTACAAACCATGTCGGCATCACATCGGTAATGCCATTGGTAATGGGAATGTTTTAAGCCGGCATTTCTACAGTCGCCCAAAAGCGCACCCGGCATATGGAGTACCGTGACTTCTATTTGCTGACCAAATTTTGCTTTGAAATCATGCATTAATTGAAGGGTATTGTCATCGCTCCCGTTGTCAATGCAAACTATTTCATCTGCAAAACCGATTAAACTTTCTAAGCAGAGTGGGATAGTGTAGGCTTCGTTTCGAGCAGAAATAACGGCGGTGATGCCGGGCTTCAAGGGTTCGCCGTTCGAGTTGGTATTTTTCTTTGATTGAAAAAAATAATAATCTTTTAGATAATAAAAGTATCGTAGAATATTCCTTAAACTATTTTTCATTCGTTATGGGTACTGAAGTTTTCAACCATCGTACAGGTAGAACTTTGAAAACTATTTGTGTTCGTTCAAACTATAAATTGGTGAAAATAAAATTGGTTAATCGGGTGTATAGATTCAATCGGGTGTTACCACCATATATACCATGGTTTTTGTTTGGATAGAAAAACTGTTCAAATTGCTTATTCGATTTCAAAAGAGCATTGCTTAATTCAATAGAATTTTGCAAATGTACGTTATCGTCTGCCGTGCCATGCATTAATAGGAATTTGCCTTTAAACTGGTCAGTCATTTTCAGGCAACTGGTTGCATCGTAACCTGCTTTATTTTCTTTAGGCGTACGCATGTATCGCTCGGTATAGATGTTATCATAAAAGCGCCAATCGGTAACCGGTGCCACAGCGACGGCACATTTAAAAACATCGGCTCCTTTCAAAATACAGTTGGTAGCCATAAAGCCACCGTAGCTCCAACCAAACATGCCTATGCGATTATTATCCACCATGGGTAAATTGCCAATCCATTTGGCAGCGCTTATTTGGTCCTGGGTCTCTAGCTCACCTAATCTTAGGTAAGTACACTTTTTAAATTTAGCTCCTCTTGCACCTGTCCCACGATTATCTACACATACTACCATGTATCCTTTACTGGCTAGGTATTGATGTGTAAAGTAATCCATACCATTCCAACTGTCAGTAACTTCCTGACTGCCTGGACCGCCATAGCAAGTCATAAACACCGGAGTTTTTTTCTTTTTCATCTTCCCCCACGGTTTTACCATCCAGCCATAGAGCAGTGTGCTGTCTTCCGTTCTGAAACTAAAAAATTCGATCTTGCTGAAATTATATTTCTTCATTCGTTCGGCCAAATCGCTGTTATCTTCAAGCATTCGAAGCGATTTGAAATTGTTGTCAACCAGTTGAAATTGGGGCAATCGATTTATACTCGAACTAGAAAGTGTTGCATATTTAAAGTCAGGACTAAAATCTAAGTCGGTGCTACCGGTAATGGCAGATTGAATATTGTAAATTGCCAAGTTGGGACTATTTAATTCGCGGTAGGCTATAGTCCTTGTATATGGTTTTTCATACGTTGATTGAAAATAAAACCTTCCTGTATTTTCATCCAACCCATAAAACTTGGTTATTTCTTCATGGTCATTTATTCCATTAATGGTTTTTATTAATTGGCCATTCAAATCATAATAGTAAATCAAATTGGTTCCGCTCCTTTCGCTTGTCCACACAAAATGTTGCTTATCATTCGTAAAGTATAAATCATCGGTTATATCAATATAGGCATCATCGGTTTCGGTCAATACGGTTTTGTAAGCCCCACTGTGTATGTCAGTCAGCAACAGGTCCAATTTGTTTTGATGACGGTTCAGTTTTTCAATTGCTAATTGGGAAGGATCTTTTGTCCATTTTACACGAGCTATATAACAATCTTCATTATCGCCAACCACGTTCATTCGAGTGCTTTTTTGTGATTCTAAATCATAGACCCAAATGCTCACTTTGCTATTGTCTTCGCCTGCTTTTGGGTATTTATAGGTTTCTAAATCGGGGTAGGAATTTCTGTAAATGGAAAGTGTGTACTCCTTTACCTGACTTTCATCAAATCGATAGAATGCCAGACTTTTGCTATCGGGACTCCAGAAAAAAGCACGATTAATACTAAATTCTTCTTCATACACCCAATCGGTAGCACCGTAAATTATCCTGTTTTTTTCGCCGTCTTTGGTAATTGCATATTCAAAAGTTTCATCGGCTACTAAATCGTTTATATATAAATTGTTGTTGATGATATAGGCAATCTTGTTACCATCAGGCGAAAATTGGGCATATCGCTGCTTGCCTAGCCTGCTTAAAGCCATTAATTTTTTTGATTTAATAAAGTAAACAAAATTGCGCTCCATGGTGCTATGACGATAAATGGATTCTGTTTGTGTACTAATCAGAATTTTTGAACCATCGGGGCTCAACTCGTAGCCATTTATACGAATAGCTTTGGTAGAATCTTCAGGTATCAGATTACTGCTTCGTAAAAGGGTATCTATAGCATTCCCGGTAGCAGTCTCGTATTTAATAATACAGCTTTGACCTTTGGCGTCAATACCTTCATCGGTGTAGAAATTGCCATCAGGCATATAATTAATTCCTCCAGCTGTACGAACTGTAAATTCAAATCGCTGCCAAATACTTTCCAGGCTGTAATCAGAAGTTTGTTTTTGGGAAAAAATTGCCAATGGGATTTGAATCAATACAAGAGGCAGTAAAATTTTACGAAGCATAGTGGAGGTAGAATAAGCTAGTGCCAAAAGTATAGATTGCCAGTCTATTTTGCCAATTTTTTATCTACCCTCATTTTATTTGCATCCTATCAACATTGAATGCATTAATACAGCGTCTCTTGAAGGGCTGCGAAGAAGCAAAGTGATATTCTGTTTTATTTTTTCAACATTGGCAAATGGTACTTGACCATTGAATAAAGGGTGAGTACCTTCGCCGGTCTATATGAGTAATAATCAGCAACAATTTCAAAACATTATAAGCCATGCCAAAGAGTATGGATTTGTTTTTCAGAGCAGTGAAATTTACGATGGCCTGGCAGCAGTGTACGATTACGGTCAATATGGTGTAGAACTAAGAAGAAATCTACGCGACTACTGGTGGCGTAGCATGGTGCAAATGCACGACAATATAGTAGGCTTGGATTCTGCGATATTTATGCACCCAACCACCTGGAAAGCTAGTGGCCATATAGACAGCTTTAGCGACCCCATGGTAGATAATAAAGACAGCAAAAAGCGCTACAGGGTTGATGTGCTAATTGAAGAAAGAGCCGCCCAAATGGAAGAACAAGGCAAAACCCAAGAGGCCGCCGCCTTGATAGCCAAAATGGACGCATTGCTTACGGCGGCAGATTTTAAAGGTCTGAATGAGTTATTGAAGGACGAGAAGATAGTTTGTCCAATAGCAGGCAATAGTAACTGGACAGATGTGCGTCAGTTTAACCTAATGTTCAGCACTCAAATGGGAAGTGCTGCTGACGATACAGATACCATTTATTTAAGGCCTGAAACCGCTCAGGGCATTTTTGTCAATTTTTTGAATGTTCAAAAAACAGGTAGAATGAAAATTCCGTTTGGAATAGCTCAAACAGGAAAAGCATTCAGAAACGAAATTGTAGCCCGTCAGTTTATTTTTCGGATGAGAGAATTTGAACAGATGGAAATGCAGTTTTTTGTGCGCCCGGGCACCGAAATGGAGTGGTACCGCTACTGGAAAGAACAGCGTATGGCCTGGCATAAAAGCTTAGGGATTAACGAAAACAAACTGCGATACCACGACCACACCAAGCTAGCCCACTACGCCAATGCTGCAGTTGATATTGAATACGAATTCCCATTTGGATTCAAAGAGGTGGAGGGTATTCATAGTCGTACCGATTTTGATTTGAAGCAGCACGAGCAGTTCAGTAAAAAGAAAATGCAATATTTCGACAATGATGTGAATGAAGCTACCGGCAAGCCATACGGCAATTACATTCCTTACGTGGTAGAAACTTCGGTAGGACTGGATCGGCTGTTTTTACTCACTTTGAGTAATGCTTATGAAGAACAAGTTCTGCCTAAAGACGATGGCACCACCGACTCCCGTACGGTTATGCATTTTCACCCATTGGTGGCACCCTACAAGGCAGCCATTTTTCCATTGATTAAAAAAGATGGCCTGCCCGAGGTAGCCAAGCAATTGGCAAATGATTTGCGAAAGCACTTTAATATCTATTATGAGGAGAAAGACACCATTGGCAAGCGTTATCGCCGAATGGATGCTATAGGCACTCCTTTCTGTGTGTGTGTGGATCATCAAACTCTTCAGGATC
>DAIMNW010000183.1:0-4400 GCA_036719905.1 Chitinophagales bacterium
GCAGTATCTAATACATCTACATTCACAATTTGAGCAGAGCCAAGTTGCTGAATGCAAAACAAAAAAGTGATAAAGAGATATACCTGTGCTAATTTCAAAGTGGTTAAGTTGAAAATATGCTTGAAGGTAAAAAAAAGGGTGGGTTATTTATTCCGCCAATAACACAAAAACGCCCCTGACGAATGACAGGGGCGTTTGAGATTAAGAACTATTTTACTTTTTTAGTAGCGGTAACTATCCGATTTGAAAGGTCCGGCTTGCGGTATACCTAAATATTCGGCTTGCTCCTTAGTTAATTCGTCTAGTTCAACGCCAATTTTGGCAAGGTGCAAACGAGCTACTTTTTCATCCAAATGCTTAGGCAGTACATATACCTTGTTTTCATATTTGGCACCATTGGTCCAAAGTTCAATTTGTGCTAAAGTTTGGTTACTGAATGAATTACTCATTACAAATGAAGGATGGCCGGTAGCACAACCCAGATTAACCAAACGGCCTTCAGCCAAAATGATTACATCTTTTCCATCTATATTATAAATGTCAACCTGTGGCTTAATGGTATCTTTTGTTTGACCATAATTTTTATTTAACCAAGCCATATCAATTTCAATGTCGAAGTGACCAATGTTGCAAACAATGGCTTTGTCTTTCATTAAACGGAAATGTTTCTCGGTAATTAAATCGCGACAACCAGAGGCTGTAACAATAATATCGGCTTCTTTTACGGCATCTACCATTTTCTTTACTTCAAAACCATCCATGGCAGCTTGCAGAGCGCAAATAGGGTCAATTTCGGTAACAATAACACGGCAACCGGCTCCTTTCAAAGAGGCTGCAGAACCTTTGCCCACATCTCCATAGCTTCCAACTACGGCAACTTTTCCGGCCATCATCACATCAGTAGCACGACGAATAGCATCTACCAATGATTCCTTGCAGCCATATTTATTATCAAATTTTGATTTGGTAACGGAGTCGTTTACATTGATGGCAGGGATTGGTAAAGTGCCATTCTGCATACGCTCATATAAACGGTGAACACCCGTGGTGGTTTCTTCGCTCAATCCTTTTACATGTTGAATTAGCTCAGGATATTTATCAAAAACCATATTGGTCAAATCGCCACCATCATCCAAAATCATATTCAATGGGCGATCGGCACCACCAAAGAACAACGTTTGCTCAATGCACCAATCAGCTTCTTCCTGTGATTGACCTTTCCAGGCAAAAACCCCTATACCGGCAGCGGCAATAGCTGCAGCAGCTTGATCTTGGGTAGAGAAAATATTGCATGAACTCCATTTAACCTCAGCACCCAATTCAACCAATGTTTCAATCAGCACGGCTGTTTGAATGGTCATATGCAGACAGCCGGCAATTCGAGCACCTTTTAGTGGCTTTTGGCTGGCGTATTCTTCACGAATGGCCATCAATCCTGGCATTTCGGCTTCGGCAAGTCGTATTTCTTTACGGCCCCATTCGGCAAGGCTCATGTCTTTTACTTTAGACTTCAGACTGAAGTCGATACTTGATTTTGTTAGATTACTCATAATGTAGTTGCTTGATTTTTTTGCAAAAGTAGGCTTTTACCCATAAATAGTCAAAAAAGCCCATCCCTTTTGCCTTTAAGCCTATCAAATTTTACTTAATGGGCACAAACCATTGGCTATGAAAGTTGGCAGTAAATAGGGGGTACAATGCTGGTAAATGTTTCTATCTTTCGGTTCAAAATCAATAAATTTTAGAATTAATGAACTCAGCTACCGTAGTTAAAATGGCCCTTGATGGCTGGCATTCGCAAATAAAAAATGCAAATAAATTATTTGATAGCCTAACAGATGAACAGTTAATGAATGAAGTGGCTCCTGGACGAAACAGGGGTATTTATTTGCTAGGGCATTTGGCAGCTGTAAATGATAAAATGTTGCCGCTCCTTGGTTTTGGCCCTGAGCAAAGACCCGAACTGTTTGACACTTTTGCTAAGCAACCGGATCGTGCTGTAGCCGAACTTCCCAGTGCCGAAACTTTGCGGAAGCATTGGTCAGATTCGTGTGCGGTGCTCGAACAACACTTTAACAACTTACAGCCCGATCAATGGTTTGAAAAGCATAATTCGGTTTCGGCTGAAGATTTTGCCAAAGAACCTCATCGAAACAAGTTGAATGTGCTACTTAGCCGAACGGGACATTTGCAGTATCATTTAGGTCAGCTTAATTTTTTGAAGAGCTAAAATTATAACGGAGTCTCGTTTATTCTTCAAGATAATCTAACTCTTTTCCAAAGGTTTCATCCATGGTTAGTAGCGTAGCTATGGGTATACCCAAGCAAAGAATGCCGGTAATTATGCCACTGTAAATAAGTGATTTATCATCCGGGTAAGAAACTTTAAACAATGCTTGTGTGGAAGTGAAAATTAGAGAGATTAGCACAAGAGAGCCGCGTATAAAATTAGGAACCGAAGTGGTAACCGTTGACCGCAGATTGGTGCCAAAATTTTCGGCGGCTATGGTTACCAGTACCGCCCAATAGCCAGCCCCTAAACCCATAATTGCAATAAGCCAGTAGAAGGTTTGCACATCTACCGGATTCCAAAAGAAATATGGAATGAGCGCTGCAACCAAGGCAATCAAGTAATATAAAATAGCCTTTTTTCTGCTTCTTATCATTTGACTTAATGCTCCACAGAGGAAATCACCTAGGGTTACGCCTGAGTAAAAGTACATGATAGCTTTCGCCACTTCTATTTCACCTCTTATTCCGAATGCTTTGCCAAATTCGGGCGAAAACGTAACCAAAATGCCAATGGTGTACCAAATGGGTAGCCCAATGAGAATGCACTTTATATATTTTTTGAAACGGTGCCAATTATTAAAAAGCATCCAGATATTACCTTGGTTGGCGCTTTTTGACTTTAACTGATTAAACATGCCCGACTCAGCCAGCCCAATGCGCATAAACAACAAAGCAAGCCCTAATCCACCTCCAATGTAATAACAGGTTCGCCAGCCATCGAGATATTGTTGAAAAAAGAGACCAATAAATCCGGCAAACACGGCGCCCGAAACCCCAATGGTAGCTACTATCATGGTACCCCAGCCACGTTTTTCTTTACTTAAAAGTTCACTCACCAAGGTAATTCCGGCACCCAATTCGCCAGCTAATCCAAATCCGGCAATAAATCGAAGTATGGCATATTGGGTTACATCTTGCGCCAAGCCGTTGGCAATATTGGCTAGTGAGTAAAGTAGTATGGATCCGAACAATACCGAAATGCGCCCTTTTTTATCTCCTAATATTCCCCAAAAAATTCCGCCTGCCAGCATTCCAATCATTTGGATGTTGAGCAGCAACAATCCGGTATCTTTTAAGGAGGCTGCCGGTACGCCTATACCTAACAAACTGGTTTTTCGAACAATGCTGAACAGCACCAAATCATAGATGTCGACAAAGTAGCCTAAGGCCGAAACAATGATGGTGGCATTGATATAATCTTTTAATTCAAACTTGTGTGAGGCAGCATCAATTTGACTCATTGCTTGTTTTCATTTTACCGGTAAATAGCTTATACAAAACGGGCAGTGTAGTCACAAGTATTATTACGATAACAATAATTTCCAGATGCTTTTTCAAGTCGTAGCCAAACTGATTCCACATCCAGATTTGTAAAAAATGACCAGCCAATATCATAGTAACCACCCAAGCAATACAACCCACAATGTTGAAGAAAGAAAACTTTGCCTTATCCATTTGAACTATGCCGGCAACTATGGGTGCAAAGGTTCTGATGATGGGTAAAAACCGAGCAAATACCAATGCCGAGCCGCCGTATTGATCATAAAAATCTTTAGCATCGTGTAAATATTTTTGTTTGAAAAGAAATCGATCTTTCCAGTTGAACATGGCCGGTCCAATTTTTTTTCCAAACCAGTAGCCGGTTATATTACCAGCAATACCAGCCAGTGTTACCAGCAAGATGAGCACAAATAAATTGACATATTCATTGGTCACAGAACTCATGCCCATGGCTTTTAGCAAATCTTCAACCAGCATACTGCTGTAGATTCCGGCTACAAATAGCAACGAATCGCCGGGTAGAAAAAAGCCTACGAATAGGCCTGTTTCAGCAAAAATAATCAGGAGTAAAAACCAGATACCGCCATGATGAAGTATCCATTCCGGGTTAATTACATTCTTTACTAGTTCGAAAATTTCTGCCATTTTGATTGTGCTGTAAATATATCTTTTTTTATCACATTACACTTTTCAACATTATTAATTCCTAGTAAAACAAGTTGTAATTTTGTATTCTAAAATTTGATTTGAATGTATATGGCCAAATTAGCTTCCTTGTCGAGTCGATTATTTTCAAGTGCAGTTGTCATAGTTGCCTTACAACTTTG
>DAIMNW010000184.1:0-4356 GCA_036719905.1 Chitinophagales bacterium
GCTACTATGCGTAATACCAAAAAAGGACTGATCACCGGTATGAAAGCAAGTTATAAAAAAGCCATAGCAACCATTGCTAAAGCCGATACTATTGATTTTTACGCCGGACTTTAAACAATTTTGAAACCAATAGAGAAATAAAATAATAAAAATAAAAATTCTGCCAAATGGGCTTAAAGAAATATAAACCAATGACCCCCGGTACCCGTCACCGTATAGGCAATGCTTATACAGAGGTTACCGTAAGCAAGTCAGCTCCAGAAAAATCATTGACCGAATTTATCTCTAAATCGGGCGGTAGAAACTTCCAGGGCAAACGCAGCATGCGATATATAGGCGGTGGACACAAGAAGATTTATCGTGTGATAGACTTCAAACGTGCAAAGCATGGTATTCCAGCCACAGTTAAAACTATTGAGTACGATCCAAATCGTTCGGCATTTATTGCTCTTTTGCACTATGCTGATGGCGAAAAGGCTTATATCATAGCTCCGGATAGCTTGAAAATAGGTGCCAAACTGATGAGCGGCGAAACTGCGCCACCGGAAGTTGGTAACTCATTGAAAATTAAAGATATACCATTAGGTTCGGTAATACACAATATTGAATTACAACCCGGTAAAGGAGGAGCAATAGCTCGTAGCGCAGGTACTTACGGTCAATTGGCTGCAAAGGATGTGCGATATGCTACAGTAAAAATGCCAAGTGGCGAAACCCGTATGGTATTGATGGAGTGCCAGGCAACAATTGGTGCTACATCTAACCCTGATCACGGATTGCAGCAAATGGGTAAAGCCGGACGTAATCGTTGGAGAGGTATTAAACCAAGAAACCGAGCCGTAGCCATGAACCCAGTAGATCACCCAATGGGAGGTGGAGAAGGTAAAGCTTCAGGTGGTCACCCACGTTCACGTACCAATATTAAAGCAAAAGGTTACAAAACACGTGCACCAAAGAATCCATCCAACCGATTTATCATTACCCGTAAAAACGGCAAAAAATTATCATTCTAATTAATAAAAAGTAAAATATAAGAAATGCCACGTTCAATTAAGAAAGGACCATACATTGATCACAATCTTTCTAAAAAATTAGAAGGAATGAATGCAAACGGTGCCAAAAAAGCAGTTATTAAAACCTGGAGCCGTCGTTCAACCGTTACCCCCGATTTCGTAGGGCATACGTTTGCTGTGCATAATGGTAACAAGTTTATTCCTGTTTATGTGAGCGAAAATATGGTAGGCCATAAGTTGGGCGAATTTGCTCCTACCCGAAACTTCAGAGGACATTCAAGCAGCAAAGGCGCATAAAAATAAAATTACTTAACAACCGAAAATTATAACAGTAAAATGGAAGCTGTAGCTAAATTAAATAACTATCCCACCTCACCGCGAAAGATGCGTTTGATGGCCGACCTTATACGTGGCAAAGAAGTAGAGAAAGCGTTGGGTATTCTGCAATTCAGTAAAAAAAGCAATAGCACTGCATTATATAAATTATTAATGAGTGCCATCAACAACTGGAATCAGAAAAACGAAGGGGCACGTGCCGAAGACAGTAATCTGATTGTAAAAACCATTTTCGTAGATGGTGGTCCTGTGATGAAGCGCTATACCAACGCACCTCAAGGTCGTATGTATCGCATTCGTAAGCGTAGCAATCACGTAACTGTAATAGTGGATAGCAAAGCTGTAAAAGCTGAAGCCGAAGCTGCTAAAAATTAATTTCAGAAACCAATAACAACTAACTAATAACTAACAATACAGAATGGGTCAAAAAACCAATCCGATAGGCAACCGACTGGGAATCATCCGTGGATGGGAATCAGCATGGTATAGCAACAAACGTGACTTTGCTGACAAACTCATCGAAGATGATAAAATACGTAACTATATCAATGCCCGTATTCAAAAAGGGGGTATTGCCCATCTGGTAATCGAGCGTACACTTAAGCGCATTATTATTACTGTGCACACATCACGCCCTGGAATTATCATTGGTAAAGGCGGTGGTGAAGTTGATCGGATTAAAGAGGAATTGAAAAAAATCACGAACAAAGAAGTTCAAATCAATATTGTTGAAATACGACGTCCGGAATTGGAGGCAGCCATTGTAGCTGATTCTATTGCCCGACAAATTGAAAGCCGTATCAACTTTAAACGTGCTATGAAAATGGCTGTACAAACTACCATGAGAATGGGTGCCGAAGGAATTAAGGTAAAATGTGGTGGTCGATTAGGTGGAGCTGAGATAGCCCGTGTAGAAGAAGTAAAACAAGGGCGTACTCCATTGCATACTTTCCGTGCCGATATAGATTACGCTCATGCTGAAGCTCTTACCGTATATGGAATTATCGGAATCAAAGTTTGGATATGCCGTGGTGAGATATTGGGTAAACGTGACCTGAACATGAACTTTGGTACTAAAGCAGGCGTAGCCGGTGAAGGAAGTGCCCAGTTAGGCGGCGACAGAAGAGGAGGCGGAGGCGAACGTCGTGGTGGAGGCGGTGACCGCAGAGGTGGAGGTGAAAGAAGAGAGCGACCAGCCGGACCAAGAAGAGATGCATAGTCAGTAAAATAACCAATTGATAAACAAATTATTCTCAAAATAAATTAAGTAAATAAAAGATGTTACAGCCTAAAAAAGTAAAGCA
Organism: Chitinophagales bacterium; assembly: GCA_036719905.1. GTDB lineage: Bacteria > Bacteroidota > Bacteroidia > Chitinophagales > CAIODY01 > DAIMNW01. Next base: position 2,654 of record DAIMNW010000184.1, read on the forward strand.
TCGTAAGCAGCATAAAGGACGCATGAAGGGGACTGCCAAACGTGGCAGTATGGTTTCCTTTGGTTCATTCGGCTTAAAAGCTATGGAAGATTCATGGATTACTGACCGACAGATTGAAGCTGCCCGTGTTGCCTTAACTCGTCATATGAAACGTGAAGGAAACGTATGGATCAGAATATTCCCTGATAAATCAGTTACCAAGAAACCAGCCGAGGTTCGTATGGGTAAGGGAAAAGGAAATCCGGAATTATGGGTGAGTGTAGTTAAACCAGGTCGAATTTTGTTCGAAGCAGATGGTGTACCAATGAAAACTGCTAAAGAAGCTTTGTCGTTAGCTGCTCAAAAGTTACCCATTGCAACCAAGTTTGTAGTACGTCACGATTACGCCGAATAAATCTAAAATTGAAAAAATAGTAAGATGAAAAATAAATTAGAAGTAAAAAACCTGTCTGAAACAGACTTAGAGCACAAGTTGGCCGATGAACAAGCCATGCTAACCAAGTTGAAATTCAGTCATGCAGTTTCACAAATCGAGAATCCTATGACTATTCGTAAATCACGAAGAAATGTGGCCCGATTACTAACTGAGTTGAACGCACGTGCCAACAAAAAATCATAAATCAAAATATTAAAGAAATAAATAGCAGTAAACATGTCTGAAACAAGTACAGTAGTAACCCGAAACCTTCGTAAAACGAGAATTGGTTTAGTTACCAGCAATAAAATGGATAAAACCATTACGGTAGTAGTAGAGAAAAAAGTGAAGCATGGCAAGTATGGTAAATTCTTAAAACAATCTAAGAAATTCCATGCGCATGATGAGAAGAATGAGTGTAACATTGGCGACACCGTAAAAATTTCGGAGACACGTCCATTAAGCAAATTGAAGCGTTGGCGCTTGGTAGAGGTAATGGCAAAAGTGAAGTAAGACTTTGCTCAACAATAAAAAATCAAAACCATAATTTAGACCAATATAACTAACTAATAAAATGATACAGCAAGAAAGCAGATTGAAAGTGGCAGATAACAGCGGAGCCAAAGAAGTATTGTGCATTCGCGTACTAGGCAACAGTGGTCAGCGATATGCCTCTATTGGTGACACCATCATTGTGAGTGTGAAAGATGCTATGCCCAACGGAGGAATTAAAAAAGGTACCGTTTCTAAGGCAGTAATAGTTCGAGTAAGCAAAAAATTTCGTCGTAAAGATGGCAGCTACATATTCTTCGATGATAATGCTGTTGTATTGCTTACCGCTCAGGATGAACCACGTGGTAGCCGTATTTTTGGACCGGTAGCTCGTGAATTACGAGAAAAGCAATACATGAAAATTGTATCATTAGCCCCTGAAGTGTTATAAAAGTAATCAAGTATAAAGTAAATTAACTAACAATACCAATTATTACCATGAGCAGAAAAAGATTTTCAAATAAACTACATATAAAGAAGGGCGATACAGTAAAAGTAAACGCTGGCGACGATCGTGGTAAAACCGGTCGTGTAATTGAAGTGTTTCCAACTGAACTTCGAGCATTAGTAGAAGGAATCAATATTGTGAGCAAGAGCACTAAGCCTAATGCCCAAAACACCCAGGGAGGAATTGTGAAAAAAGAAGCACCAGTGCATATCAGCAATTTAAGCTTAGTAATTGGGGGTAAAACCACTCGTGTAGGTCGCAAGGTGGTAGATGGTAAAAGTGTACGTG
>DAIMNW010000335.1:0-1089 GCA_036719905.1 Chitinophagales bacterium
TCCATGATGTGGGAGGAGAAAATGACGGTCTTGCCGCGTTCCTTACAATTTTTGATAAGCTGAATAATATTGGCAGCCGTAATCACATCCAAACCTGAAGTAGGCTCATCGAACACCACCACTTGTGGGTCGTGAATCATGGTTCGGGCTATGGATACTTTTTGTTTCATGCCTGTACTGAAGGTGCCTATGCGTTTATTGGCAAAGCTTTCCATGTTGAGCAAGGCGTATAGTTCTTCTTTGCGTTGCTTAAAAACAGCGGATGGAACATTATTTAAATCGGCAAAATATTTAATCAACTCATTGGGAGTTAGCCGCAGATACAAGCCGGTAGATCCGGTAAGAAAGCCAATGTTTTTTCGAACCTGGATAGGGTCATGCATCACATCGAATCCATTTACGGTTACACTTCCCTCGGTAGGTTTTAAAATGGTGGCTATAATGCGGAGGGTGGTGGTTTTGCCGGCACCATTGGGTCCCAGCAGCGAAAATATTTTACCCGGCTGACACACAAACGACACCCCATCTACCGAACGTTTTCGAGAGGGTAACTCGTCTGTCAAGGTTTTTTTTCGGGCAAAAGGATTTTGAAATCCGATTTCAAATTCTTTAACCAGATTTTTTAATTCTATCATAATGGAAAATATTTAGCGGTAAAACTTATTCTAAATCAGTACTCAATTTAAAACGGCAGATACGGCCATTGCCTTTATCTGCCACGTAAACCATTTTGCGAAAATACGCCACTCCGCAGGGTTGGTTAAAATTAAACGGACCTACTCCCGGGCCACCAAATGATGCAAGCACTTGCTTCTTATTGCTGGAAGTGGCCGGTGCATTAACGCCTTCAAAACCTTTTTGTGTAAATTGATACAGTGAATCGCTGGCGGCATCTACTACAAAAATATAACCGGACGCATCGGTAGCCACACATACATCGGCCGGCATTTTAAATCGAAACGATTCATATAAAAAACGACTGGCTTTTGATTTATCAAAATTAAGCAAGTCGGCATTTTCTGAATACACCGAACCGGCATCGGGGTCGGTAAAATATTTCATCCACAGCGTTTTATACTCGGCTTGTGC
>DAIMNW010000185.1:0-4331 GCA_036719905.1 Chitinophagales bacterium
GAATTAGCTGGGCCATCATCTTCCTGATCTTAAATTCAGGAATCTTAGCCAATGCTCAAACCAATCAAACCCGAATGCAGGCTATTGTAGTAAATGGGGATACCATGCCTTATATGGTATTGCGAACAGCTTGGATAATTGATAATAAACGTTTCAGTAGTGATTTGGAACGTTACCGGTACAATCAATTGAAGCATAACATAAGAGTAGTGTTTCCATATGTAAAAGAGGCTGGGCGTATTTTTAGAGAAATAGATGGACAGTTGGCAACCTTAAGTCCAAAAGAAAAGAAGAAGTATATCAAACAAAAAGAAGAAGAATTGAGAATACGCTTTGAAGACCCTTTATCAAAACTGTACGACACACAAGGTCGCCTATTAATACTGCTGATAAATAGGGAAACCGGAAATAGTTGCTATCGAATTTTGAAAGAAGTGAAGAATCCTGTGAAAGCAGCCATGTATGAAACCACCGCGATTTCTAATGGAATGAGCCTAACAAAAAAATATGACCCAAAGGAGTATCGCGATGAAGAAGAAATTATGCAAGATCTGGAATATGAATATGGTTATTATCAATAAATGGATTATCAGTACCTTATCATTTAACACTATATGAAAAAAGAATTAGTTATTGCGTATGTATTACTATTCACCTCTATCACGACCGGTTGCAAGAAGAAGCAGGACATAGTGATTGACCCAAAGACCGACTATGCAGCCTTGCAGTTGGGCCACTGGGTGGAGTATAATGTGGATTCGTTCATATATAACGATTTTACCTCGAAGATTGATTCTCACTTTTTACAGATACGAGAACTAGTGGCCGACACCTTTACTGATAATACCGGCTCACTGGCCTACAAGATAGAACGATATGAACGAGCCGATTCAAATCATCCTTGGGATTTGCGTCGTGTTTGGTCGGCCAAATTGGTAGCCAATCGTTTGGAAAGAATGGAAGAAAATTTGCGTTATGTTAAATTAATTTTTCCACCGGCACTCAACCAAACCTGGAAGGGGAATGCTTTTATAAATGTTGACCCACTCAATTCGCAAACAAAATATTTGGACAACTGGGATTATGAGTACGTGAGCGTTGATGCTCCATCTAATTTGGGAACGATGAATTTTGCTAATACGGTGACAGTACTGCAACACGAGGAAGAAATTCCTGGTTTAGAACGGAATGCTTTCAAAGAGATTTATGCCAGAAAGGTAGGGTTAATATATAGTAGGCATACCCATCTGGAAAAGCAACCCGGCGATACTCAATATAAAAGCGGATTTGATGTTGAATGCAGAATTATGGATTGGGAAGGAAGATAGTTGAACTAATAGCTGAAGGCATTTTGATTGCTCTGGAGTAGGTTAATCATTTTCAAAGTGATTTCTCTCATCAAAACCTTGTCTCTACTACTACCCATTCCACGGAAACCACACCAATCTGTAGAACCAACATTGATTATGGTGCCTGAATTTATTGAAGGCTTAATCACAATCCAGGTACCAAATGTTTGGTAAGTGTTTGTGACAAAATCCATGCACTTGTCGTATCCAATAATTTCAGCTTTATAAAATTGTGTGGACGAATTGTCGTACACCGGAATAGAATCAGGTAAAACCCAATTTATAGGGGCACAATCAAATTCCTGAGTTGGACAAGAAAGCACTTTACCAGTTACTGCCAAAGTGGTACCTTCTAGTATGGGTGAGTTGGCACACACTATTTTATAGCCATCCCAACCATTGGCAGGTTGTTTAATTCCATAACCACCTTTCTGGGAATCGCTACCAATTGAATTGATAGTTGAATAATTACAGACAGGATAATGCCAATAGCAAGTGGTCAATAGAGGGTTGCTTACTGTGTCGGCCGATTGGTCCTTATAGCATATAATGCTTTTTTTATTGGGACTTAGTCGACATTGCCACCACATATTATTTCCACTTAAAAAAATGGCGTTGCCTCCTGCCTTAATATAATTATCAAAATTGAGTCTAGCATTTCGTGTCCAATATTCACTATGCCCAATTATGATTAGCACTTTTTTGCCAAATATGGACCCAGCATCTTCTAAGTCGGCATCACATAAATAGGCAATGTTTTTGTTTATGGTGGGAGCCCACTTTAAAAAATACAAAGATTCTTTTTGCACAAAAGTTGGACGAAGAATGCTAACACTATTCACTCTTGGAGTGGAATAAAAATCAGCTCCACCTTCTGTGTTATATGCCATAGCTGTGTTGCTTGGATAAATGACGGCAATATCATCATTTGGATTGGAGCTTCTAACAATAAACGGAATTTTGTTGGCCCACAAATACACCCCAGATTTGGTGTTGGCTGGCACCTTATAAGTGAAACTGATTCCATAACCAAATCCATTTTCTGAAGGACTGGATGTTTGCATCTGCTGTGGTGCAATAGAGCAAGAAATTTGGTCTATTAATTCTTGGTTAATATCATATAATCCAACCAAAGTTAATCCAGCTTTTCCAGCATTAATGCACACTGAAATGCTGTCACCAGGAGCTACTGAAATGGAAGTGGTATAACCATTCATGATATTGGCATCAGTAGGTACGCCAGATGTCAAATCAGTTGGAGATTGGCGGACAGTTTTTTTGCACGAAAGTTCAGTTAATGAAAGAATAAAAAGTGCGAATAAAAAACATTTGGTCATTGTTTTCACTTGATTGAGATTAACTAAAGATAAACACATTCAGCTAGAATAGGATGATTATTTTGAGAAAGTTCCTTTAAGTTTACCCCTCAAATATTCACCATGGCAGATAAACAAAAATTCATTGAAGCAATTAATGCAGGTTATACATTCAACGGCAAAACTATTCCACTGGGCAAGGCCTTATTAGATGGAGAATGCCTAACCGATGCCATCATAAGCATTCCTTTAAAAACATTAAACCGGCATGGTTTGGTAGCAGGCGCTACAGGTACAGGCAAAACAAAAACTTTACAAAAACTAGCCGAAACCTTATCTGAAAATGGAGTAGGAGTGCTTATGATGGATATAAAGGGCGATATAAGTGGCTTGGCCAAAATGGGAGTTGAGAATGATAAGATAAAAGAACGACAGGCAAAGCTGCAGATGCCTTTCTCACCCATGGCTTATCCATGTGAATTTATGAGTTTGACTGGTACAGGTGGAGTAAAGCTTCGTGCCACTGTTTCCGAATTTGGTCCGGTATTATTTTCCAAAATTTTGGGGCTGAATGATACACAAAGCAGCATAGTTTCCATCTTGTTTAAATACAGCGACGACCATCAATTACCCATTGTTGATTTAAAAGATTTCAAAGCATTACTCAATTATGCCACTGGAGCAGGACAAGCAGAATTGGAAAAAGATTACGGCAAAATATCAGCAACAACCGTGAGTGTGATCATACGTCAAATTGTTCAACTCGAGCAACAGGGAGCCAATGTATTTTTTGGTGAACCCAGTTTTGAAGTGGAAGATTTAGTACGTAAAGATGAAAATGGATTTGGATACATTAATGTAATTCGGTTAACAGATATTCAGGACAAACCCAATCTGTTCAGCACTTTTATGTTGAGCCTTTTGAGCGAAATATATCACACCTTCCCGGAAGCAGGTGATCTTGAGCAGCCTAAACTGGTGGTGTTTATCGATGAGGCTCACCTTATTTTTAATGAAGCTAGCAAAGATTTGAATGATCAACTTGAAACTATCATAAAACTTATTCGCTCCAAAGGAATTGGCATTTTCTTCTGTACCCAGAATCCTACCGATATTCCTAACGCTGTGTTGAGTCAGTTGGGTTTAAAGATTCAACATGCCCTTCGTGCATTTACCGCCAAGGATAGAAAAGATATTAAAATGGTGGCCGAAAATTATCCTGAGAGCAGTTTCTATAAAACCGACGAGGTAATCACACAGCTTGGAATTGGGGAAGCCTTTGTAACCGCCTTGAACGAAAAAGGAATTCCAACCCCACTAGCAGTAACCTTGATGAGTACTCCTTCCTCACGAATGGATGTGTTAACGCCTGCCGAACTTCAAGCCAACATTTCGAATTCAAAACTGGTGGCCAAGTATCAGGCCGATGTGGATCCTCAGAGCGCCTTCGAAATGCTAACCCAAAAAATGAAAGATGCTACATCGGATAGAAATGCTGAAGAGGAGGGTTCCTCATCTGCACCTGCAAAATCAGCTGCGGCACAAGACCAACCCAGCATGCTGGAAAATATTTTGGGTAACCCATTATTTAAAGCAGCTGCAACCACCGCCACCCGAACCCTCACCCGTAGTCTGCTTGGCTCGTTAGGCTTAGGAGCAGCCCCAC
>DAIMNW010000186.1:0-4321 GCA_036719905.1 Chitinophagales bacterium
AGTCAAGTTGGCAAGAGCTCGAATTTTTCCAGTGCTGACCTCCATTAGTATAACTGTGCCATGCTCTGCTAAATTTTCGTTCAAGGTATTGAGCAAAGCTTTTTGGGCAACATCTTGAAGACCTACATTTATAGTGGTCACAATATCATCCCCGTTTTGAGGTTCTACTGCGTTGTCGTCCGAAACAGGCATCCAAGTGTTTCCAGCTATTTTTTGCATTAACTGCCGCCCATCTTCTCCATCCAACAAGCTGTCTAATCTTCCTTCTAGCCCAACTGACTTTGCATTTTCACGAACATATCCTATGGTTCTTAGTGCCATATTTTCGAATGGATATACGCGTCTGTTTTCCTGCACTGCTATCATTCCACCACGGTATCTGCCTAGATTAAAAATGGGCAGGTTTCTCAATTCCTTAAGTTGATTGTAACTTACTTTTCGTTGAAGTAATATGTATCGATCACCTGACTTGCGACCTTTTATCAAAATTTGCTCATAGGTTTTAGCTGTCTTGTCTTTAAAAATTGCTGCCAATCCTTCTGACAAAACATTTACGTTCGCATAGAAATAGTCATCGGTAAATGCATCACAGGCGCCATCCATTCTTATTTCAAAAAAGGGCAACGACGTAGCCAGCAAATGGCCGTCCGAGCTGTAGATGTTTCCTCGTTCGGCGGCAATAGTGCGATAACTGGTGCTTAAACTATCGGCTAAGGCTCGATAAAAATGACCTTTTACATTTTGCACGTAAACTATTTTTCCAAGTATACCAATCCCAAGAAGTAGCAATCCGAAAAAACTCAGATAGATGCGCCATGATATGTCAGACTTGATGTTCAATGTGATACCGTAATTCTGAATGGTGGGTGAGTTAATTCTTTTATTCCTAAGCTATTACCTGCTTTGGCAGCCACTTTTGTTTGCATGCTTTGGTTTTCGAAATCAGATTTAGCCGATTGGTACTCCCACTGCATTTCTTTGGTTTCTTTAGAAAGACGGTTGGTTTCGCGAAGATTTCGTATGGCTAGGTTTGTATTGTAGATATAGATCATGGCTAGCAAGGCTAAAAAAAAGATGAATGGCAACTGCTCAATAATATTCTCCGGTGTAAAATATTTTCGGATGTCGGTTTTGGGAAGTTGCATGTTGTGGTGATTCTGCTTCGTACTTAAATTTAATTGCTTGCTGTCTATTTCTTTGCTGCTATTCTCATTTTTACGCTTCTGGCTCTCGGATTTTTCCTTACTTCGTCCGCATTGGCTGTAATAGGTTTCTTATTAATCAATTCAAACGGACGGTAGATATTGCCAAATTGATCTTTAGTTGCTTCCTCTTCAAAATGTCCAAATCGCATAAAATTTTTGACCAACCTATCTTCGATTGAGTGATAACTTAAAGTAACCAACCGCCCTTCAGGTGCCAATACTTCCAAACTTTGCGTTAAAAACTCCTTAATCGAATCCACTTCCTGATTTACTTCCATCCGAATAGCTTGAAACACCTGTGCCAGATACTGCATCTCATTAGCCCCAGTAAACAGTTTGGCAATTTGTTTCAATTGGGAAGTTGTGTCGATTTTACTAAATGCTCTCTCCTTAACTATTGCAGCTGCCAGGGTTCTTGAATTGCGTATTTCACCATATTGGCTAAAAATATTTTGTAATTGTTCCTGACTATATCTATTCACAATATCAGCGGCCGAAATTTCTTGATGTTGATTCATACGCATATCTAATGCTGCATCGTACCGTATCGAAAAGCCTCTTTCAGGTTGATCAATTTGATGGGAAGAGATTCCGAAATCAGCTAATATTCCATTTACCGTATCAAACCCATTTACTTTTAAAAATCTTTTCAGATGACGGTAATTATGATTGATAAAAATTAGCCGGTCGTCCTCAACGATATTTTTTAATGCATCTACATCTTGGTCAAATACTATTAAAGAACTTTTATTGTCAATACGTTTCAATATTTCCTTTGAATGCCCCCCTCCGCCAAATGTGGCATCTACATAAACTCCACCAGCTTTTATAGCTAATGCATCAACGCTTTCTTTCAACAATACTGGCAGGTGGTACATTAATTATAGAGTCTATTAAAATGTTCAGCCGTTCAACACTATGCTTAACTGACTAATCCAATCGATATTAGAATGGAATTCCTTTGCCTGCAAAAGCGCTCTTTCGTTTTTCCTTGTCCTCTGCCGATGCCGCCACCAAAACTTTTTTATCAAAAGTTTCTTGATTCCAAACTTCAATACTGCGAAACATTCCATGGAGCACCACGTCTTTTTTAATTTTCAGTTTTTCCAGAAAAGGCTTCTGAAATTGCAATCTGCCGCCACCGTCAATTTCTACTTTAGAGCAACCTCCCAAGTAAATTCTTAATTGCTCAACCTGATCTGGATCTCCCGTATCTGTAGTGTCAATAAGGCTCTGCTGAATTTTTTCCCAGTTATCATATGGGTAAATATTGAAATGGTCGTCGTTGAAAACTATCATACAGCAGTTATTGGCTGCAGCCGACATCATCTTGCGTAGGGCTAAGGGCAACATAATTCGACCTTTATCATCGGCAGTACCTAAGAAGGTGCCAATGAAAAAATTGTTCTCAATATGGTTTTTTGATTTTCCCATTTAATGACACAAATAACCCTTTTTCCACACTTATCCCCAAATATATTTCAAAAAAAATTTATCCACACGTAGAATAAGCCCCCAATAGAGGCTTTGGGAAAGTGGACACCGATTTTTCTATTGTGAATGCCGGCCGATTAGTATGGACACAGTCTAACAAACCTGTTTTGAAACACCTTGGTCAGCTAGAATTGAATACGGATAGGATGGAATTGAAAAGAAGGTGGCAATACCCGTATAGGCACACCAAACATGCTTAGCCAAAGAGCTAATGGATTAAAAAAGGGGGATAAGATGGAAAAACTATTGCTCTTGTTTTTCCTTCTTCTTGATTATTTGTTTTTTTATGGAATCTACACAAAGGTCAACTCCGGCTTCGAACATATTGCTAGTTTCAGTACTAAAGAAACTGCCGCCTGGTGCATGCACCTTGAATTCTACCACTTTAAGTTTAGTTTCTGCATCATTGTTTTCGAGCTTCAAAAAAACATCTACGCGGTCTATCTTGGAATTAAATTGGGCAAGCTTTTCGGCTTTTTTTTCAATATATTCTTTCAATTTAGAATCAATGGCAAAGTGAATGGGATGAATTTGTAATTGCATAATACGTTTATTTAAAGGGTAAAATTATTTGGTCAGGCTCTTGGGTGAGCCAAGGTAAATGCTTTTTTTAATTTTTCAATTGAGTTATGCGTATAAACCTGTGTGGCTGCCAAACTACTATGGCCAAGCAAATCTTTTATGGCATTTAAATCGGCACCTGAGTCGGACAGGTGTGTTGCAAATGAATGCCTTAGTACATGAGGACTTTTCTTTTCGAGGGTCAATATTTCAGCTAGGTAGGATTTCACAATTAGATAAACCGATTTGGGTGATACACGTTTTCCTTTGCTAGTCAAATATAACTCTTGAGTAGGTGTTTCTCCAAATTCCTCTTCTCTTTTTTTGATAAATTCTTTTATCAGTTGACTTAGTTCAATTGAGATTGGCACCAGGCGCTCTTTCTTTCCTTTGCCAAGCACTTTTATTGATTTGTCGTGAAAGTTAATGTCGCTTACTTTTATATTAATAAGTTCGGCTAGCCGAAACCCACAATTATAGAACATCTCAAGCATCAATTGGTCTCTCAGACTAGTGTAGTCATCTCCTCCTGGTTTATTCAACAGTTGCAGTAAAGCTCTTTGTTCAACAAACACAGGTAATCGCTTGCCGGCTTTAGGTGTTACTACCTTTTTTAGTGGATTTTCAGTTGCCTTTCCTTGTCTTAGAAGATATTTATAAAAAGATTTAAGTGAGGATATTTTTCGATTAACTGATCTAGGAGAAATTTTGTTATTCATTAGTTCTACCATCCAAGATCGTATATGCTGATGACTGGGTTTTTGTTGGCTTTCCGGTCCAAAAGCATTCTCAATGAAGCTAAAAAAATCTTCAATATCTTTCTTATAGGCGGTTGAGGTATGGGTAGAGTAGCGTTTCTCTTGCTCTATATAAAATAGGAATTCAGGAATGAATATCTTCCTGCGACGGTGGTGGAAGTTGTATTCAAAAGTACATACTCCGGACTGCTCCTGAAGAAAAGTTGATAGCGGGCCACTGCTATTAAGTGAAATAATCGACCGGAAATAAAAAGCCTGTCTGACGTTACGTCAAACAGGCATAAATAGTTTACACTTCTAGGC
>DAIMNW010000336.1:0-1076 GCA_036719905.1 Chitinophagales bacterium
ATTATTAATCAATGGCGAAGGTAAAAAGGCTGCCACCGGAACAGGATGAACGGTTACGCTCGATGTAGCAGTATCACTTGTTTTGCACAGAGCCGGATTGCTGGCAATCAACGTAATCTGATAAGTGCCGCTAGTGTTGTATTGATTCGTAGGTTCAAATAAAGATGATGTGTTGCCATCACCAAAACTCCATGCATAGCTGGTGGCATTTGTAGATTGGTTGTGAACCGACAGATTCAATTGGAAACATTCTGCAGTATCGTCTACGGTGAAAGCGGCAACCGGAAATGTATAAAAAGGTGTTATGTTAAGGAAAGCGGTATCGGCGCTGTTACATGTAGTTGCGCTACCGGTTGCTATCAGCATAACTGTATAAGGTGTGGTATTGGTGAACACATGAGAAGGATTGTTAACATTGGTAACTGGAGAACCATCACCAAAATCCCATGTTACTCCAGTACTATTCCAACTGCTATTAGTAAATTGTACTGTTAGAGGAGCGCAACCCGTTTGAGGATTAGCTTGAGGAATAGCATATACTTTTACGGTATCGGCAACTACGGTAAATTGTATTGTATCAGAAATATTGCATTGAGCCGAATCAATGGCAATCAGACTGACAATAAAGCTTCCCGGATTTACATAGGTGTGTGATGGATTGGGCAGAATAGAAGTCGGCGAACCATCACCAAAATCCCATATGTATTGGATAGCATTGTTAGAATTGTTGGTGAAGTGGACCAAGAAGGGTGCACAACCAAAATAATCATCAGCAATACCAGCAGCTACTACAGGAAGTGTATTAGGTGTAATAACTATTTGAAAAGTATCGGCCATATTGCATGTGGCCGGATTGTAAGCATAAAGTGTGGCGGTAAACGGTCCCGGATTATTTTATGTGTGAAACGGAGTTGGCAGAGTGGATTTAGGGGAACCATCGCCAAAAATCCACAAATAGCTAGGGGCATTTGTACTTAGATTAGGAAAAGCGACCGGTAGCGGCAAGCACCCATGGTCTTTACTAACTGTAAAAGAATCGAAGACCAAACTAAACCCGACTGTGATGGTGATAATTG
>DAIMNW010000187.1:0-4296 GCA_036719905.1 Chitinophagales bacterium
AAAAACATTGATCATCTCTTTGCCAGCGAACATTGTGAGTTTCTATTTAATGATGTAAGCAGGTATGTACATTTGGCAGGCGAACTGGATTATATTTTGCATTTTGCCAGCCCGGCATCGCCAATCGATTATTTAAAAATGCCCATTCAAACATTAAAAGTGGGCTCTTTAGGTACACATAATTTATTGGGCTTAGCCAAAGCTAAAAATGCCAGAATGCTGATAGCTTCCACTTCGGAGGTTTATGGCGACCCATTAGTTCATCCACAAACGGAGGAATATTGGGGCAATGTAAACCCGGTGGGCCCTCGTGGGGTGTATGATGAAGCCAAGCGCTTTCAAGAGGCCATGACTATGGCGTATCACACCTTCCACGGAGTGGAAACACGAATTGTTAGAATATTTAATACCTATGGCCCTCGTATGCGCCTCGATGACGGTAGGGTGTTGCCGGCATTTATCGGTCAGGCTTTGCGCAAAGAACCACTCACAGCTTTTGGCGATGGTTCTCAAACTCGTTCCTTTTGTTATGTGAGCGATTTGGTAGATGGCATTTATCGCTTGCTATTAAGCGATTATGCTCAGCCGGTAAATATTGGCAATCCTGCTGAAATTACTATCAATCAATTTGCCGAAGAAATATTGAAACTCACAGGTTCAGATTCAAAAGTGATTTACAAACCTCTACCTACCGACGACCCTAAGCAGCGCAGACCCGATATTACCAAAGCCCGAACTCTATTGGGATGGGAGCCTAAGGTGGATAGGGCCGAAGGGTTGAAGAAAACCCTTGAGTATTTTAAAACGGTGATTTAATAAAATAAAAACGGCATGCGCTTTATTTGGATTTTCTGTTGTACGGCGATGCTCATTTTATTGCAAAGCTTTTTGCCATCGCCCACACTTAAAATGGGTTTGCTAAAATATAATGGGGGAGGAGATTGGTATGCAAATCCTACATCGTTACCAAATTTGGCCAAATTTTGCAATCAAGAATTGAAAACCAACTTTGATGAAGAGCAAGCTGTGGTGGAAGTAGGCAGCCCTGAATTATTCAACTATGCGTTTGTTCACACCACCGGGCATGGCAATATGACTTTAAGTGATGCAGAAGCAAAGAACATGCGGAGCTATCTTTTGGCCGGCGGCTTTTGGCATATTGATGATAATTATGGCCTCGACCCTTTTGTAAGACCGGTTCTGAAGAAAGTTTTTCCTGAGTTGGATTTGGTTGAATTGCCCTTCAATCATCCTATCTATCATCAACGCTATACCTTTACCAATGGTTTACCAAAAATTCATGAACATGACGGCAAGGCGCCAAGGGGATATGGACTAATTTATCAAGGTAGATTAGTAGTGTTCTACAGTTACGAATGCGACTTAGGTGATGGCTGGGAGGATGGCAGTGTGCATCATGACCCTCCGGAGAAACATTTGCAAGCTTTACAAATGGGGGCCAATTTGATTCAATACATTTTTACTCATTAACAGGTGGCTCATACCCACCACTAGTATAAATATTGCTCTGCTTTTATTATAAAAAACTAACTTCGCCGTCATTATTTAACCATCAACCATACTATGAATCTTCACGAATACCAAGCTAAAGAATTATTGAAAAAATACGGCGTACCTGTACAAGAAGGTGTGCCATGCACCAATATAGCGCAGGCAGAACAGGCTTACAAAAAAATTACGACAGAAAATAACACCAAGTTTGCAGTTCTTAAATCGCAGATTCATGCCGGTGGACGTGGTAAAGGAACAATTATTGGAACCACACAGCACGGTGTGGCTGTTGCAAAAAGCTTAGAAGGCGCCAGTGAAATAGCTCGTAACCTGTTAGGTGGCACATTGGTCACCATTCAAACCGGCCCGGCAGGAAAGAAAGTTCATAAAATTTTAGTAGCGCAGGATGTTTATTATGATGGTCCTTCACCGGTAAAAGAATTTTATCTCAGCATTTTGCTTGATAGATCAAAAGCACAAAACGTGATTATGTACAGTACCGAAGGCGGTATGAATATAGAAGATGTAGCGCATGAGACACCTGAGAAAATATTTAAAGAGTGGGTGCAGCCTGGTTTTCCATTGGGCGCTTTTCAAGCTCGAAAAATAGCCTTCAACCTGGGATTGAGTGGCACGGCATTTAAAAATATGGCCTCTTTTGTCACCAAGCTTTATGATGCATACATCGGATTAGATTGTGCTATGTTAGAAATCAATCCGCTTTTTAAAACTTCCGATGATAAGATAATTGCCGTGGATTGTAAAATGAATATTGATGACAATGCCTTAGTGCGTCATCCTGATTTAGAAGAATTACGAGATGTAAGCGAAGAAGACCCAACCGAAGTAGAAGCCGGTGAACATAATCTTAATTTTGTAAAACTCGACGGCAACGTGGGTTGTATGGTAAATGGTGCCGGGCTTGCCATGGCTACTATGGATATGATAAAACTGAGTGGCGGTGAGCCTGCCAACTTCTTAGATGTAGGCGGAACGGCCAATGCTGTAACGGTTGAGGCTGGTTTCAGAATAATCATGAAAGACCCAAATGTTAAAGCCATTTTGGTAAACATTTTTGGTGGTATTGTACGATGCGATAGAGTAGCGCAAGGTGTGGTGGATGCTTACAAAAATATTGGCGAAATAAAAATTCCAATCATTGTTCGTTTGCAAGGTACCAATGCCACTGAGGCAAAATTACTAATTGAGCAATCCGGACTTAAAGTTCAATCAGCTATAGAATTGAAGGAGGCAGCCACTTTGGTTAAAGCTGCTTTAGCCTAGATGATTAGATTGTAAAATGCAATCAATGAAAGGTCCAATTTTCTTATTGCTTTTGGTTCTTTGTTCTGGGCTTTCAGTTTCTGCACAAATAAACTCTTTTAAACCGGTTGAAGAAGTTTTGATGCAACAACAATCTGCTTGGAATGCCGGCGATATTGTTGGTTTTATGCAAGGTTATTGGCACAATGACAGTCTGAAATTTGTTTCTAAAAATGGAATCACACAAGGGTGGCAAACCACTTTAGAACATTATCAAAAAAGCTACCCCGATAAAAAGGCAATGGTCCAATTGGAGTTTACCATTCTTTCAGCTCAACGAACTGGTCGCAAAACTGCCGTTGTTCTTGGAAAATGGAAACTGGTCAGAGAAAAGGACGAACCGGCCGGCTATTTCACTCTTTTTTTCAAAAAAATACATCATAAGTGGTTGATTGTGATGGATCATACTTCTTGAAGATTCTAACTTTTATAAGCCTACTACTTTTAATACGCTCAAAATCAAGTGGTTGCAATAGGTTGAAACAAAATTATCACAGAAATTATTCTTAAAATAATATAGGAATCTTTGCTTTCAATTCTGAAGCATTTTTATATCTTTGCAATCCAAAATTAAAAAAACAGACATGTTAGCAGTAAATATTCAAGGAGAGGTTCGAAACTCAATAACCAAGAAGGCCACTCGTGATCTTCGTTCAAGCGGCAACATTCCATGCGTACTTTATGGTGGTAAGGAAAACATTCACTTTTCTATTAAATCGAAAGATATTAAAGGATTAGTGTTCACCCCTGAATTCAAAAAAGCCGAAATTACTATTGGTGGTAATGTTCATACAGCTATTGTTCAAGATATCCAATTCAATACCATTAGTGATAAAGTTAATCATATTGATTTTTTGGAGCTTACTCCAGGTAAAAAAGTAATCGTTGACTTACCTCTTAAATTTACAGGTGTTGCTAAAGGCGTAAAAGCCGGTGGTAAATTGATTCCTCGTTTACGTAAGTTAAAAGTAAAATCTACTCCTGAAGCTTTGGCGTCACATCTTGACATTAAAGTTGAAGAACTTGAATTAGGTAAGCACATTCGTGTTAAAGAACTGAATTTTGAAGGTATGGAGATTCTTACTGCGCCTAATAATCCTGTTGTAAGCGCATTTGTACCACGTGTTCTTAAAACGGAAGAAGTGGCCGCTCCTACTGCTGCCGCAGCTCCTGCTGCTGGTGCCGCTGCTCCTGCCGCAGCTCCTGCTGCTGCAAAAGCTCCTGAAAAGAAAAAATAATTATCAATTTAATATTTTGAAAAAGGAACCTAAATGGTTCCTTTTTTTTGCTCTTAATAGAACAAGAGCTAGTCTATATCATATTATTTAACCTGTTTGGATAGCACTTTCTTCTATCAACAAAAAGCCCCGTTCCGGTTTAACCAGAACGGGGCTTTTTGTTTAAGCTTTATTTAACCTTGGCTTACTTAGCCACCACCAGTTTCTTAGTCTGGGTGTAGCC
>DAIMNW010000188.1:0-4268 GCA_036719905.1 Chitinophagales bacterium
ATATGGAGAAGAAGTGTTTTTTTTTACTACTCTTGCCACCATTTTGGACAATGAAACTGTGGATCGTTTATCATTGCGTCACTTGATTGAAAGAGAAAATATCAAGGAAATAATAATTGCGGTAGATACGTCTTGCTATTTTATCAATGGATGTTTAAAAAAGACTTTAAAGCGTAAAAAATACCCTGAAATTGTGTTGAGTAAAATTAGGCTGGATAACATAAATTTGATTAATAAGATGCAAACCTTGAGCAATAAACAAATACTGTTGGCTGATTTGATAGTTAAAAGTCAAATTCTAGAAATCTTGAAGCCTAATAATGTACTGATTGAAAAAATGATTCACCAGCTAACAATAAGTGGAATGATTACTAACAAGAGCACAAATAAGATTATACATATCATATCTAACTATCCACCTAAAAACAACTAAACATGGACTTTCAAATTCTACTTTCCAATTTAACTAACCCAACTTTACTTTTTTTTGTACTCGGTGTTTTTGCCATTCTGGTTAAAAGCGATTTGGAAATTCCGGCTTCCTCGAGTAAATTTATTTCTCTTTACCTATTGTTCTCAATTGGTTTTAAAGGTGGACAAGAACTTTCACATAGTGGCTTCACGGCAGAAATTGTTTATTCACTTATATTTGGTTTAGCTATTGCATCTGTTATTCCTCTCTATACGTTTTTTGTTTTAAAAAGAAGAATGAGCATAAGTGACGCTGGGGCAGTAGCGGCAGCTTATGGATCGGTTAGTGCTGTTACTTTTGTAGCAGCTGTTTCTTTTCTAGAATCACAGAAGGTAACCTTTGGTGGTCATATGGTGGCAGTGATGGCACTAATGGAATCACCAGCAATAATCATGGGTGTAGTTTTATTAATGAAGTATGATTCTGAAAATAGAAGTGAAGGTAAATTAAGTGAGACCATTCGCCATTCTTTTACCAATGGCAGTGTGCTCATGATTTTAGGAAGTTTAATAATTGGTTTAATAGCAGATACAAAACAAGCTGAGGGAATTAAACCATTCACCACAGATATCTTTAAAGGGTTTCTTGCCATTTTCCTTTTAGAAATGGGTATAGTAACTGCTAAAAGATTTTCAGCTTTCAAAAAATATGGTTGGTTTGCAACTGTTTTTGCCATTGTGGTTCCGCTTATCAATGGTTGTGCTGTAGCTGCTCTTAGTGGCTTATTTATTCATGAACTTGGTAACAGATTTATCTTTGCAATACTTGCAGCAAGCGCCTCTTACATAGCAGTACCGGCTGCCATGCGATTAGCTGCACCAAAGGCCGACCCTGGCCTCTACATTCCAATGGCCCTTGGAATCACGTTTCCATTTAATATCACGATTGGAATGCCAATATATTATTTAATCATTCATCATATTTAACAATCGCTCTTGTATTGGGCTGCAGACATAAAGGGGGCCTTATTCCGCTGGGGTTAATCTTGAGCATGTATTGAGATTAAGAGAATGAACACCTAGAGGTTAGAAATACTTATGGCGATACGTTCCTAATGGATTAAATTTGAAGGATGAAGTATTCCTGTCTAATTCTCATAGTAAGTATTTTCTTTTTGAGTAATCATGCTTTGTGTCAAAAAGACATGGCCGTCACTCAATTAATCAGCCCTTATAGTTTTTTCTGCTCGAGTACTACGCAGTCCATTATAGCTCAAGTGAAAAATGTGGGTACCGATACTGTTACAAATTTTGCGTTTGACCTAACCATGACTGGCCTGCAAGCAGGAATTTTTAATCTAACCATAACAGATACCATTCCGCCAGATTCCACGAAAAATGTGCTTTTTACCATTGTTACGCCAACCAATGGGGGAGTTTATCACTTTAAATTTGTGGCAACTACAATTGGTGATGCCAACCACTCGAACGACACCTTATTGGAAGATACTTATGTTGCTACGGCGCCCGGTAACGTAACTACTAAATATGGTCATCGATGCAATGCCGGAACTGTTACTCTGCATGCTTCGGCTGTAAACGGATTTATTTACTGGTACGCAGGTGACACTACTAGCACTTTGCTTAGTGCAGGTAATAATTTTACTACTCCGGTTATTGCAGCTACAACAACCTATTATGTCGAACCACATTCGTATGTACTTGCCCGAATTGGTCCTAGCAATAATGGTTTTGGCTCTATTGGTAATGTGAACTTTTACAATAACACCATGCTGTTTGATGTTGAAGAATCTATCGTTCTAGATTCAGTTAAAATTTATCCTTCAACAAATGGTAATGTGGTAATTCGTCTGCTGGATGCCTCCAATACGGTATTAAATTCAGTGACGGTGCCAGTAAATAATGTAGTACCTGGGCAGCCACAAAATATAGGTGTGGGATTTTTGATTGTACCTGCCATTAATTATAAATTAGATGCCGTTGGCACTACTACCGGATTAGGAAGAAATACAGCTGGAGCGCAATATCCGTACGGTATTAATCATGTGGTGAATATCACGGGTAATACTTTGTCGCCTAATTACTATTTATATTTTTACGATTGGCAATTACACTTTGCAGGTTGCCCTGGTACCAGAATCCCAATTACCGCACAGGTAAATCATGGCCCCCCAACGGCGGCATTCAATGTGACTTCCGGCGGAGGCTCAGTCATTAACTTTTTCAATACCTCTGTGGCAACAGATAGTGTAATTTGGTATTTTGGCGATGGGGGAGGATCGTACAATTACAGCCCTGTTCACAGCTATCCAGCATTAGGAACTTATACTGTGAAACTGATTGCATTTAACGATTGCGGCAGCGATACGCTTATCCGAACCATCAATGTGCCTACTTCAAGTTCTGATTTAATTCCAGCATCCATGTTAAAAATTTACCCAAACCCGGTGAACGATGTGTTGCATATCGTTAACCTTAGTAAAGCCTCTTTCACTGAGATTAGCATTTATAATCAACTGGGACAAAGGCTGCTGTTAGTGCCAGTTAATCAAACAAAAGATATAGCTGTGGATGTAAAAAACTTAAGCAGCGGAATTTATGTGCTTCGGTCAAATGACAGCAGAATGGTAGCCCGATTTATAAAAGAATAAGCGAATTATTTGCGAAGCAAAATTCGGAAAGTGGTTGCCTTGCCTGGGATAGATTCTTTAACAAAAATTTTTCCGTTATGATATTCTTCTACTATCCTTTTACAAAGCGATAATCCCAAGCCCCAGCCACGTTTCTTAGTGCTGAAACCTGGCTTAAAAATGGTTTTAAAAAGGTTGGAAGCAATGCCTTTGCCCGTATCAGTAATGTCGGTAATTACATACTTTTCTGATTCAGAAAGAGTAACCGTAATTTTTCCATCTCCAGCCATGGCATCCAACGAATTCTTAATCAGATTTTCAATCACCCAGTCGAAAAGTGCAATGTTTAAAAGCACTGTTTTGCCGGTTGGCAAATGATTATTAACTAAGTACTGCACCCTCTGACTGCTTCTTTGCTTAACGTAGGCAACGCTTCGATTAATAACCATTTCAAAATCTTCAGCCTTTAATTGTGGTACACTTCCAATCTTGCCAAACCTATTGGTTATAGTTTCAAGCCGGCCAACATCATTATGCAGTTCGGTCAATATAGCTGGTAGTTTAGGGTCTGAATCTGATACCGCCTCCAACTGTTCTAAGCATGCGCTCATGGATGAAATAGGTGTTGCCAACTGGTGGGCCGTTTCCTTGGCCATACCTACCCAAAGTTGATTTTGTATGCTTCGTTGCGAACTGAAAAAAGCCAGATAACAAACTACCAGAAACAAACTAATAATAATCAGTTGCACATAAGGAAAGTACTTGAGTTGAGTTAGTAAATAGGAATCTTTATAAAAAATATAGTTGAGCACTTTGCCATTAAATACTATTGGAATTGAGTCGTGGCTCAATCGCAAAACATTAAGTTCGCGTTTTAAAAAGTTACTGTCTTTAGCTATTGATAGCGAATCATAATTTTTGGCATCTAATATAGTTAGCTGGTAGTCGGTCAGAATGAGAGGGATGGTTTTATTTTGATTTACCATGTGAAGCAAGAACCCCAAATCGGTATTGTCGCCTGCTTCGCTTATATGCTGATAAGTAATTGCCATCATTTCCATTTTGGCTCGTTCTTCATTGGCCAGTTTGTTTGCTAACCTATTACTGTACCATAATGAAACAGCTACTATCCCAAAAGCCAAAAGCAATAATACCAGCCTCCAGCGAAGTTGATTTTTATATATATTCACAATCAGTGTTTTATAT
>DAIMNW010000036.1:0-15494 GCA_036719905.1 Chitinophagales bacterium
CACTAAGATAATGGTATTTTTGTATTAAAATGAATCGAGAAATAGTATTTTTAGAAACCTTTAAACGTTAAAATTGTTAGATGAAATCTATTGCATTATTAATAACCCTATTTTTATTAATCCATGTTGGCAGCTTTGCCCAAGTAGCCGTGGGTGCGCTTGAATTTTTCAGTGAGAATGGAGAAACCTTTAATGTATTTGTAAATGGAGAAAAACAGTTTACTAGTCCGCATGTTTCGGCCACCTTACCCAATTTAAAGCCCGGCTTGGCCAAGCTGCTAATTGTATTTACAGAAGACAGTATAGATAAAATAGATCAGGCTATTACCGTAAAGGCAGGAATAAAACAGCGATATGTCTTGCGCATGAAAAACCTTGGCGACGCCAATAGAAGCCAAAAATCGTCGAGTTATCAATTACGTTTAGTAAGTGAAACACCCATTGGTGCCTATCAAATGGAACGTCGTTCAGAAGCCAATGAATTGCCTACCCACATTCCTTACCATCCTTGTGACAGTGCTGTAGATTCGGCCACCTATGAGCAAACCCGATATTCAGCCTCTTTATTTCAATATGAAGAAAAAAGAATGATGGCGCTCAAAAACGTACTAAAAGGTAACTGTTTTACAGCTACACAAATTGCCGGCTTAACGGCTTTGTTCGAATTTGAAAACAACAAGTTGGAATTTGCCAAAGCTGCTTATTACCGCTGCACCGATACCCAAAATTTTAGTGTGGTCAAAAATGTCTTCCAGTTCGATATGAATAAAGAGGCCATTGATCGTTTAATGCACAAATAAAACCTTGCTATGTCTGATATTTTGGAGATTAAAAATTCGATTGCCTTTCAAGCCCCTGCTACCAAAGTATGGGACGTACTCACTAAGCCAGAGTATACCCAAGTCTATATGTTCGGCTGTGAAACCGTTTCCGACTGGTCGAAAGGAAGCCCGTTGCTCTGGAAAGGAAACTATGAGGGAGCAGAAATGATTTTTGTAAAGGGGACCATCTTAGAGATAAAGCCACCCTTCTTACTACAATATTCAACTATTGATCCGAATGCTGATATAGAAGATATACCAGAAAATTATCTGCACGTAACCTATGAGCTGGCTGAATCTAATGCGCAGACGCTTCTCACAGTTACTCAGGGAAATTATGCCACCGTAGCCGATGGCGAACGGCGTTATGTTGAAGCCTTGAATAATGGCGAAGGATGGAATCCTATTTTACTTGAAATAAAAAAACTGGCTGAAAAAATTAAATAATGGCCTCAGTTACTGAATGTATAATTTTGGCCGGAGGATTGGGAACTCGACTTCAATCGGTGGTAAGTAACGTTCCAAAAGTATTGGCGCCGGTTGCTGATCAACCCTTTCTCCATTATATTTTTAGCTATTTAAAAAAGAATAAAATAGAGAGAATTGTTTTGTCCGTTGGTTATAAGTATGAACTGATAGAAGAGTATTGTTTCGAATGGAAAGATGAGTTTGACATATACTTTGCTATTGAAACCGAACCGCTTGGAACTGGAGGAGGCATTAGACTTGCACTTCAAAAGACCACCACAGAAAATATTTTGATCCTCAACGGCGATACTTTCTTTGATATTGACCTACATAAATTCGTTCAATTTCATTTTAGCCACAGCCCCAATGACTTGAGCCTTGCTTTGAAACCTATGGAAAATTTTGAGCGATACGGCATTGTACAAGTGAACGACTCCTTCGCCATTACTGGATTTATGGAGAAAAAATTCAGAACGAAAGGAATAATTAATGGCGGAGTGTATTTACTGAATCGAAAATGCCTATTGGATTACACCTTCCCTGAAAAATTCAGTTTTGAAAAAGATTTTTTAGAATCGCATTACAATTTCTTGCATTTCTATGGCTATGTTTCAGATGGCTACTTCATTGATATTGGCGTTCCGGAAGATTTCGAACGGGCCAATACCCATTTTGCTCAGAAATAAAAAAGCCGCTCATGTAAAATGAGCGGCCTTCTTTCGTTTAATCTAATATTACCTTTTTACAAACTTTCGAACCAGTACACCACTATTGGTTTGCAGCTGTATGAAGTAAATGCCGTTTGGCAATTTACTTATATCAAAACTTGTATGTTGTTGACCGGCAAAACAATGGGTACAAGATTGCTCATTTTGAACTTTGCCAAGCACATCAATGAGTCGTAAAGACACATCTGTAGATGAAGCTAAATTATAATCAAGATTAATTATTTTTTCAGTCGAGGTAGGATAAATGGAAATAGAATTTATTGATGAATTAATTAAATCATCAATGCCATTGATGGTGATGTCAACTTTATGACAACTTGAATCTGTGCAATTATAATTGTCAATGGCTTCAAGGCACACGGTGTACATGCCTGCACTTGCGTAGGTATGAGACACATTTTGCCCACTTAAACTTGAACCGTCGCCAAAATACCAAGTATAGGAATTGGCACCGCCACCGGGTGAAGTATTGGTAAAGTTTACTGAGCCATTATTATTTGCATAAGTGAAAGAAGTAGCAGGTAAACTATGCGATGCAATGGTAAGCGATGTGGTACCTAAACAGCCATTTACAGTTTGTTGCAAATTCATAGTGCTTATGGCTCCATTTGGCCACGTTGCAGTAATAGCGTTGGTTCCTGCTCCTGTGTTAATGCTTCCACCGGCAGAGATGGTCCAATTGTATGTGCTGCCAGTAACGGATGATGTGCTGTAATTGTAACTATTCCCTACACATACATTGGTAGGACCGGTTATTGTGGGTGTTGGTGTTTGATATACCGTAACCGTAAAGGTATCTAGTGCTGAACAGCCTGAACCGATACTTTGATTAACAATTATGTTTTTGGTACCGGCTATTGTGAATGTAATTAATGGATTATTGGTTCCCCCACCACTTGAAACCGTACCGCCGGCAATGGTCCAGGTGTAGGCCGAACCTGAAATAGCCGGTACACTCCAATGTTGTCCTACACCGGTACAAGCTGTTAATGGACCTGATATTACCGTACTTATTCCATTTGTTAATGTCACAGTTACGGTATCATAACCATGGCATCCGGCTGAATTTAACTCATTTACAATAACCTGACCTGTGGAGCCTGTGCCCCAATTCACAACTGCTGAATTGGCTGTGGTAGATCCAATAGTTCCACCAATAGCGGAGAATGTGTAAGTGCTTCCGCTAGTAGAGCTCACTGAATAACTTGCTGATGAAGACTGGCAGGTAGCCTGAGGTCCGGTGAGTGCTGGCGTTGGAGGCGGCACTACGGTGATGTAATGGTTAACACTGGTACTATAAGTTCCATTGCCGGTGGTATAGCTTACGGCCTTGCTGCCTGCAGTAGTGTAAACCACCTTGTGGGGACCAACCGTGTTGGCAGTGGCAGGTATGGCTCCATTTCCAAAATTCCATAAATAGGTGCTTGGTGTGGTTACCGTGCTAGCATCGGTGAAGGTAATTGTATCGCCAATACACACCGCAGTGGTTGGAGTGTAGGAGTAGGCAGCTATTGGCACTGAACCTGGTAAAGCACATGCCAATGAAGTTTTTAAACTGGCTCTAGAAGAATTTAACACAGAAGTGACAATTGATTTTTGATCACGTGAAAACATATAGGAGCAGGCATCGTCGGAATAGTCCATAAAATTTTCCCACATGTCTACCCTATTGCCAAGATATGTTTCGGCGCATGAATTGGCATTTCCATTACTACATCCATAATTGGCAGCAGCCACCGGTGGTGTATCGCAGCATAAGTCTCCCTGGGTTGAACAGGTAGAGGAAGTCATGCCTGTGCATCCGCCTTGAAACGGATGATATAAGCCTAACCAATGTCCTACTTCATGCACACCGGTACGACCTTTATTATAGGGTGCCACGGCTGTTCCCCCATCACCGAAGGCGTCGCCACGGATAACCACCCCATCAGTGGCAGCAGCACCACCCGGAAACTGAGCGTAGCCAAGCACATTGGTATTGCCCATATGTGAAAAATTGCAAACCCAGATATTTAAATATTTCGATCTATCCCAAGCATCGTCGCCACCTAGTGAGGTATATTTCATTGGTTCAGAGGTGGCGGTGGTTGCAAACATGCTGGTGGTTACCTGCTTAACTATAATTCCGGTTGTGGTATCTCCCAATGGATCAGTTTGTGCAAGGCAAAATTCAACCCGAAGGTCTGCCGTATCGCCAAGAAAGATGGAACGCACATTGCTTATATCGGGATTTAAACGTCGATAATCTGTATTGAGCCTGTTTATCTGGCTATTGATTTGTGCTACTGAAACGTTAATGGAATTGGTTACCCCTGGTTTCCATAAAACATGCACTACCACCGGAATGGTAACCGAAACGCCTGCCGATTTTGGGCCGCTTTTTGGCGAAGGATTATTTCGTTCAGCAAGCATTTGTTGCACAGCCATATCATAGCCGGCTTTCAGAAGCGGATTTTTCATTTGTTCCTCATAAAGAGCATCTGTGCCGCAGGTTCTATGCGGTGGCAGCGAAGTGGATGGCACCGATTGTTTGCTTTGAGCAAAAAGTGAAAAGCCAAGCAAGCAGCAAGCGATAGTTAGGGTATTTTTTTTCATTAATAAAATTTTATTTAAGTGAATGGAAAAGCTACTGTTTAATCAGTTTAGTGGTATAGAAGGAGTTGCCGTATTTTATTTTAACCAGATACATTCCTGAAGGTTGTGAAGTTAGATTTAATGGAAATTGCCGAGCCGCAACTACCTGCTCATCCAATACCTGCCTGCCATTAATGTCATAAACGGTCACGTGGGTAATGGCATTGTGCAAAGCTTGAATGGTAAAGTTTTCGAATCCGGGATTGGGAGAAATAGTCGGTCTTGATTCTAGTTCATTTATTATCACCTTAAGACCCACTGTTACTGTCGTGTCAAAACCCAGAGAGGCTCTATCGGTAAGCAAAGTAGCTTGCATATAATTTGTTTGATCGGTGCAGAACATATTCATGCAACTATCATCGGTATACTCCATAAAGTTTTCAACTTGATCGTGAACATCGGTTGAAAATGGATGGTTTAAACCAGTAGCATCACTATGGCACGAATTGGATGACGTATCGCAAGCAAATATAGTTGCCGATTGGGGTGGAGTGCAGCACATATAATCGCCATCAATTGTGCAATCGTTATTGGTACAGTTGCCACTGGCAAATGGATGTTCCAAACCAAAGTAATGTCCCATTTCGTGTGTAGTAGTGCGACCTAAATCATAAGGAGATGAACTGGCAACTGGTCCAAAATAATCGGATGAAATAACCAATCCGTCGTAAGATGCTGGGCCACCCGGAAAAGTGGTAATTCCTAAAATTCCTCCACTTAGGTTGCAAACCCAAATATTTAAATATTCAGCCGTATTCCAAGCATTTTCGCCACCAGTGCTGTTTTGTTTCATATCATCTGTGGAAGAATTAAAACTCGTCACTGTGGTGTTGGTATACGTTACCCCATTTGTTGGATTACCCGATGGGTCAATGGTGGCCAAATAGAATTGAATGTTGGCTCGAGAGGCAAACGACAAAAACTCAGGTCGGGTCTTTTGAGCATCAACATTTAATCTAAGAAAATCAATGTTGAGAATATCAATCTGCTGCTGGATTCTTGACAATGGAATGTTTTGACTTGCCGTCTTATAGATAACATGTACTACTACAGGAATCATTCTTACCGTTACTGTTAAACTTTTGGGATCAGTTGGCAAATTATTTCTGAGTGCCATGGCTCTCTGATGGGCGGCTTTCACACTTGCCTCATAAGACGGATCGTTTGCAATTTTGGCAGCATAATATTCACTTGTACCACATCTTTTAATTGGTTGAGCCGACAAACGGAGTGAAAAAGACAAAACAATAACCAGGCTTAATAAGCGAATCATAGAGCGTAATGACAAATTTTAATTGTTGAAAGCTTTAAAAGCCAAACATAAATAAAATTAGGCCTTTTTTCAATAAAATATTCGATGCTAAGCCAAGCTGATTAATCGCCCAAAAGAAGGCTCTGATCGGGTATGGTAACGGTAACTGTTTCGTTTTCGCTAAGCAGTAAGCATTGGCAACTTAACCTCGAATTCAGCTTAGGATTCTTAGCCCTATCTATAAAATCTTCTTCTTTGTCTGAAAGTTCTTCAACAAAGGCTGCACCGGATTCAAGATAAACTTGACAGGTACTGCAAGCACACACTCCACCGCAGTTGTGATGCAATTCTATATTATTTCTTAAGGCCGTTTCAAGAATGCTATCCCCTTTCGGACAATCGAAGGTTACACTAGTTTTGTTCTTTTCTTCAAATTGAAATATTATTCGATTCATGCCGCAAATATAAACCCTACTTGATAGTAAAATAGCGAATTTAGAATTCTAAAAAAACTATTATTGCACTTGTATGATTCGTAAAACGACCAATGAAGAACTGAATAGACCAGATATCAGTGCATTCAAAGCTGTTCCTAAGCGACCAGTAGTAATTGTGCTTGACAATATTCGCAGCTTTCACAATGTAGGTTCTGCCTTTCGAACAGCTGACGCATTTGCCATAGAGGCCATTTATTTATGCGGTTTTACTCCTCAGCCACCGCACCGCGATATTCATAAAGTAGCCTTGGGAGCTACAGAAACAGTTGCCTGGAAGCATTTTGCAGATACCACCAATGCTATTCAGGTCCTAAAAGCTTCAAATTACATAGTGGCAGCGGTGGAACAAGCTGAACCGAAATTGTATTTGCAGGAATTTACACAAAATCATAAACCACTTGCGCTCGTTTTTGGATCGGAGGTGGGAGGTGTTAGTGATGAAGTTCTGGCGCTCTGCGACTTATGTGTAGAAATACCACAGTTTGGAACCAAGCATTCCATAAATGTATCAGTGGCCATAGGTGTGGTTTTATGGCAACTTTTAGGATCAAATGCGAACGGGCTTACTGGTGCATAGCAGACATTTCTACTTTCTATTGGCACATCACTTCTCAAGCCTAAAAGAATCAATCATTTAAGTTTATTTGTAGTAAGTAAGAAAATAAGGTCGATTTGCTTTCTTTTTACAATAAAAAGTATACTTTTGCAGTCCTAAAAAATAAAGAGTTATGCCTAAAATGAAGACCAACAGTAGCGCTAAGAAGCGTTTTACAGTAACCGGAACCGGAAAGGTAAAACGTGGCAAGGCCTATAAACGTCATATTCTAACCAAGAAAACCAATGTACGCAAAAACCGTTTGCAGAAAGCCGGTTTAGTGCACGAAGCCAATATGGAGCACGTGAGCAGAATGTTGGGTATATAATTTAATCAATCAGTTTAAAATCAATTATTAAAGTATCAAATGGCACGTTCAGTAAATTCAGTAGCTTCTAGAGCTCGTAGAAAAAAATTATTAAAACTTGCAAAAGGCTCTTTCGGCAAACGTAAAAACGTTTGGACGGTTGCAAAGAACTCCGTAGAGAAAGGTTTAACCTATGCCTATGTGGGCCGTAAAGGTAAAAAACGTGAATTCCGGACCTTATGGATTGCTCGTATAAATGCCGCTCTTCGCGAAGAGGGTTTAAGCTATAGCAAGTTTATGCACAAGCTAAAAACTAATAATGTGGAATTGAACCGTAAATCATTGGCTTATTTGGCTATGAACAATCCGGAGGCTTTCAAACAAATCATTTCTCAGAACAAGTAATTCTGATAACCAGTAAAAAATCCCATTAACTTCATGTTGATGGGATTTTTTTTTGCCTTTATTTCATTTAAAAAAAGTTACTTTGTAACTGAAGTAGAATCCAAACCATCCATCCACAATAGAATGTTCAAGAGCCGACTTACCGTTTATATTTTTGTAGCTATGCTGGTTGGCATACTCACAGGAGTAGCAGTTAGATACCACTTTACAACAGATGGAACTGTTAATCAAGAAGCCATAGCCAAGTATACGGGCTTTATCACTATTCTTAGCGATATTTTTCTAAGGCTGATAAAAATGATTATTGCGCCGCTGGTCTTCAGCACTTTAGCTGTTGGGGTGGCCAAGCTAGGCGACTTGAAAGCCGTTGGCAGAATTGGAGGAAAAACAATGCTGTGGTTTATTTCGGCCACCATTATTTCCCTATCATTGGGAATGTTATTAGTCAATTTACTGAAACCCGGCGCCGCCATGAATCTGACTCTCCCCGACCCTGGTATTGAATCGGGTGTTAAGGCGGCTCAACTAAATGTGAAGGATTTTGTAACCCATCTGGTGCCTAAGAGTTTTATAGAAGCCATGTCCAATAATGAGATTTTGCAAATTATTGTCTTTTCTATCTTCTTTGGTATTTCATGTGCCGCCATTGGCGATTTGGGCAAACCTGTTATACAAACGCTCGATTCGCTGGCTCACATTATATTAAAAATGACATCGCTGGTGATGAACATGGCACCGCTTGCTGTTTTTGCAGCCATAGCATCTATCGTTGCACAGCAAGGGATTGGTGTTCTACTCACATTCGGTACCCTGATTGGTGAATTTTACTTCGGACTGCTGCTGCTTTGGGGCATACTGTTATTCATGGGGTGGCTTGTCATTGGTAAGCGAATAGGGTCATTGGTTAGTCATATTAAAGATCCCGTGCTTCTGGCTTTTAGTACAGCAAGTAGTGAGAGTGCTTTTCCAAAATTATTACAGCAACTGGAGCGATTTGGATGCAATAATCGTATTGTGAGTTTTGTTCTGCCGCTTGGCTATTCATTCAATCTGGACGGCAGCATGATGTATATGACTTTTGCTTCGCTTTTTATTGCTCAATGCTATAATATACATCTGGGCTTTGGCGAACAAATAAGCATGCTGCTTATACTTATGCTCACAAGTAAAGGCATAGCCGGTGTCCCTAGAGCGTCGCTGGTGGTTATTTCCGGAGCATTGGCCACCTTCCATATTCCCGAAACCGGATTGTTGCTTCTCATGGGAATTGATCAGCTGCTAGACATGGGTCGTTCGGCTACCAATGTGGTAGGCAATGCAGTGGCAGCTACTGTGGTAAGCAAATGGGAAGGCGAATTAACCAATTAATTAATTAAACTGATTCTTAATTATGGCTCGAATCCCAAAAACAAATTCGAAGGCAACTATCCTAGTTTTGATAGTCTTGGGCTTAATTACCCTCACAGTCAAATTATGTCGAAAGTCTGTTTCAACAGGCGCATCAAGTTCAAGTTCATCCAATCGCATTGATCACCGGCAGAAAGACTTTAGGAGGCACACCCTGGAATTTACCGAACATGCCCGATGCCGTATGGATTGCCGAAAAATTAGTGAAGCAGAAGTGCAAGAAGTAGTAGCAAATGGCACCATTAATCAGGCCAAGTCAAAAAAAAGTGATAAGCCATGCCCTACCTATGCTGTAGAAGATTATGTGGATGGAAAAAAATTACGCGTTGTGGTGGGTGATTGTAAAGACGATGCTGTCATTATCACAGTAATCGATTTAGATCATGAATTTGAATGTCATTGCCCAGGCGATGAGAACAAGAAATAGTAAACCAATTTATTTACAGCCATTTAAAGAGCTTGAAACCGCCAGATGAACACTAAATACTTAAGCCTATTATTTTGCTTACTCACAATCAGTGTATTTGCACAGGATCGAAAAATTGCAGTTCCTCGAACGTCGGAACATATTCATATTGATGGTACACTCAATGAACATGTCTGGGATTTTAATTCTTCTAAAGCAGACCATTTTACTCAGAACTTTCCTACAGATACCGCCCCGGCTAAAAGCCCGACACAGGTTTTGATGTGCTACGATCATAAGTGTATCTACATTGCCGCCAAATGTTATGACACTCTACCTGGCAAATACATTGTGCAATCTTATAGACGAGATTTTGAAAATAAAGTGAACGATATGCTAGCCATTACTCTTAACCCAAGCGGCGATGGTTTGAATGGTTTTAACTTCAGTGTTAATCCATTAAATGTTCAACGCGAAGGAACGATTGATGAAGGCGGACTGTTCGGGGTAACTACCGCATGGGATACCCGTTGGTTTTCGGCTACTAAAAGATATGATTCTTTTTGGGTGGCTGAAATGGCTATTCCATTTAAAAGTATTCGATACGGCCAAGATTCTTCCGGTAACTGGCGCATTAATTTTTCTAGAAATGATTTAAAGCGCAATGAAGTGAGCTGTTGGATCCCTGTTAGTAGAAATTATAACATTTCGAACCTTGGCACTACCGGTAAAGTAGTTTTTGAAGGTGGTCATCCGCCAAAAATTTCGAACAATTTGGTTTTAATTCCATTTGCTTATTGGCAAGCAGGTAAAGATTTCAGCAAAGACGCAAGTTCGCAAAAACTGAGAGGTGGACTGGATGCCAAGGTAGCATTGAACACCTCATTAAATATGGATATTACCCTAAATCCAGATTTCTCACAGGTAGAAGTGGATAGGCAGATTACCAATTTAAGCCGCTTTAATATCTTTTATCCTGAGCGTCGAAATTTCTTTATAGAAAATGGTGATCTCTTTGCCAATTTTGGATTTAGCCGCATACGTCCATTCTTTAGCCGCAGAATTGGTTTAGATGATAATGGCAACATGATTCCTATACTTTACGGTTTAAAAATAAGCGGCAAGGCAGCTGATAATTGGCGAATCGGAATTTTGAATAATCAAACCCTTCCCACTGCAAACCGAACGGCACAAAACTATCTGATAGCAGCTACTCAATACAATATTTATAAGCGAAATACCCTTGGCATTATCATGATGAATCGGAATGGCTGGAATCACGAAGGGGCTATCGACTCGGATTATAACCGGATTGTGGGGGCCGATTACAATATCAATTCCATGAACAACCGCTGGAGAGGAAAGATTTTTTACCACTACTCTCTTTTCAATCATCAAAAAAGTGATGCTGGTGCTACAGCTATGTGGTTGTCGTACAATTATAGCCACTGGAACATTGCATACAATCATGAGTATGTAGGAAAAAATTATCGTAGCGATGTAGGTTATATCTATCGGCAAGATTATTTCCGACACGAAGATTGGGTGTATTATAGTTTCTTCCCAAAGAGCAATACCATATTTCAGCATGGACCGGGTATATATAGCGATCTTTACCTCGATAGGAACGGAAAGTTTACTGACCGAACGCTTTCACCTAGCTATAAAGTGACCTTTAAATCGGGGGCGGTGTTGACCACTTTGTTCAACAATAATTTTGTGAGGCTTACTTCCGACTTCGATCCTTCGGGCAGCGGTAAAGGATTAAAATTTCATGCCGGAGATAGTTTTACCTATAATAATTTTTCTTCTAACTATATTTCAGATGGACGCAAACTGTTTCGCTACACCATTGCCATTAATCAAGGCGGTTATTTTAATGGTTTCAAATTTACCTACTCGGCTGATCTGAGCTATCGCTTTCCACCCTATCTTACATTGGGGTGCAACCTGGAACAAAATTTTATCACTTTGCCTGCACTCTACCGCAGTAATGTGTTAAACCTGCTTGGCGCCCGAGCCGATGTTACCTTAACTCGTAGCATTTATTTCACTACTTATTTACAATACAATAGTCAGACAAACAATATTAATATCAATTCCCGATTGCAATGGCGTTTTGCCCCAGTGAGCGATTTTTATATAGTTTATACCGATAATTATACAGCCGATTTTAGAACGGCTAAAAACCGGTACTTAATTCTTAAGTTGAGTTACTATTTAGGTTTGTAATGCCGTTAATGCATTCTATCGCCACGTAGCTCCAGGCTATTCAATATTTCCACCTCTCTTTCGAGAAATTGATGCCAGCGCATTTCCACTTCTTTTTCGGGAAAATAATGTTTTGCCAAATCGATAAAAAGGCGATAATGCCCTGCCTCTGAAATCATAAAATGATGGTAGAAATCGCGAAAATATTCATCTGTAAGGCCAATGCTCAGTAAACGAAATCGTTCGCAACTACGGGCTTCAATCAATGCACTGGTAAGTAATTGATCCAAGAATCGAATTTCGCGGCTAAGACCTTTGCGTTGAAATTGCAATAACTGGCCTACATACAAATCTTTGCGCTGCTTACCCAGCGGCAGGTTTCGTTTTTTCAATTCGGCTAATACTTGCCTGAAATGCCCCCACTCTTCGGTTACCACAGGGCTCAACTCTTCAACCAACAATTCTTTATCGCCAAAAGATTGAATGAGAGAAATACAGGTGCTAGCTGCTTTTTGTTCGCAATAAGCATGATCGGTAAGAATTTCGCCAATACTAATTTCAGCCAGATTGACCCATCGGGGGTCGGTAGGAAGTTTTAAGTGGAGCATAGTCTAGTCAGTGGACAAGATATAGAATATCTGAGTATCGGGAAATAAAACAGCCTGCTTGTGATGGCAAGCAGGCTGTTGATTAGTATACAAGGTTATTCTTTTTCTAGGCGGAGTTCCTGGATTACATATTGCCCCCCTTTTTGCTTTAAATAGTAGTAGGTTCTATAATTACCGCTTGCGGTACTCAATGTTCCAATACCGTAGGTAGAGCCATCAGGCGAATTTCCCTGGTGATTAAGGGTAAAACTCTTCACGGCATTTTTGCTGAAAAAATCGGCAAGAACTGCCTGAGCCTGTGATTTACTGTACGAAGACTCCTTACTAAGCAAGGTAACTTCCACGGAAACATCAAAATAGCTAGCCACCTGACCAGCATCCTTAGAATTAAAAGCCGCAGCCACTTGCTCTATGATTCCAGCGCTTGGTTCTTTAGCTAAGGCTATTTGCACAGCCATAAAAACCATAAGACTGATAGTTTGCAAATAGATTATACTTTTTTTCATTTTATTCATTATCTTAATAGTTGTAATATTTGGATAATCTGATAGTTAGAGTAACTAATATTGTGCCAAAATATTAGTTCAATTACTAGCATTGATTACAAAGGTGAGATTTTAATTATATTCGAAAAACATATTTATGAATAGAAATAAACGTGCCATGTTGATAATAATGGATGGATGGGGCAAGGGCCTTGGCGATTATTCTGACGCCATAGCGGCCGCCCAAACACCATTTATTGACAATTTGTATAGGGAATACCCTCATAGTGAACTCGTTACCTATGGTGAATCGGTTGGGTTACCTAATGAGCAAATGGGTAATAGTGAGGTAGGTCATTTGAATATAGGTGCCGGCCGGGTAGTATATCAGGATTTGCTAAAAATTGATTTGGCAATGCGTAACGACGACCTAAAAAACAACACCGTCTTACTCGAATTTATTAGAAATGCCAAGGCTTCAGGGCACACCTTACACCTAATGGGACTGCTGAGCGATGGAGGTGTTCACTCTTCAATTGAACATTTAAAGGGATTGATAGATATAATTGAATTTGAGGATGTTATGAATTGCAAATTGCATGCTTTTACTGATGGACGAGATACCGATCCAAAGAGCGGAATTGCATTTATAAAAGACATTAACCTGTTCCTCAGTTCTCGTAGAACTAAATTGGTTTCGGCCATAGGGCGGTACTATGCCATGGACCGAGATAAGCGATGGGAACGAATCAAACTGGCCTACGATTTACTCACCTTAGGTAAAGGAAACCAAGCGAATAGTATTGAATTAGCAATTCAAGAGTCATATAGCCAAAACGTTACCGATGAATTTTTACAGCCTGTGTTACTTGAAAAGGAATTTGCACCTATCAAAGAAGGAGATTATGTGCTCTGCTTCAATTTCAGAACAGACCGTTGCCGGCAGATAACCCGTGCACTTACGCAAGAAGATTTGCCGGAAGCCGGAATGCACAAGTTGCAATTGAATTATTGCACTATGACCAATTATGACGATACATTTAAAAACATCAAAGTTCTTTTCCAAAATGATACTTTGCAAAATACCCTTGGCGAAGTTCTGTCAAAGCATGGTTTGCATCAGATAAGGGCTGCTGAAACGGAAAAATACCCCCATGTTACCTTCTTCTTTAATGGAGGTCAGGAAACCCCATATGAAGGCGAAATTAGAATTTTGGTTCCATCGCCGAAGGTTGCTACTTATGATTTGCAACCTGAAATGAGCGCATATCCATTAAAAGATGAGGTAATTAAAGCTATGAATGCTAGCCTACCCGAATTTATCTGTGTCAACTTTGCTAATACAGATATGGTTGGGCATACAGGTGTTTTTGACGCTGTAGTAAAAGCTGCTGAAACGGTTAATAAATGTGTAGAGGATCTGGTTAACAACGCTCTGAAACTTGAATATAGCATATTCTTAACTGCCGACCATGGTAATGCCGATTATATGATAAACCCAGACGGAAGCCCAAACACTGCCCACACAAAGAACCCGGTACCACTCTTTTTAATTTCTAACACCAATAATCAAGAAATCAGCAATGGAAAACTAGCCGATTTGGCACCAACTCTGTTGAGCTATTTAGGCCTCGAAATACCTAAGGAAATGACCGGTCAAATTTTATTTAAATAACTCAACTTTAGGCAAGAAAAGTGAGCTTAAACTGTTTTGTTTTATATATTTGTCTTTATCACTAAACAATTTTATTCAAAAACATTAAAAAATGACGGATACCCCTATATCTCCAATTGAAAATCCGAAGTCGCCAAAAAAGAACAATACACTTAAGTATTTGATATTCATTGGGCTTTTGCTTGCGTTGAACATTTACATGTATTTTTCTAATTCGAAAAAAAACAGCCAGATTGAAACCGTAACGGAAGAGAAAAGACAATTGGATTCTTCATTCACTCAATTAAAACGCGATTATCAGAAATCGTTGGCCGAAATTGAACAATACAAAGGCGAAAATGCGGCACTGGATAGCTTGGTAGCTGTAAAACAATATGCTCTGGAGAATAAGAAGAACGAATTGCAGAAATACATTAACCAGAAGAACATAACCGAAGAAGATTTAGCTAAGGCAAAAAAGCTTTTGCAAGAAATGAAAGCGGAGGTGGAAACCTATAAGGCCCAAATTGCTGAGCTTACTGCCAAGTATAATGCACTGAATCAGAAATATGATACCCTATCGAACAACCTCTCAACACAGCAAGCCACCAACAAGTTGCTGGAAGATCAAAACTCGGTGCTGAGTCAAAAAGTTGCGTTAGGTTCTTTGTTCCGAATTAATAATTTAATAGGAACGGGTGTAAAAGGTACTGGCAATAAAGAAAAAGAAACCTCAAAGGTAAACCATCTTGAAGCGTTGAAAATTAGCTTTGATGTGGGTGAAAATAAAGTAGTAGATGCAGGCGAACAGATGATTTATGTTAGAATAATTGACCCACAAGGCACCACTATACAGGTGGAATCTCAAGGCTCAGGTACAATAACCCTTAAAGACCCGGCAAAAGAAGTGCCTTACACAATGAAAGCCAGTTTTATGTATGCTAACAAGTTGAAAACAGTTAGTTGCTATTGGAAACCAAGTGCAAGATTAGCCAAAGGAATTTATAAGGTTGAAC
>DAIMNW010000189.1:0-4211 GCA_036719905.1 Chitinophagales bacterium
GTAGACGACCTGTACAAAGGTTGGTTTTTAGAATATGCATCGTACGTAATATTGGAACGTGCCGTACCGGCTATGGAAGATGGATTGAAACCAGTGCAGCGCCGCATACTACATGCCATGAAAGAAATGGACGATGGGCGATTTAACAAAGTGGCTAACGTAATTGGTCAAACCATGCAGTACCATCCGCATGGCGATGCCTCTATTGGAGATGCCATGGTGGGTCTGGGTCAAAAAGATTTGCTGATAGAGACACAAGGAAACTGGGGAGATGTAAGAACCGGTGATGATGCGGCAGCACCGCGATATATTGAAGCCCGGTTGAGCAAATTTGCACTCGATGTAGCTTTCAATAACAAAACCACGGCATGGCAATTGAGCTACGACGGTCGTAAAAACGAGCCGGTTGTATTGCCTATGAAATTTCCGCTATTATTGGCACAAGGTGTTGAAGGCATTGCCGTTGGGCTGGCTACCAAAGTATTGCCGCACAATTTTTGTGAGTTAATTCAGGCAAGCATTCAGTATCTGAAAGGTCGTAAGTTCGAACTTTACCCTGATTTTATGACTGGCGGCATGGTGGATACCGCCAACTACAATGATGGAAAACGTGGTGGCAAAATCAGAGTTCGTGCTCGTATAGAAGAAGCCGATAAGAAAACGTTATTGATAAAAGATATTCCATTCGGTGTAACTACCACTTCCTTAATGGAAAGCATAGTAAAAGCCAATGATGTAGGAAAGATAAAAATCAAAAAGATAATTGATAACACCGCCGCGGCTGTAGAGATTGAAATTCAGTTGGCACCCGGCATTTCACCCGATGTAACTATTGATGCGCTGTATGCATTTACCGATTGCGAAGTTTCTATTTCACCAAATGCCTGTGTGATAGTAAATGACAAACCGGTGTTCATTGGTGTAACTGAATTACTCAAGTTATCAGTTGATTACACCATGGCCTTATTGAAACGTGAGTTGGAAATAAAATTGGCCGAGTTGCTGGAAAAATGGCACTTTACATCTCTCGAAAAAATATTTTTTGAAGAAAAAATTTATAAAGAATTAGAAAAAAAGCACGACACCTGGGAGGTGGTACTGCAATCTATTGACAAAGCATTTGCCCCTTTCAAAAAACTTTTGAAACGAGAAATCACCCGTGAAGATATTGTAAAACTGACTGAAAAGCCTGTACGCAGAATTTACAAATTGGATATCGACGAACTCAACGAGCAGATTAAAAGCATCAACGCCGATATCAAGCAAACCAAATACGACATTGAGAATCTTCGTGATTATACCATTGCCTACTACGACACTCTGTTGAAGAAATATGGCAAAGGACGCGAACGCAAAACCGAAATTAAAACCTTTGACACAATTCATGTTACGGCCGTAGCGCAAGCCAATACTAAGTTGTACATGAACCGAGCCGAAGGCTTTATTGGAAGTGGATTAAAGAAAGATGAATTTGTTTGCGATTGTTCTGATTTAGATAACATTATCTGTTTTAGAAAAGATGGCCGCATGATGGTAACCAAAGTTTCCGAAAAAACATTTGTAGGAAAAGACATTATTCATGCAGAAGTTTTGAAGAAAAATGATGAGCGAACTACCTATAATATGATTTATACCGATGGGGCAACCGGTATCACCTACGTTAAACGTTTTCAGCCGGGTGGTGTAACACGTGACAAAGAATATGACCTCACCAAAGGCGATCCAAAATCAAGGGTGCACTATTTTACCAGCAACCCAAATGGCGAAGCGGAAATTGTAACCGTAGTATTAAAGCCTACCTCTACTGCCAGAATCAAGGTATTCGATTACGATTTTTCTGAATTGGAAATAAAAGGCCGCAGCGCCGGAGGCAATCAGCTTACTAAGTATGCTATTCATAAAATCACACTGAAACAAAAAGGAAAATCAACCTTAAGCGGAATCAAGATTTGGTACGATGAAGAAGTTGGCCGATTGAATCGCGAAGAAAAAGGAAAGTTTCTTGGCAATTTTGAAGGCGATGATAAAATATTAGCTTTATACACAGATGGCACTTATGAACTCACCAATTTTGAATTAACCAATCGCTTTGAGAGCAAGCAAACCTTAGTAATAGAAAAGTTTGACGCACAAAAACCAATCAGCTGTTTATACTTTGATGCTGATCAGAAAAATTATAATGCTAAGCGGTTCTTGGTTGATACGCAAACCCTGAACACAAAATTTTTATTTATTAAAGAAGGTGAAGGCAATACCTTGTTAATAGCCAGTACGCAGGCCAAGCCTATTGTGCTGTTGAGGGTTGGTAAAAAGAAATCAACTGCCATTAGCCAAAAACTAGATATTAGTAAAGTTGCTGAAGTAAAAGGGAGAACAGCTGTAGGAACTAAAATCGCCTCTGACATTTTAAGTGCTGAGTTGATAAGTGAAGATGAAGAGCCTAAATCAGGTGAGCTTTTTTAAAAATAGTTCTACATAGAAAAACGTTGAGTCAGTGGGAAGATGCACGTATCACGTTCACATTTCATTCACACTAACACCTGCAATAACAATTAACTTTACATCGTTAACGATATACCTAAAACCAAACTACTATGCATTGGAAATTCTGGCAAGCCAACCCCAACAAGCCTAAAAAATCTAAAACCCGGGAATGGGTAGATGCCTTAATATTTGCTGTTGTGGCAGCCACACTTATTAGAACGTTTGTGGTCGAAGCTTATACCATCCCAACACAATCAATGGAGAAGACTTTACTAATTGGTGACTTTTTGTTTGTCAGTAAAATGAGTTATGGCCCACGAATTCCCATGACACCAATTGCTTTCCCATTTGCCCACCACACCATGCCTATTATTGGTACCAAGGCTTATCTGGAATGGATAAAGTTGCCGTATTATCGTCTGCCTGGCTTTACTAAAATTAAAAGAAACGATATTGTTGTGTTTAACGTCCCCTTTGAACAACAACGTCCTGTAGACAAACGCGAAAATTATATTAAGCGATGTGTCGCTGTCCCGGGTGACACTCTTCAGGTAGATAGCAGCGTATTATTTATCAATGGTAAAAAAGCTTTCTTGGGCGAACATGCCGAAATGCAATACACTGTGAATACGAATGGACAGGCTATTGATGAGGACTTGATCCGCGATTTGGATATAACTGATTATGGAGTAGACGAAAATAATCATTATCAAATGCATCTAACGAAAGCCAATGCTGATATAATCCGTCAGCTTCCAATAGTGAAAGAAATGAAACCATCTATACAAGCTAGAAATGATGTAAGAGATATGCTTTATCCTTCGGAGAGATTTAAATGGAATGTAGACAATTATGGCCCAATCATTATACCGAAGAAAGGAAGCACAATAACCCTTACACCAGAGAATTTGGACAT
The DNA here is from genome assembly GCA_036719905.1 of Chitinophagales bacterium. GTDB lineage: Bacteria > Bacteroidota > Bacteroidia > Chitinophagales > CAIODY01 > DAIMNW01. The sequence goes on from DAIMNW010000189.1 coordinate 3,401, forward strand.
GTACAGAGCCATTATTGAAAAATATGAAAACCATCAGCTAGTAGAAACGAATGGTAAAATTCTGATTGATGGCAAAGAAGTTAATCAATATACTTTTGCGATGGATTACTATTGGATGATGGGAGACAATCGACATAACAGCCTCGATAGCCGTTTCTGGGGGTTTGTACCCGAAGATCACATTGTTGGCAAAGCTTGGATGATATGGCTAAGCTGGAATCAGAACGCTGATTTGCTCCATAAAATAAGATGGAGCAGAATTTTTAATATGATTAATTCCTAAAAGTATTTTAAGCAGCCGTTTCAAAACAAAAAATCCCCGTTGAGAACATTCTCAACGGGGATTTTTTGACTTGCTTAAGAAGTTTTAGCCCTTCTTGATACCTTCGTTAATAATAGTGGAAATTTTATCAAATGAAGATTCATCTTTTAATACGTATTGTTCGGCTCCCATTACTAATGATTGCAAAGCAGTACCATAACCTACTTTGGCCGAAAGCATAATTACATGAGCCTTGCTAAGATGCTTGATTTTATCCAGTATTTCCATACCATCGGCTGCGGTTCGGAATACAGAATTCAAATGATGATCTAAAATCACATACTGCGGTTCGCGGTATAATTGTGGAAGACAAGCTTCTCCAGTGCCAAACATTTCAATTTGCAAGGCAGGATTTTCGCTCAATCGATCACGTAACATTTCGGCAAAGATGGGATCATCATCTACAATAAAAATCAAAGCTTGTTTCATAAGTACCAATATTAAAAAAGTCATTCCGTATTCAATACAGAAAGACGTATAGAATTATTT
>DAIMNW010000190.1:0-4201 GCA_036719905.1 Chitinophagales bacterium
ATTCAAATTTATGGCACTTCCACTTTTTAGTAAAAAGAACGCTGATGGCAGCGAAATGGGTTTCTTCGATCATATCGAAGCCCTTAGAGGGCATATTCTTCGGTCAGTTGCTTACATACTTATTCTGGCAGTTGTTGTATTTTATTTTAAAGAAATTTTATTTGATTATGTTCTGTTTGGACCCAAAAAGCCTGATTTTTTTACCTATCGTTTATTAGCTCAAATTTCACAGTGGTTGTTCCATGATAACAGTATAGCCCTCCATCCGCCCACTTTTAAAGTAATAAGTACATCCCTATCCGGTCAGTTCATGATGCATATGACCATGTCATTTTTGTTTGGTTTTATTTTAGCCCTTCCGCTTGTTTTGTGGGAATTTTGGCGATTTGTATCACCGGCTTTGTATGAAAAGGAACAAAAGGCAATTACCGGAGTGGTGTTTTACAGTACCATGCTTTTTTTACTAGGTGCACTATTTGGTTACTATTTGCTCACACCCTTCTCTATAGCTTTCCTATCAGACTATTCTATCAGCTCCGAAGTGGTCAATATGATTGCTTTGGATGAGTATTTAAATTTTTTAACCATGATGATATTGGCTACCGGTCTAACTTTCGAATTGCCCATGGTGATGTATTTCCTTTCCAAGTTGGGAATTGTAAACAGCAAAATGCTTGCGCAATTCAGAAAATATGCCGTTGTTTTAGTTTTAATATTAGCCGCTGTGATTACCCCCTCGGTAGATATGTTTACTCAGCTTCTTGTTTCAATACCTATTTACGCATTGTATGAAGCCAGTATAATTATTGCCAGAAGGGTAGAGAGAAATAAAGCATTGGAAGAATAAACATTAAGCTAAGTTTCAATGAATTTCATCGGCGCATGCTTTTCTATAGTTTAACAGTACTTTCTTATACAGTTGCTCATATTGCGGCAAAATATTTTTAAGCTCAAATTTTGAAGCCTGGGCCAAAGCATTTTTTCTAAATTGAAGCAATTGGGCATCATTGGTCAACAACTCAATAGCATATTTACTCATTTGTTCTACATCGCCAACAGGTGCAGTATACCCTGTAACACCATGGATGTTAACCTCCGGCAACCCACCGGCGTTGGTACTGATAACCGGAACCATACAAGCCATAGCTTCAAGTGCTGCTAAACCAAAACTCTCATATTCACTTGTGAGCAGAAACAAATCAGTGAGCGCCAATATCTCTTCCAACGCATCTTGCTTGCCTAAGAACCTTACATCATCTTCTATCCCCAGTGTTTTGCAAAGCTGCTCAATGGTATGACGCTCAGGACCGTCGCCTACTAACAAAAGTTTAGAGGGGATTTTTTTCAACACTAATTCAAAAACCTTTACCACATCTTCCACTCGTTTTACTTTTCTAAAATTACTTGTATGAATTAATATCTTTTCATCGTTTGGGGCAATGGCTTTTCTGAAATGGTCTTTGTTAGAGGTTCTAAAGCGTTTGATGTCAACAAAATTGGTAATCACTTCTATCGGAGTGGTGATCTCAAAATGATTAAGTGTTTCATCTTTCAGGTTCTGTGATACGGCCGTTATGCCATCCGACTCATTAATGGAGAAAGTAACTAAGGGCTTAAAGGTTTCGTCTTTTCCTACTAAGGTTATATCTGTGCCATGCAAGGTGGTAATGTATGGAAGTTCCATATGTTTGGATTTTAAAATCTGACGGGCCATGTAGGCAGCCGATGCATGAGGAATGGCATAGTGAACATGAAGTAAATCTAATTTATGGTTTTCGGCTACATCTACCATCTTACCGGCCAAAGCACTTTCATAAGGTGGATAATCAAACAATGGGTAGTTGCTTACATTTACTTCATGAAAAAAAATACGCTCATGAAATGAATCTAAAAGTCGGGCTGGTTGCTTGTAAGTAATAAAATGGACAAAGTGACCTTTATCCGCCAATGCTTTGCCTAATTCAGTGGCTAACACTCCGCTACCCCCGTAGGTAGGATAACAAACAATTCCAATTCGCATTTAAGTTTAATTTTGATGCAAGTTACGCAACAATCATGAATACCTACAAAACAGAAATCGGGAATAATGTCACCATGGCTGCCAATTATCTAGCAGCAGGGCAGCTTGTCGCCATTCCAACCGAAACGGTTTATGGTTTGGCTGGCAACGCATCAGATCCTAATGTGGTGTTAAGAATATTTGAAACAAAAAACAGACCTACGTTTGATCCTTTGATTGTTCATACTCATTCGGTTTCGGAGCTTGCTAAATATGTGGTTGAAATACCCCCAATGGCTAAAGCATTGTTTGAAGAATTTTCACCCGGACCACTCACCATACTGCTTCCAAAAAAAGCCGGTATTCCTGACCTGGTTACCAGTGGACTTCCGTCAGTGGCTATTCGTATTCCTAATCACCCACTCACATTGGAGTTGCTTAAAAGTTTGTCATTTCCCTTAGCTGCACCAAGTGCCAATCCGTTTGGATACATTAGTCCAACTACGGCTCAGCATGTTTTCAATCAACTCAAGGGTAAATTACCTTATATACTTGATGGCGGTTCTTGCCAAGTGGGTGTGGAATCTACCATCATTGGATTTGAAAATGAGAAACCCGTCATTCATCGTTTGGGCGGTATTCCGCTCGAGGCTATAGAAAAAATCACAGGCCCTTTGACGGTTCGCAACTCTAGTAGTAATCCATCGACTCCGGGTCAGTTGCTTTCGCATTACGCTCCTCGAAAAAAGTTAATTCAAGGAAATGTGAATGAACTACTAGAAAAGTATCAAAATGAAAAGGTGGCTGTAATTTCATTTTCCTGCAGGTATGAGAAAGCCGCTTACAATTATGTATTGTCCGAAAAGGCGGATTTACATGATGCTGCAAAAAATTTGTTTGCCGCCATGCGTTTGGCCGATGAGAGTGACGCAACCCTGCTGGCAGCCGAAATATTTCCAAATGAAGGATTAGGAATGGCCATCAACGACCGATTAAAACGGGCCTCGGCCAGATAAACTCAAGTTGGAGTTGGATGGTATTAATCTTTCTTTCGAGGCTGAAGGAAATATAAAAACCACAAAAACCACAAAAAAAGCAAGGCATCCATCCAGTCGCCGGTTTTAAAATATTTAAAACCCATAAGACCAAAGAGACCAAAAAATCCAAAAATCCATTGTTTGTTTTTCATACGGTTGAGGATTTAAAATTTCAACAAAAGTAAATTTTACGGGAAAAATCAACAACAGAAATTATTACAAAACAGACTTGAGAATAAATTTATTGCTATGGTTTTTTTCTGAACGAAATATGGTGACACACTCTATGATTAAATTGGCAGGTGCTCGACTCTCAATACTTTTCCACTCCACTTATTAGGATGATATACCAACCGCGGTTATACTTCGTGTTGCATGGGAAACTGACATAATTAATAATGTACCGCCTGCAAAAAGGCAAATTACTCGTGTCGAAGGGCGTTAATAGGATTGAGCTTAGAAGCAACTCTGGCCGGATAAATTCCTGCCGAAATACCCACAACCATGCAAATGACAATTCCACCAATTACCCAAATCCATGGAATTACAAATGGGGCTCCTACCAAAATGGCAACGGCATTGCCGGCAGCAATTCCAAGTAGAATGCCACAAATACCCCCTAACTGGCATATTACCATTGACTCAATCAAAAACTGTTGCAGTATGGTGCTCTTGGTGGCACCAATGGCTTTGCTTACCCCAATTTCTCGTGTGCGTTCGTTCACACTCACGAGCATAATATTCATTAATCCAATGGCGGCGCCAAGTAATGTTATAAAGCCAATAATGGTGGCAGCCATGCTCACATATTTCAGGTTGCCAATCAATTCTTGGGCTATGTCATCGCTCTTTTGGGTTTCAAAATCATTTTCTTCGGTAAGCGGAGTTTGGCGAATTACACGTAGCATACCTTCGGCCTCGGCAATGGCTGGGTGTCATAAACCGGGATCCTGCACCATGGTGGTAATCACAATTGATTTGTTACTGGCCCCTTCCCAATTTCTTCTGGCATTAATTAATCCAATAAATACAATATTGTCGCTGCTTAAAAATTTGCTTACGCCTTTCGATTTTAATAATCCAATTACCCGATATTTTTTCACCCCAATAGAAACCACCCTGCCTATGGCCGATTCTGAATTGATAAAAATTTTAGCTACTACAT
>DAIMNW010000191.1:0-4198 GCA_036719905.1 Chitinophagales bacterium
AATCCGTATTTCTTGTGCTTTTCAGCAAGAGAAGTCATTTTCTCAGTTACTAGTGGGCGAAGTATAATATTCATATTATCAAGTATTTACAAGTTATGCTTTAAGTAATTCTTCAATTTGTTTGATGGCTCCTTCCGATATGATTAATGTGTCGGCATTGAGCACGTGATAGGTGTTTAAGTTATCGGCAGTAGTGGTTCTAGTACGCTGAATGTTTCTGGCTGAGAGTACTAGGTTTTTCTTTACACCATTAGTTACCAATAAGGTTTTTTTTGATTCAAGATTTAGATTTTTCAAAAACTGTACATAAGATTTGGTCTTAGCAGAATCCATATCAAAATCTTCAATCACGGTGATATTGTTGGCACTAGCTTTATAGGTAAGAGCTGAACGCTTAGCCAAATCTTTAACTTTTTGGTTCAATTTGAAACCATATAAGTGTGGATGAGGACCAAATGCACGAGGGCCGCCCGGAAACAAAATGCTCTTGATAGAACCTTTACGGCTTCCACCGGTACCTTTCTGCTTGTGCATTTTCTTGGTAGAACCGCTCACAGTAGAACGCTCTAGAGTAGAGTGTGTACCTTGACGTTGATTGGCCAAAAATTGCTTTACATGTAAGTAAATGGCATGATCATTAGGCTCAACATTAAAAACCCCGGCATCCAGGGTTACCTGCTTGCCTGTGCTTTTTCCTTCTTTATTTAATATATCTAGTTTCATTGCTGAAATATTATCGGTTGATTAAATTTATTTTTCGATGATTACATAAGCTCCCTTAGCACCCGGAATGGCTCCGCTGATTACCATTAAGTTTTTATCAGGGAATATTTTTACTACCTGAAGCCCTTTTACTTTAACTCGATTGTTTCCCATACGGCCGGCCATACGCATACCTTTCATAACACGGCTGGCATCAGATGAGTTACCCAATGAACCCGGCGCACGGCTACGATCATGCTGACCGTGAGTACCTTGCCCTACTCCACTGAAACCATGACGTTTTACAACCCCCTGAAAACCACGGCCTTTAGCATTAGCTATTACGTTAACTTTTTCGCCTTCGGCAAATACGGTAGAATCCACAATTTCGCCTAATGCTTTTTGCATTTCGGCATTGCGAACCTCATGTGTATAGGCTTTAGGTGCAGTATTGGCTTTAGAAAAGTGGCCTTTTAAAGGGGCCGGAGTAGATTTTTCGGTTTTATTACCGAAACTTAGTTGGAGGGCGTTATATCCGTCAGTGTCCATGGTTTTAACTTGTGTAACCACACAAGGACCTGCTTCAATTACAGTACAGGCAATGTTTTTGCCTGCAGCATCAAAAATGCTTGTCATTCCGACTTTTTTCCCGATGATAGATTTCATCTTATTCTGTGTTGTTTTTTTTATCAGGATATCGATAATTCCGAGCAAAAGCCCGAAAGAATCGGATTATTATTTTAAACAATTGGTTCAGTATAGCGGTAAGCCAACCACGTTTGTCGCACTTACTTGTACTATTTTAATCATCTAACAAAGTTTGTAAAACAGCCACCAAAGTGGCTTTAGGGACGAACAATCACTAGATGATAAGAACTAACCCCAAAGCAATTAGCTACGCCATTTTTTTTGGGACTGCAAATGTAGGATTCATTATTTGAATTACAAAGCTTTTTTGAGGAAAAAAATGTGGAATATCTTTTCCCTAGTTTTAAAGCGGAAAGTAGTTGCACAAATCTCTCCTATTGAACCATTTAGTACCTACTGTTTTAGTGAATCCTCAATCTAGTTGCTTCGAGTTACTGCATTTGCTAAAGCTGAGAGTGAATGACGGGTTTTAAGCTTCATTACAGAGTCGTTCTCGGCAATTGATTTTTCTAAAAAAGACATGGCCAAATCTGACAACTGCCAACCAAGGGGTAAAACCGGTTTTACTTTTGTTGTGGCTTTCATACCTAGGAAATTCTTGCCTGTTACAAGCATCTCATTGGCTTGAGGATAAATAAGGAAATAGTTATTTTGATGGTTGGTAGCATTCATTTGATCTGCTTTCTGAGTACTACCGGTAGTTCCGCCATTCAGTATTCCATTAAGGGGGGCGCCAATTTGTGATATAGGTGCAGCTTGGCCGGTGGCTTCTATATTGGAATTACGGATGGAAACAAAAACCAGCGGCATTTTATCTACTAAAAATTTGTTTATCAATACCTTAGTTAAAAGACGGCTAATTTGAGCACTCGTCTCAGCGCCAGAGTTTTCTTTTATGCCACCATCTAAAAAGTAATGAGAAGGCAACGTTTCGTTTGAAAGCGTTCCTGCAGGGCTTATATATGGGAACCTGGCACTTAGAAATGCTGCAGTGCTTAGTTTAATACTTTGCTGTGCATCTTGCTCTAGCAGGTTATAAAACCATAAATCACCTAAAAAAGCGCTATCCTGCTTAAAAGGGGCAATTATTCCTTTGTCTCCGTTACCCACTTCGGTACAATTGGAAAACAATAAAGGAACCTTTAGTTCCGGATTTTTACCTTTATTATTCCAGAGTGCAAAAAAGTCACTGCTATAAATGCTGGCTTCATCTTCTATCCCCTTTTGAAAGTATTCTTTGTATGCTTGTTCCCAGCAATCTGTTTGATGAGCAGCTCTATCCTGTCCCAATCTTAAAGGCGAAACACAATTTATGGCGTCATTACCCAGAAGACCGACCAAATCAGGTGTAAAAAAATCATTTTTGGTAAAAAAGTCATGGTAAATTGCTTGTCTGTCGGCTAGTGGTATTTGGTTAAAATACTTATTGAATCCATTAGCACATACAATGGATGACCCTACTGTGCCACCGGAAGCTCCGGAATATGATAGAACGTGTTCTTGAAAGCGACCATTTGAAATAACATCGAGATGATTCATGACCAAGCAAGTCCAGGCAGCCGCCCTAATGCCTCCTCCATAGCTATTAACTAAAACGATAGGATAAATGCTGTCACCTTTCTTTAATCGTTCTGCATTTCTAGCCTCAACCCAAGCCGTTATATAAGATTCTAAGGAAGGGGCTTCTTTAAGCTGATATGGGACCTTTATGGTTTCTATGTCATGATAGGCAGGATTTCGAAAAGACTTTAGAATCAAAAATAATATAACAGCGAAGGTGAAATAGTTCTGTCCTTGTAGCTTACCTATATATATAAGCATGGTGGCCAAGCACACGTAGAAAAGAACAGCGCACAGAGCAATTGAGAGCGAAATTTTATATGTCCAGCTAAATACCATATTGCAGAAATTGGTAATTACGAAGCATATAAACAAACTCGACAGAACAATGACAAGAAACCAAACCAATCTGTTGATAGAGAAATCAGACAACAATTTCGCAACTCCTCCACCTGTTGAATCAGCAATCAATTCTCTTCGACATGAGCTAACTACGGCAAATAATAGCGCATAGCAAGTCCAACCTACCACTAAATAGATTTGATTATATGGCAGATGGTAGTTAAGTGGTAATAGTAGTATCGGAACAGCAGCCAGAAAAATGCATAATGCATTAAAAATGAATCTGCCTGATTTTATTTTTTTTAGAAATCGATAGAATACATTAAAGGCATCAACATTTAGCAGCACACCAAAAAACAGTAAAGAGATAATCAAATACAGAGTTGGTAAATTTTCATTTACCCACTTGGATTCAGAGCCTAACGGTACGATTGGTTTATACAACTGAATAATACTTAGCATGCCCGAAGCAGGCAACAAAAAGGTAGCTACTCCAAAAAATCGAGGCACAATTCTAAAATAACCTGGAAGTGGAGTTTCTTGTGTTAAATCTTTAGTAAACAGTTGACCAGTATTGGCAGCCTCAATGGCTGCTTTATTCAAGTATTTTGGAAAATGCTAGTGGATTAATGCCAAGCTGGAAAGTAGTATATAAAGCATAGTCGGTCCAAGAAAGCTAGAGTAAATGCCAATAAGCATATCTTGACCTTGGTCAGAAAAAACAAACAGTGCGTACAACAAAAAGATTGAAACCACTATTGGCAGATTGTTAAATATGACACTAAATGAATCATTGATTCGAATAGAAATAAAACGGATGATTGTTTTCATAAAATACCGAGTAGGCTTTTTAAAGAGAATTATTGAGTTGATTGGATGATTCAAATTTAATATAAAGTTTAATGAAGTGCTTGTTATTTTTTTACTCAAAGAATAAAAACAAATA
>DAIMNW010000192.1:0-4156 GCA_036719905.1 Chitinophagales bacterium
CAATAAAAGCTACTTGCTCTGTTTCGGGCAACCAGTTTTGTTGTGTGTACTTTAATAGCGAATCGTTCCAGCCACTACCAACAAACAGCAGCAACAAAAGCAACCACGATTGAGTATTCAATTTATGAGCGGCATCTTCTTTTACCGTACTTAAGTAAACAGCCAATACCGCCAATACTATACCCATAATTTTAATGAAAGTAATTTTATCACCATAGAAAAAGAAGGAAGCAGTTACCGGAATAACCAAAGATAATTTGTTAGCCACCGTCATAGACGTGATGCTAATTTTTTGGGCTATCCACCCCATCAAATTAAAGAGGGCAATAAAACAACTACCCAGCAGAACTGCAGCCCAAATCCAGTCACTATGGAGGCTTTGCACCACCGATACCGGATGCCCATCATTGAAAATAAACCCCAGACTGCTGCACACTATATAATTAACTACAATAGCCTGAAAGGTATGAATACCAAAGGTTTTAAAATATCGTAAAATGACAGCCAGTAAAGTAGAGGTAATGATACTTAGCAACAGAAAAAACATGGCGCAAGATAAAAATTGTGAAATCAACAGTTTGCAAATATTCTAAGAACTGGAAGTCGAGCCACTATTTCTTTGTAGTTTTGCCTCAGAAAAAATAAATTTTATGGAACAAGTAGCGCTTCAAAATTTGACACAGGAATACATTTCGACCGAGTTGGAATTTAATGCTCACAATTATCACCCCTTGCCGGTGGTATTGAACAAAGGGCGTGGGGTGCATGTGTGGGATGTGGAAGATAAGCAGTATTTCGATTTTCTTTCGGCCTACTCGGCTGTAAATCAAGGGCATTGCCACCCCAAAATAATTGATGCTTTGATAGAACAGGCGCAGCAGCTTACCTTGACCAGTCGTGCCTTTCACAATGATAAATTAGGCGAATATGCCCGATACATTACCACCCTATTTGGTTACGATAAAGTATTACCCATGAATGGTGGTGTGGAAGCGGTAGAAACGGCATTGAAACTTTGCCGTCGCTGGGCCTATGATGTAAAAAAACTAGAAGCCAATACCGCCAAAATAATTGTTTGTGAAGGCAATTTCCATGGGCGAACTACCGGCGTAATTTCGTTCAGTAGCGACCCTGATTCCTATAATGGATTTGGCCCTTACATGCCCAATTATGTTACCATTCCTTTTAATGATACCAAGGCTTTGGCAGAGGCATTGAAAGATAAAAACGTTGCCGGATTTTTATTGGAACCCATTCAAGGCGAAGCCGGGGTGGTGGTGCCCGATGATGGATATTTGAAAACCTGCTACGACATGTGTAAGGCTGCAAACGTGCTGTTTATAGCCGATGAAATACAAACCGGCCTGGCCCGTACCGGCAGAATGTTGGCGTGTGATTATGAAAATGTTCATCCCGATATTTTGATATTGGGTAAAGCGCTGAGCGGTGGGGTATTACCGGTAAGCGCTGTGCTATGTAATGATGAAATAATGTTAACCATTAAACCGGGCGAACATGGCAGTACTTACGGCGGCAATCCATTGGCCTGTGTGTGTGCCATGGCTGCATTGGATGTATTGCAAAAAGAAAATTTGGCAGACAAAAGCGAACAACTAGGCAAAATTTTCCGTCAGGAACTGAGCAGTTTTAAGCATCCACTCATTAAAGAAGTTCGTGGTAAAGGATTGTTTAACGCCATTGAAATAGCATCTGATGATAAAGACGCCGCTTGGAAAATCTGCTTGATTATGATGGAAAAAGGATTGTTAGCAAAACCAACTCATGGCGATAAAATTCGATTTGCACCACCACTTATTATCACAAACGAGCAGTTAATGGAGTGTATTGGAATTATTAAGTCGGCTATTGAAGAATACGCATCAAAATAACAAGACCTACTTTCATTTCCAGAATTCCATCTCCCCTGCAAAAAACATGGTGGCCGGCTATTTCCACAATCTGCTACATACACACATCACTTTGTAGAAAAAGGCATTCAGCTTTAGCCCATATTAACCGGCATTGTTAATATTTTTATACAGACTATGACTGAATAAAAATTTTCTTTGCGACCCCAAAGACATTTCACTCAAATGATGTCAGCAGGTACAAGTATCGATTTTAGTCCTAAACCAACAGGATTTCTTCAATACTGACAACTTAATAACTAATAACTTCTTCTCTTTCAAATGGCCACAGAATCAAAATACGACGAATCGAGCATACGCTCACTAGATTGGAAAGAACATATTCGGCTACGACCCGGCATGTATATAGGCAAATTGGGTGATGGTTCATCGCCCGATGATGGCATTTACATACTGATGAAAGAGGTGATTGACAATAGCATTGATGAGCATATGATGGGTTTTGGGAAACAAATTGAAATAAAGGTGGAAGATAAAAGGGTGAGTGTTCGCGACTTTGGCCGCGGTATCCCCTTAGGGAAAGTGGTAGATGTGGTGAGCAAAATAAATACCGGTGGCAAATACGATAGCAAAGCATTCCAAAAATCGGTTGGTTTGAATGGTGTAGGTACCAAGGCTGTGAATGCCTTGAGCAATTATTTTATGGTAAAATCAGTTCGCGAAGGGGTGGTGAAAATGGCCGAATTTGAACGAGGCGTTTTAATTAAAGACCATAAGGAACAAAAAACTACAGAAGCTAACGGCACCGAAATGGTTTTTCAGGCCGATGATCAAATTTTTAAAAAATTCCATTTCATACCGGAGTTTATCGAAAATCAACTTTGGAACTATTGCTATCTGAATGCCGGCCTGGTAATGAATTATAATGGGCAGAAATATGTGTCGAAGAACGGACTTTTCGATTTGCTGGAGCGCAAAACCCAAAATGTAGAATTGCGTTATCCCATTATACATCTGAAAGGGGAAGATATTGAAGTAGCCATTACCCACGACGACCAATATGGCGAAGAATATTATAGCTACGTGAACGGTCAATACACCACACAGGGTGGCACCCATCTGGCAGCTTTTCGTGAATCCTATGTAAAAACCATCCGCGACTTTTATAAGAAAGATTTTGATGCGGCCGATATTCGAGGCTCTATCATTGCTGCCATATCTGTTCGTGTACAGGAGCCGGTTTTCGAATCACAAACAAAAACCAAACTAGGTTCAATAACCACGGCACCCGATGGTGCAGGTGTGAGCATGAAAAGCTTTGTTGGCGATTTTTTGGCCAAAGAATTGGATAATTTTTTACATAAAAATCCAAGCACCGCCGATGCGCTATTAAAAAGGATTTTACAAAATGAAAGAGAACGCAAAGAAATAGCCGGCATTAAGAAACTGGCGAACGAACGAGCCAAAAAAGCTAACCTACACAATAAAAAACTTCGCGATTGCCGATACCACCTGAATGATGATGTGGAAACCAAAAATAAAGAGGAGCAGGATCTGATGAAGATAGAAACCACCATTTTCATAACAGAAGGCGATAGTGCCAGCGGTTCTATCACAAAGAGTAGAAATGTGGAAACCCAGGCGGTATTCAGCTTACGAGGAAAACCATTGAACTGCTTTGGCCTTACAAAAAAAGTGGTGTATGAAAATGAAGAATTTAACTTGCTACAGCATGCCTTGAATATTGAAGATGGCTTGGAAGGCTTGCGATACAACTCCGTAGTGATAGCCACCGATGCCGATGTGGATGGCATGCACATTCGCTTACTGATGATGACCTTCTTCTTACAGTTTTTTCCTGAGTTGGTTAAAAACGGACACGTTTATATTTTAGAAACTCCTCTTTTTCGAGTAAGGAATAAACAAGAAACCGTTTATTGCTATAGCGAAGATGAAAAGCAAGCTGCCATTAAGAAATTAAGCGGTAAACCGGAGATAACAAGGTTTAAAGGTTTGGGAGAAATTTCGCCCGATGAGTTTGCTAATTTTATTGGAAGTGAAATGAAATTGCAGCCTATAATCATGAGCGCCGAGATGACCATTCCTCAATTGTTGAGTTATTACATGGGCAAGAATACACCTCAGCGCCAGGATTTTATTATTGATAATTTGATCATAGAAAAGGATGTGGTGGAAGAATTAGTTTAGATAACAGAAAAATATTTTTTAATACCAAGATGAACGAAAATAAAGAATCTAACGACGTTGGTTCGGTAGACGACCTGTAC
>DAIMNW010000037.1:0-14830 GCA_036719905.1 Chitinophagales bacterium
GTATAAAGAAACACTCATAGGTCAGCCGTTAAAGGAAATTGAATTACCTGATGAAAAACGTATACTCGTAAAGCTATCTTCATTAAAAGGTAAATATGTCTTGCTCGACTTTTGGGCCAGCTGGTGCAGACCCTGCAGAATGGAAAATCCAAACGTGGTAGCAGCCTATCAAAAATATAAACAGAAAAATTTTACCGTTTATAGCGTTTCGCTGGATGATAACTTGGGCAAATGGTCGGATGCTATAGTGGAAGATAAGCTAGTTTGGCCCAATCATGTATGCGATGGCAAGGGTTGGCAATCCAGTGCCTGCTCAAGCTACTACATTGAAAGTATCCCATCAAATTATTTAATAAATCCTGAAGGAATCATTATTGCACAAAATCTTAGAGGAGAAGATCTCACGAACAAATTGGAGGAATTATTAACTAAAAAACCTGTGCCAGAAAATAAGAAATAATTATGTCGCTGCAATTAAAAATACAAGACACTGTAAAATTTATTCAATCCAAACTAGTAGATTTTTTCCCTGAATATGGGATTGTTTTAGGCAGTGGTTTAGGAGGATTTGAGTCGGAGATTGACAAGCAGTTTGAACTTTCGTATGCCGATATTCCGAACTTTCCGGTAAGCACGGTTATTGGACATGGAAGCAAATTAATATTTGGTACCATGGGTGGAAAACGGGTGGTAGCCATGAGCGGTCGTTTTCATTACTACGAAGGTTACACCATGGAGGAAGTTGCCTTCCCAATCAGAGTGATGAAATATTTAGGAATAAAAAAATTATTTATAAGCAATGCATCGGGCGGTTTAAATCCCAAACAGCAAATTGGCGATTTAATGATCATACGGGATCACATAAGTTTATTACCTACCAATCCAATTCTTGGCAAAAATGAAGATTGGTTGGGACCACGATTTCCTGATATGAGTGAAGCCTACGATAAAGAATTAGTAGCCAAAGGCTTGCAGATAGCCAATGATCATGGAATTGCATGTCACACGGGGGTGTATTGTGGTGTTACCGGACCTTGTTTCGAAACGCCTGCAGAGTATTTGTATCTGCACCGAATAGGCGGCGATGCCGTGGGAATGAGCACAGTTCCGGAAGTTATTGCTGCACGACATGTGGGATTGACGGTTTTTGCCATAGCTGTTATAACCGACCTTGGAGTAACTGATACACCAGTAAAAATTACCCATGCAGAAGTAGTGACAGCCGCAAAAGCTTCTGAAAGTAAAATGAGCCTAATTATTAAGCAATTGATTACTACTGATTAATAAATTATGGATGTTCAAATTGCTCCCAGTTGGAAATCCGTTTTGCAAGATGAATTTGATCAACCCTACTTTGGGCAAATTACCCAAAGAGTAAAACAAGATAAAGCAGCCGGCAAAATTATCTATCCACCAGGGTCAAAAATCTTCAATGCATTTGAGTTTACTCCATTTGAAAATGTGAAAGTGGTGATTCTTGGTCAGGACCCATATCATGGAGCCGGGCAGGCACATGGTCTTTGTTTCAGTGTACCTTATGGTGTAAAACCACCACCGTCATTGGTCAATATTTACCGCGAACTGAAAGCAGATTTCCCTGATTTTATAATTCCGAATCATGGGAACCTGGAACAATGGGCTAAGCAAGGTGTGTTTCTCTTGAATGCGATTCTTACAGTACAGGCAGGTACACCCACCTCTCACTCTAAGATCGGGTGGGAAACTTTTACTAATGCTATCATTCTGAAACTATCGAGCGAAAAAGATCATCTCGTATTTATGCTTTGGGGTAGTTTTGCAAAATCTAAAGCTGTATTAATCGATGAAAGTAGACATTTGGTCTTGCTATCAGGTCATCCCTCATTTGCCGATTCACATAAGCAATTTTTCGGTAACCACCATTTTCGAAAATGCAATGAATATTTGGCTAAGTACAACAAAGGAGCCATTAATTGGCAGATATAATTATTCAAAATCTTAAATACATGAATTCGAAACAAATAATCAGCTCAGCAGCTTTTTTAGCGGCATTTTCAGTAGCCATGGGTGCATTTGCAGCACATGGTTTGAAAAGTGTAATTGAAGATGTTCACCTCTTAGATGTATTTGAAAAAGGTGTGCGATATCAATTCTATCACACATTTGGTTTGTTTATTACCGGCCTATTGATGGAAAAATATCCAACCCAAAAATTGGAACGCACTGCCTGGTTTTTTCTTTTCGGTATTCTCCTGTTCAGTGGTTCATTATATTTAATGACATTCACTGGATTAAAGTGGCTGGGTGCCATCACTCCATTTGGCGGTGTGTGTTTTTTAGCCGGATGGTTGTGGATGGGTTATTCTTTCGTAACCGATAAAAAGATTAGTTGAAAAGGATTTCTTTTAACTGACGATAGGAAACCTCTGGCAGAAAATTTTTAATAATGGTTTCTTTCGCATTTGATCCTATATTTTTTCTTACTGCCTCATTAGTTATTAAAAGCTCTAAACATTCCAGCCATTCGTTCATTGTTGAAGCAATCAGCAGATTTTCGTTATGACGGGCATGAGAACTTAGTCCATCTGGTGAAGCAATTATAGGCAGACCTTCCGACATGTATTCTAATACTTTATAGGCCATCTTCCCTTTAGAGTGTGGGGTTGAGTTTGGAATAAAGTAAAGAGCTAAATCCATTTTGTCTATTAGCGCATTGTTATCATCAGCTGGATGGTAGAACGTGCACTTAAAACTGCCTAGTTCAATCTTTTGCCTTGAAATGATATGAAATTCAAATTTGTACTTTGATGCCAACTTTTCAAAAAGTGGCAAGAGATCGAGCAGAAACTTTACATTATAGATGTTACCGGCATAAAAAACTCTAACCACATTATCGGCCTGTAGACTATAGTTTGTTTTTTGCGAATAATTTTCAATTTGAATAGCTATGGGGAATACATGTACGAGACTCTTAAAAGGGATAAAATGATTGTGTAGGTATTTGTTTACAACCGTAATTTGCTTGCAATACCTTGACGAGGAGGCTACAATTGAAGCATTAACCGTGTAATCGGCATCATAGAAGTCAAGTGTTACGTTTTTATTTAGCCTGTAAATTAACTTTTCCAGATAAGCTGTTTTTTGATCATAGTAATAAGGAAAAGCTGCACGATGAATAAAAACAGCCTTGTATTCTGCTGCTGTACAGGCAACATGAAAACGCTGCCAAAGGAGTTTGATATAGAGTTGGTATTGACCAAGTCGATTATTTTGGTTATACATCAAGTCAAACACTTCCTCCGACCCGGTATAGTCTATGTCGTAACTAATGTTGTCTTTTTCAAAATAAGGAAAGTATTGTTGAAAGCGGATAATACATCCGGCCGTATCTTTTGGATAATACGGCAGCATTAACAAATCTTTTTTGACTGCTGATTTTTTTAAAAGAAAAGGAAAAAGCGAAAGCAATTCACACAGCAAGTGCACACATGCTATATTCGCTAAAAGATAGATGTAAAGGAGTCGCTCGTAATTTTTCTCACCAAGAATGCCCAATGTGCTTGAATTAATTTGCGAAAGATAGTTGTAACTCTTCAAAAATTGGAAGAGAATAGACTACCATTTTTTATCGCTTTATATGTTCAATTCCAGTGGAGCCATTAGCAAGGGTGGTTCCTTTAGCCATCTTGCTTTTATCTACAAAAAGGTTGCTAATGCTGAGCGAAGATGGTTGCCCCATTTCTCTTGGATATAAATATCGGCCAATTTCAGGTCCTTTCTTATTTACTTCTGCAACAATTCTGTGTTGCTGTGCATAGGCATCGTTTCTAACACCGGTTACTTGCCAGCTTACTTTTACATTGGGCTTGTCAGTTTTTATTTTGAACTGATTACCTGCTACTTCTTCGGCAACAATAGCTTGAGCAAATTGGCCAATTACAGTAAGCTGATATTTGAAATCAATATTTTCAGCATTGAAGTAAGAAGGTAAGTTGACTGTGGCATCACCATTAGCATCGGTTGTGATATTTCCATTATATATGTTCATCATGTCAGGGCTTTCAACAAATGAATGAATTAAATACTTGTTGGCCGGGTCGAGTGGATGGTCAATTTTAAATGTGCCACTTCCTTTACTAAGATTGCCCACTATGCTTACATCACCATTAAAATAGCCGGCAAAGTTCCCGAGGGTGGGAACTCCTCCGAGGGTTATTGTATCGCCATAAACACCAACGCCAAAATTTCCGCTACCGGCATCGGCTAATCCATATGCGCCAATAGCTATAGAGCCTGTGGCATTTGCATGACCAATATTAGTAGAGCCGATAAATTCGGTATTAGTGAGTGTAGTGCTTGTACTCTCAGATAAATTAATAGCTCCATGCCAAACGGTGGCTGTAGTAGTAGCACCTCCACCTTGAGACCAGCTTCCGTAAGATTCATTCGCTCCAAAAATGGTGAGCAGGGCATCAAATCCGGCTCCGCCATCTGCTTGAAAGGAGGCAGCACGACTGTCACCAAAGGCAGCAATACCTAATGCATTTCCGCCCCCGGTTGAAGTGGCGTCGCCTACTATTGCAATCGGATTTCCTGTGCCTGAACCCGTGTTGGCGGCATATAAACTCCACGTGTTGGTTGTACTCGAATTAGTTTGAGATACGTATGCACCTTGTGAATTGCCAGTAAGGGCAGTTACTCCAAAGGTTGCATTTACACTTGGTGGCGTTGCACTACCTATGGTTACCTTGCCTGCATTGTTATTATAAATGTCTGATCCGCTGGCGGTCCAGTTTGAGTTAATTACGTTTGTTCCGCTGATAGTAATTCCTGTTCCTCCTGTATAAGTCCCCCCCCCTGTTGAAGGTATGGTTACGGAATTGCCACTGCTTATGCTTAATGTATTTCCTACTATAGATAAGGTTTGTAATTCATTGGTGGCGCTTAAATCTCCGGTATTGCTAATCACGTTGCCGGCTATATTAATTCCTGTTCCGGATGTGTAAGTGGTTCCGGTTGAAGGGGTAGCAGGCGCCCAACTTATGCCATTCCAAGTAAGCACTTGTCCACTTGCAGGTGCTGTATTAGCCACTGCAAATCCTTGTAAACCATCAACTGTTGGATTAGGATAAAGGCCATTCAAATCGCCACCGGCTGTGGTGCTGGTAGTAATATCATCTAGAGGATTGGTATCGCCAGTGTTGGTGATTACAGTTCCTGTTACGTTAATGCCAGTGCCTCCTGTATAGGTTCCACCGGCAGGGAGTGTCACACTATTTCCATTTGTAATTGAAAGTGTGGTACCTGCCAAGTTTAGTGTTTGGGCATCGTTATCAGCTGCCGGTGCCCAGGTAGCGCCATTCCACTTTAATGTTTGACCAGAAGTAGCTCCTTGTTGGGCTAATGCCAATGGATTGCCGGCTGTACCATTACCACTTAGTGTAGCATTTGTCTGAGCTACTTGTGCGCCCCAATTATCTCCAGGGCCACTTCCGCTTAGTGTGATAGGTGCCCATGCTGAACCATTCCATCCGAGTACTTGTCCTAAAGTAGCGCTTTGTGAAGCCAATCCTAATGGGCTTCCTGCTGTACCATTACCGCTTAAAGTTAAATTGGTAATAGCTACTTGCGTTCCCCAATTGTCGCTGCCAGAAATAGTGCCTGGTGCCCAGGTAGTACCGTTCCAAACCAATGCTTGTCCGATGGTTGCGCCTTGTTGAGCAATATCTAATGGATTGCCGGCTGTACCATCGCCAGTTAAACGTGAAGTAGTAATAGCTACTTGCGAACCCCAAGTGTCGGTAGTAATAATGGTAGCTGGCAACCAATTGGAACCATTCCACTGTAATACCTGGCCAGTGGTAGCGCCTTGCTGGGCAATACCAAGAGGTGAAGCTGTGGTACCGGCGCCTGTCAAAGTGGCGTTGGTAGTAATCGTAGTTGTTTTAGAAACATCTGCATACAAAGCGTAAGGAACACTGAGCAATTGAGAAGTACCCATCACCACAAAGTTATTTCCCCCGGCAGGATCCATTTCAACTTTCAAATATTTTGAGGCTGAGCCCCAAGTGATTGAAACAAAAGTTCCACTCACTGTGCTTCCTTGCCCAATTGCTATTGAAAATAAACCAAATTGATTAGTGGTGGTGCTTTGCCTTTCAACATATTGAGCTGTACCTGAGGCCGAACCATCGAGTACACTTATCTGCAAATTGATGTTTTGGTTAGAAAGTATAGCACCTGTTGAGTTACGGGCCACTGCCTGATAATTTAAAGCTTGAGGAGCTTGTGCAAAGATTGTTAAGGATGATACTGTAAGAAGTATCATCGCTAATGGTTTAATGAAGCGCATGGTTGTAAAGCTGATTTTTGTACAATAGAAAAAAATATTACTTAATCACAGTCAATTTCAAGTTGTTCACCTGATGACTATTGTCTTTGGCAGATACATAATCTACCTCGATAAAGTAAACTGCGGCAGGAAAAGATGCAGTACTTATAGAAGTAGTATTTGCAGAATTTGGCGTAAAGGCTAACACTTGTGGTGTACGAACAATATCACCAAGTAGGTTGTAGATAGTTACTTTCACTTGACCTGCATCGGCATAAGCATAATTAAGGTTAACATTGTTCATAGCCGGGTTAGGATATAGACTCACATTTCCTGAGTTAATGGATACTGGATTTTCACCCAATATTTCACTCTTCTCATCTGGCTGTTGAAACCCTTGAGTAAGTATAGTATTATTGGCCGAGAAGGTTTCCACCATAGCCATTTCACCCACCGTTTGTGATAAGCTGTAACCATTACTGGCAATAAAATAAGCTCCCGAAGTAGCGATTACCTGCGGAGTAATTGATTGTGCTAAGGCTAATTGAGTCATCATTAAAATGGTCAAAAGCAGGGTAGATAAGTTTTTCATGAGGATAGGTAGTTTAGGGTAAAAACATTTGGTAATCTAAACGATAAACGCGTTGCATAATCATCGCTTTGATTTCGAAAGTTAAACCAATTTTTAGCAAAATCAAAGTTTTTATCAATGAAACTTTCCCTAGAAGAAAAAGTAATGCGTAGGGGCTATTTATTCATAATAGCTTCACTTACTCCGGTCATGCTATAGCCACCGTCATGGAAAAGGTTTTGCATGGTTACCATACGGGTTAGGTCGCTGAAGAGCGCTACGCAAAAATTGGCGCAGTCATCAGCAGGAGCATTGCCTAAAGGGCTCATTTTCTGTGCATAATCAAAGAAAGTGTCGAAACCGGCTATTCCGCTTCCGGCGGTGGTAACAGTTGGCGATTGTGATACAGAGTTGATACGAACTTTGTTTTTAACTCCATAATGGTAGCCAAAACTTCTTACAATGCTTTCCAACAAGGCTTTAGCATCAGCCATATCGCTATAAAAAGGGTAGGCTCGTTGAGCAGCTATATAACTTAAAGTAACCACACTGCCACCTTCGGCCAAGGCATCCATATTATAGGCAGTTTGTAAGAGTTTATGTAATGATATTGCAGAAATGTCGAGCGTTTTGGTCAAAAATTCGTAGCTTAAATCGGTATAAGGCCTGTTCTTACGCACATTAGGGCTCATGCCTATGCTGTGTAAAATGAAGTCTATTTTGCCGCCTAATTTTTCCTGAGCTTGTTGCAATAGTTTTTCCAAATCTTCAACCACCGTAGCATCAGCACCTATTACCACGGTATTACATTTTTCAGCCAGTTTGTTTATTTCGCCCATTCGTAGAGCAATGGGAGCATTGGTGAGCACAATTTGGGCACCTTGCTCAACGCACTGTTCGGCTACCTTCCATGCTATGCTGCGGTTGTCAAGTGCTCCAAAAATAATTCCTCGTTTTCCTTTTAATAAGTTGTTGCTCATAGGTGAACCTTTTTATGTTTGAAAGCCAAAAGTAATTAAAGTATGAATAAAAAAAAGCACTCCCCCTTAATAGCTATCTCGAATAACTTTGCACTGTGATTCAAATTTCAGCTTTCAAAAAGTTTTTAAGTTTCATAAAGCCAATAAAGTTGGCCGAAAGAAGAACTCCAATTCATCCGGTTGTTCAAGTGTGGCTCAATAAAGGTCGTTTGCAACTTTTGGCCGACACTGCAATCTATTCATTCGAAGATTTGTACACTCCATATCAGGCGGCATTTTCTCATTTGCCAATAAATGAACGCCAATCTAAAAGCATTTTAATCCTTGGTTTTGGATTAGGCAGTATACCCACTATGTTGTTTAAACATTTTGGCATTAAAAATAATAGCTATACCGGTATAGAAAATGATGAAGAAATACTAGACCTGGCAAAACAATTTTTGGATAGCGAAATTCTAGAAAAATGTAATCTCATCACAGCCGATGCGTTCGAATACGTTGTTCAAAGCCAGTCGAAGTTTGATGTGGTAGCTATAGATCTATTTAAATATCAGAGTGTTCCGTCAGCTGCCCAAAGCTTTGAGTTTTTGAAAGCATGTGGAAACTTATTGACGCCTAAGGGGGTTCTAATCTTCAACATTATTCCATATGTAGCAGAAAATGAAGCCATTGGTTTTTCTGATAATTTTCAAAAAGCATTTCCTAACAACAGACTGCTTCAAGTAGCTAAAAATCAGGTTTGGATAGGTTGGCAAGATGGACAGATAGTTGTCGACAATTAAAAAGAAGAATTATATTTAGGTCATCAATCTTTTTTCACTCAAAATAAACCATTCACTATGCTAACGTTAAATGTAGTACATCAAACTAGTTATTCCAGAGGCGAACTGCTTTTAAGAAGTTTTTTCGGATGGCTGTATATGGGCATTCCACATGGATTTCTGCTCATTTTTTTCGGCTTATGGTCAGCCATTTTAGGCTTTATCAGCTGGTGGATTATTCTTTTTACAGGCGCTTATCCTCAAAATTTTTTCGAATACCAAGTTAAACTGATGCGTTGGTCGCTACGTTTAAATGCCAGAATGTATAACCTATGTGATGGCTATCCGTCTTTTGGAATTGATGGTACCGATGAAGCTACTCAATTAGAGGTGCCGTTTCTGCCAACACAAAGCCGCGGACTGTTATTGGTTCGAACTTTTTTTGGTGTTATTTATATTCTTCTACCGCATGGAATTTGCCTCTTTTTTAGATCTATTTGGGGCGGCATCCTATCCTTCATTGCCTGGTGGGTAGTTTTGTTTACAGGCCAATATCCTGCAAGCTGGCACGAGTTTCAGGTAGGCACACTTCGCTGGAGCAATAGATTAAACATAAGCATGTCGAATATGAGCGATGAATATCCGCAATTTAATGGCCGACCTTAGCCATAGCTCAACATTATCATTCTACTAATTAGTAAAAGTAAAACTCTTGAACAGGAAAATATTTCTATTTGCAGGTTTAGCCTTAGCCATTATAGTGGGTATCTATTTGTATAAAACTTATACAGGTAATCACTCGAATCCTTCCAATCAATATAGTACAAAACTCAAATCAGTGGAGGAGTATGAAAAAGAGAACCCTTCAGAGTTTCTGCGCCTGAAGGGGCAAGAACGATCAAATCTTTTTGGCACCAAAATAAAGTATAAAGGAGTGCTTGAAAATTTGGCTACCGTAGTTAATTATAAGGATGTGGTAATTGAAATTACTTTCTATTCCAAAACCAAAACCAAATTTGGAACAGCCGAACAAACGCTTAGCGATTTTTTTCCTGCTCATAAAAACACGGCTGTAGACTTCAAGGTAGACAAACCCGAACAGAGCGACTCTATTGGTATTTCCATAAAAGGAGCAAAGTATTATTAATAGTAAATTAAATCATGGAAATAGCCACGTCATCTACAACTGAACATCCGAATTTCATTACGCCACCAAAGCCGGAAATTGAAGATGGCATGTACCGTATGCCCCAGCCCAATGAAGTTCCATTACGCGAAAAAGAAGATGCCATGGGGGGATATCTTATGATGTTTGCCGCCATGGCCGTGGGCTTACCTTTGCCCATAATCAATCTGATAGCTTCCATTATTTATTATTTTACCAACAGAGACAAAGGTCGTTTTGTGCGTTTTCACACCTTGCAAGCTCTTTATTCACAAATTCCCACCACACTAATTAATGCCGGTTTCACCTTTTGGACCCTTCATATCATCTTTTGGGATTGGGAAGCCACCAACCGATATTGGGGGTATGTTTGTATGATGGTATTGGCTAATCTATGGTATGTAGTTTCATGCATTGTAGCAGCGGTAAAGGCAAGGCGTGGGCAAGTATTCTACATGTTGTTCTTCGGAATTTTAGCCTATCGGCAAGTATTCACCCCCCGAAGAATATCGGAAGAGGTGCTCACTAATAAAGCCCCCACAATTTAGAAGCCACTGGTTTTTCTGTTCATTCTTTATCAACATTTACGGGTTCAAAGTTCAGCTTAAGTTAATTGCATGCCTCCGCTTATAATTTTAGTTTTGCGCTCATGATGCAACCCGATTGGAACTTAGTACTGCGCCTTGTCTTATATGCATTTTACACCGTTGCCGGCATTCAGATTTTTTATTATTTATTTTTTTTCTCTCGTCTTTTGTTTTTTTCAAATAAGAAATCAATAAACAGTCATCCCAAACCTGTTTCGGTTATTATTTGTGCCAAAAATGAATTAATTAATTTGGAAAAAAATTTGCCAGCCATTCTTGAGCAAAAATATTCCACGTTTGAAGTATTGGTGGTAAATGATAATTCAGAAGATGGAACGGCCGATTTCTTGAATAAGCTACGGTCCAAATATCCTCACTTACGCGAAGTAAGCATTTTTATGGAGTCACGAACCATTCAGGGCAAGCGACTAGCCTTATCGCTCGGATTAAAGGCAGCCCAGTACGAATGGTGTGTTCTTACAGATGCTGACTGTGCACCCGGCAGCGACAATTGGTTGTTGAACATGGAGCGCAATTTTCAGGAAACCAAAGAAATAGTTTTAGGATATGCGCCATGCATTAAAACTCGTGGCTTTTTGAATAAGTGTATAAGGTTCGAAACCTTTTTCACCGCTTTTCAGTACTTATCCTTTGCCTTATCCGGATTTCCATACATGGGAGTAGGGCGCAATATGGCTTATCGAAAAAAACTTTTTTTTGAAAACAAAGGCTATATCTCACAAGGTAAGGTTCTTAGTGGCGATGATGATCTATTTATTAATAAGGTAGCCAGGCACAAAACTACCTCTTTGGAAATAGATCCGGCTACCTTTATGTATTCGGCTGCCAAAGAAACCTGGGCAGATTGGATGTGGCAGAAACGACGCCATATAAGTTCCGGTAAATACTATCGTAGCATTCACAAGGTACTTTTAGGTACCCACACACTTACACATTTTTTATTTTACGCCTTAATGGCAATTCTCTTCGTTTTTAAATACCAATGGCAAATGGTAGGCGTACTCTTTGGGGCAAGATTTTTGCTCCAGTTTATTGAGTACTCAGTAGCCATGTTTAAATTACGAGAGAAAGACCTTATTTGGATGATTCCGGTTTTCGACGTGCTGCTGCTGATTTATTATATACTCTTATTGCCATCGTTGTTAATCAATAGAAAGCAGAAATGGAAATAACTCCACATCAAGTATCACAAAGAGCCAAGGAAGACAAAGCTCTCATTAAGGCTGCGCTAGAGCAAAATTCTCAGCAAGCTTATGAGAAACTAATGCTTCGATATAAGGATGCCATTTTTTTTATGATGCTTAAGATGGTTAACAACCGAGACGATGCCGAAGATTTAACTATTGAAGCTTTCGGTAAAGTGTTTAATAGCCTTGAAAAATACGATACAGAATATGCCTTTAGCACTTGGCTTTATAAAATAGCCAGTAATAATGCCATTGATTTTATGAGGCGCAAAAAATTTGATACACTTCCGCTTCAAAGCGGTTCCAAGAATAAGGATGATGAATTTAAATTAGACCTTGCCAACAAAATCAAGTCCTCAGCACCTGATCCCGAAGAAGTATTTATTCAGAAACAAAGAGCCGAATTGATGAAAGGTGTATTGGATAAGTTGAATACTAAATACCGCCAGTTGGTCGAAATGCGCTATTTCAGAGAATTAAGCTACGACGAAATTGCCACTGAATTAGATTTACCCCTGGGTACGGTGAAGGCACAAATTCATCGTGCGAAAGAACTGCTATATGCCATTCTGAAAGGGAAGCGCTTACAATAAATTCGCTGCCGTTAGCTTTCCATTTCAATTACATCATGAAGGAGAATATCCAAATTTTATTAAAATATTTCCCTGATTTAAACGCCAAACAGGTTAAGCAGTTTGAGGCTCTCTATCTCTTATATGCTGATTGGAATGAGAAAATTAATGTGATTAGCCGTAAGGACATGGACAATTTCTATGAAAGGCATGTACTCCACAGTTTGGCCATCTGTAAAGTTTTTGATTTTAAATCCGGCACAAAGATTCTGGATATTGGATGTGGTGGTGGTTTTCCAGGCATTCCTCTGGCTATTTTATTTCCTGAAGTAAATTTTCATTTGGTTGACGCAATTGGTAAAAAAATAACCGTGGTTAATGCGGTGGCCCAACACATTGGCCTTCAGAATCTAACGGCAACTCACACCCGAGTCGAAAATATCACAAGTAGATATGATTTTACAATTTCTCGAGCAGTAACCGATCTTAAAGTATTGCTTCAGTATAGCAGAAAGGTTCTTCAAAAAGGATTTGGAAAAGCAACTTTAAATGGTAAGGAAATCGGTAATGGAATCATTTGTTTAAAAGGCGGCGACCTCAATCTTGAAATTTCTGAAGCCGGAAGGCCTGTTCAAATGGTGCCAATTGGTAGTTTCTTTACCGAAGACTTTTTCGGCACAAAATCAATACTGTATTTGTCTTCCAGTTAAAGTCTAAACGCTATTCGATAAATAAGAAGAGAAATCGTAAAAGGTTTAACATTTTGATGGAGGTACTAATGAATATAGTAATTATTGTTTGATGCAATTAAAGGTATCGCAACCTGCTTTTGCTCATTATTACTTGCAATAAGAAAGTGATTTTCCCCATGACAGATTAGTTTAAAATGGCTAGGCATCTCAAGTCCAAACTTATTGTTAAATAGCGCATACGTAGCTTTTGTGTTCTCAATAGTAATTCCTAATGTGGTTTGCTTCAGAACCAGCTCTTTAGAAAAAGCCGACTCTAGTGGTTTGGGTGCAGCATTACTCTTTGTATACACTAATAGTGCATGAATAAGAGTAATAAAGGTAAGACAGTAGAATAAAAATTTCATGTTTCTAAATAAGTTGAGATGTATTTTAAAATAAGCATAAAAAAGAACCGTCTTACGGGGCGGTTCTTTTGAATTAATGTTAGCAGGGCCTTACGGGGCTAAGCTATATTCTTGCACAAACAATCTTACGGGACTGTTTTTTTTCTTTTCCTTTGGACACCTTACGGGGCTTCCAATTCTAAACTTGATGTGATACAACCTTAGGGATTGTTTTTTTATCAAATTTCAAAAATCTTACGGGATTCTCTCCGATTTGACATTTCAAAAGTACCTTAAAGAAGGGGAGCCTATCTACGGAGAAATACTTATTCTACTACTACTTTAGACTTGTTTGCAATAAAATCTTTACAAGTACTCCATTATTAAGAGAGAATGGCGGACGCAGAAAATTTGATGATAGTGAATTTCAAATGAGTCCGAGAGCACGATTAGAAATCAGTACTCATGGATAAATACCATATTCGGTTAGAAACCTGTCTATTATCTACACCGTAGGCTCGGTCTATACGGAAGAAATAACCACCAAGGGTTGACCGCATGCCCCATCCATAACCTCCAACTAAAGGATTACGATAGTAGTCTACTTCAACATGAATAGGGCCAAAACCAAACTCATCTGTAACGGCTTTCTTAGCATCATTGGTATAAGGTGAAATTCCATTCCAGGCGGCACCCATATCTCCGAAAACAATGAATTGAAAATTTTTAACAAAATTATTTTTCAAAGGCCTTCGACTAATCATAGTATAAATAGGCATTCGCAGTTCGCTATTCCATACGGCATAGCTATTGCCATTGCGCACGTTTTGCTCAAAGCCTCTTAAATTAGTAGCTAATGACTGATAGGTGTAGTTGATGTGATTATCAATTGGGGTGGTTTGATCAAACCGCGGAGCCATCCATCCATCCACCCCACCCAAAAAGTAAAGCATTTTATCTGGCCCTAGGCTGGTACTTCCGGCTAGGCGATTAGCCCAAATCATAGATCGCATTACTTTTTGATAATTGCGGATATCAAAACTGAGTAACGCATAATGTGATTGCAAATCGTCCAGTCGCTGAAAATAGGATGCAGATAATTTTAGGCGCCATCCATAAAATATATTCAACTGAACCGGTATACTGTTGTCAAACACATATTCAGCTTTCAGCATTCCCCAGTAATTGCGAATGGTTTTCTTACGAAGGCTGAAGGTATCAGATGCTCGGGAAATGTATTTATCATCGCGTTCCGAAGCTATCAGATGCACACTTTGAAAAATATCTAATGGATACTTGAATGCCGCTTCATAATAATTAGTTTTTGTTTTCACATTGAAAGCCTTGCCAATTATGTATGGATTGGCCGCTGAAAATTGACCTCCTTGGCGATAGTACGTAAATGTTTTATCCAGTCGCTTTTTTCTATTCTCGGCTTGAGCAAAATAGGCAATGCCTCCACGGCCTAATGGAAGATTAAATCCACCACTTAATTGGTAATCTTCAAACACATCTTTAACATCCACACGGGTTAAAAATGATAAGGGGATATTATCAAACTGAGGACTGGTTCCAACAACGGGTTGTGGTATTTGAATAAT
>DAIMNW010000038.1:0-14822 GCA_036719905.1 Chitinophagales bacterium
GGTTTCTGTAGCTATGAGTGTAAATAACAGCTTAGTTTGTTGGGGACTTGAGACGTAAGGCAATGAGGCGCAAAAGCAAAAATAGCTGGTTCCAGTGGCGCAAGGAAAAAGGGATGGGGAGCTATGCATTGGTGCCTTCTTGTTAAGTGAGCCAGAGGCAGGCAGCGATGCCACTTCACAACGTACTACAGCCGTTGACAAGGGCGATCATTATGTACTGAATGGTACCAAAAACTGGATTACTAATGGTAATTCAGCCACCTATTACTTAGTAATAGCACAAACCGATGTAGAGAAAAAACACAAAGGAATTAATGCCTTTATAGTTGAGAAAAATTGGAAAGGGGTTTCAGTTGGTGCTAAAGAAAACAAACTAGGCATCAGAGGAAGTGATACTCATTCCATTTTGTTTAACGATGTAATAGTTCCAAAAGAAAACCGTATTGGTGAAGATGGATTTGGATTTACTTTTGCTATGAAGACGCTGGCTGGCGGAAGAATTGGAATTGCTTCTCAAGCCTTAGGAATAGCTAGTGGCGCCTATGAACTGGCTCTCAACTATTCAAAGCAACGTAAGGCATTTGGTAAGGAAATTAATCAACATCAAGCCATTGCCTTTAAACTAGCCGATATGGCTACTGAAATAGAAGCTGCAAGGTTGCTTTGCCTTAAAGCGGCGTGGGAAAAAGACCAGCACCTCGATTACACATTAAGTGGAAGTATTGCAAAAGTGTTTAGCAGTGAGGTAGCTATGAAAACCACTGTAGAAGCTGTGCAAGTTCATGGCGGTTATGGTTATGTAAAAGAGTACCACGTGGAACGATTAATGAGAGATGCCAAGATTACACAGATTTACGAAGGTACCAGTGAGGTAAACCGAATAGTTATTTCACGAAGCATTTTGAAATAATAGCACCTTATCCATAAAAAAGCCGCCAAAGATTTTCTCAGATTGGCGGCTTTTTTATTGCAACTTCTTTTATTTAAATGGAGAACTGAATTTAGGATCCACAATCATTTTATTGTCTGTCAAGGTCTCTAAAAATGATTTGAGTGCTTCCTTCTCTGTCAATGTTAAATTCATAGTTTGCGGTCCACCAAATCCATCAATCAGATGGCCATCAAGTGTGGGGCTCATTTGAATATTACTATTATACTGCTCTATCACGGCCATCAATCCTTGCAGACTTCCATCGTGCATATACCGGCCACGGAGGGCTACATTTTTTAATGATGGTGCTTTAAACTTACCAATATCTTGGCTGTTCTGTGTATGAATGAAAATACCCTGATCGGTGGATGTGGCTTTCAATCCATTGTTTCTTGGATTGTCAGTGATAAAAGCATCCGTATTATGACAACCAAAACAATTCACATTCAAATTAGTCATAAAAATATGTTTGCCTAGATTCTCTTGAGCAGTGAAATTTGGAAAATCAGCATTACGATCCGTCACCATGACTCTTCCTTCGTCATATTTTGATTGATAAGAAACCATAGATCTTACAAATTGTGCCAAAGCTTTTGAAACGTATGTAGCATTTATTTCAGCTGTGCCAAAAGCCCGTTTAAAAAGCACGGGATAATAGGGCGAATGTTTGAGTCGTTCTAACAGTGTGTCCAGTGTAAGTCCCATTTCCACTTTATCCTGAATAGGGCGAAGTACTTGTTCTTCTAAGGTAGCCGCTCTTTCATCCCAAAAAAATCGTCCGTTGATGTAGTATCGGGCATTTGCCAAAGCCATTGAATGACGACCCGTATTGCCACCCATAAATCCTTTACTTAAGATAGCCGTATCAGTAAATCCAAACTGTTGTTGGTGGCAAGAAGCACACGATAACTTATAATTTTTTGAAAGTTTTGTATCATAAAATAATACTCTTCCTAGGGTAGCACCCCAATCACTAGTCGGGTTGTTGAGAGGGGTGTTGTTTTGAATGGTAACAAATTGGTTATGATAAAATGCAGGAAGTAAAGGGGATGTATAATTGAAGGGAACAGTAGGAAGGTTTAAATACTGCTCAATTATTTGCTGATCGGTAAGGCTTTGAATGGCAACTATTGGTTGTTTTAATGCAGCCTCTTTTTTGCATGCAGAAAGCAGCAAACTAATGAAGAGTGTAGTGAAAATTAACCTGTACGTTTTCATATGCAATATCAAAACTAATAAAAAAGCCCCAACTTTAAAGTTGGGGCTCCTGAATAAAGTCAATTGCAGAAGACTTTAATGTTTTGTTGCAACCTCTTCGGTTTCGGCACCAGGAGGCAGCGGTTTATTCATCATTCTTTTCCAACTAGAACCATCCAAAATAAATGCTGTCACAAGCCAAATAAGCAGTAAACAAGGGATACCTACTGTTCTTACCAAGTTTTTCACTTCATACTTCATATGCATAAATTCAGAAATAATGTATCCTGCTTTAGCAAAAGAAAGCACCGCATAAAGCAGGTTCGAAGTAAGCTTTCCTAAATAATGTGAAAGGAACAAGGCGTAAAGAATCTCTCCTACGGTAATGGCCAATAAAATCCAAAAAGTTTTCCAAATTGATTTTGGTGTGGCCGACTCCTGATGTTGATTTGCTGTAGCTTCTGACATATTCTCTTATTTATATTGATTAGTTAATTGAATAGAATTTAAAATAGATAAAAACAAAGGAATACAAATACCCAAACTAAGTCTACAAAGTGCCAATACAAGCCGACCTTTTCAACCATTTCGTAATCGTTTTTACGTTCATAAACTCCTGTTGCAACGGCATAGGTCAGTATGATGTTGATGATTACTCCTGTAAACACGTGAAATCCATGAAAACCGGTAATAACAAAAAACAGCTGGCCGAATTGATTGGGTCCTGCGGTGTGATGACCATTTACTAAGGGGCCAAAGATATTTGACTGTAATCGAGTTCCTTCGTCAACAATCAGATGGGTCCATTCCCAAGCCTGACAACTCAAGAAGGCTATTCCACCCAAAATTGTAGGGATCATCCACTTGATTACGCCATTTTTATTTCCATGATGTCCTTCGTAAACTGCAAGAACCATAGTTACTGAGCTCATAATGAGTATGAACGTCATTAAACTAACAAATAACAAAGGCAAATTGGTTTCGCCACAAAATGGAAAGTTACGAAACACATGTTGAGGATTGGGCCACCAAGGATTCATGCTTCGTGTAGTTCCATAAGTTACCAGTAGAGCGGAAAATGTGAATGCATCACTCACCAGAAAGTACCACATCATGAGTTTGCCCCATCGTACACTCATAGGAGATTCTCCTCCTCCCCAAACTGTTGATGGTGTTGCCGTTGTTGTGTTTGACATTAGATCGAATTTTTAATTTTATTTCAAAATGTTTAAAAAATTAATAACGCAAATAAGTATAACCAAAGCACATCTACAAAATGCCAATATATGCTCATCATTTGTAATGTGTTTTGAGGTTGTTCAGGTAAAGATTTGGTATAAGATTTAAAAGTTAAATAGTAAAGTGGAAATAACCCGCCCACAATATGTAGAGCATGAGCACCGCTTATAACATAGAAAAATGAGCCACTGGCATTTGCTGTTGCACCTCCCACATAAACTCCAATTTGTACCAATGCTTTCCATCCTAAATATTGGCAAACAATGAAGCCGGTACCTAAAATACTGGTAAGCAGCATTGACATTTTGTAAGCTGATTGATTACCTTGACTGTAAAATCTTTTTGCAAAAAGTAAAGTTCCACTACTCAGCATAATCAGAACTGTGCTTACAAAGAAAATCTTTGGTGTAACAAAGTGCATCCAAGTACCGCTGGCATCGTCGGCAATTCGTTTTACTATAAGCGCACTGCTTAAACCAATGAAGAACATGCATATGCTGCCAATAGCCGCCCACAACACAAACTTTTTTGCATTGTCCTGCATAGGTGTTTTACTTAATGGAACAAATACACTCATTTCTTTTTCGTTTATATTTTACCAATTATAAGTGCAAGAAGTACAACCGGTAAGTATATGAATGAACCAAACATCAATCCTTTGGCTGATTTATTATCTAACTTCATGTAAAGTATAATAGCCTGGTAAAGCATCATGGCTCCACATACCGTATTTATTGATAGCGTAATATTATTGCACCAGCCTAAATAGGTTGGTAAAAATCCGAAAGGAATCAACATGGCAGCATATAACAAACTAAAGGTGGCTGTTGTACGATCCTTACCACCACTACTAGGCAACATTTTATATCCAGCCTTTTGA
Source organism: Chitinophagales bacterium (assembly GCA_036719905.1). Lineage (GTDB taxonomy): Bacteria > Bacteroidota > Bacteroidia > Chitinophagales > CAIODY01 > DAIMNW01. Next base: position 4,248 of record DAIMNW010000038.1, read on the forward strand.
TAATCATCATCTATCACCCAAGCAATGGCCCAATAATGAGGAAATTGCCAAAGGAACTGTATACCAAACATTACCCAAGCTAAAGCATCCAATGAATTGGTAGCAGCTACCACACCAATCATTGGAGGTAATGCTCCGGGAATGGCACCAATCCAAACCGAGACAGGCGATATTCTTTTCATAGGTGTATATACGAAAGCATAGCTAAACAGAGCTAAAGCACCTAAAACACCTGCAATTGGGTTGCAATAAAACCACAAAAGTAGAATGCCTACAATGCCTGCTACTCCAGCAGCTACCATGGCCTCTATCAAACTCATCCTCTCTGAAGCCAAAGGCCGATTCGCGGTTCGATCCATTAAGGCATCAAAGTTTCGTTCCAGTATTTGATTAATTGCGTTGCTCGAGGCGGTAACCAAAAATCCTCCAAGCATTAAACTTAAAAAAGTATATCCATCAAATGAACCGTGATAGGCTATTCCATAGCCTGCCGCAGCGCTCATCATGATAAATGATGTTAGCTTAAATTTGGCCAATACTCCGTAATCGTAAATCTTTTGGACTACGGGGTGCTGTTTAAGTTCTATGGCTACTTCTGGTTTCATTTATTTTGTCTAAAGCTCAAAGAGCTCTTCAAAATTTGTTGTAAAATTAAGAATGCATTACTTCACCCGGACGCTGTGGTGTTACTTGTGAAATAAAGTTTTCTCCATCTTTGCTATAATCGTATGGCCAACGATAGACAGTTGGGATTTCCCCAGGCCAATTTCCATGACCAGGTTCGATAGGTGTAGTCCACTCAATAGTAGTTGACTCCCATGGGTTCATTTCCATCACTTTTCTACCCTTAAACATACTATAGAAGAAATTGATTAGAAAAAAGACTTGACACAAGAATACTATTACAGCTACTGTTGAGATAAAAGTACTCAAGTCATTCAAATGATTAAATGTCTCATACGTGTTATGTGAGTAGTACCAACGTGGTAAACCGGCCATCCCTTGATAGTGCATTGGCCAGAAAATTAAATAACTACCTACAAAGGTGATAAAGAAGTGAATATATCCTAGAGTGTTATTCATGTAACGTCCAAACATTTTGGGATACCAGTGATAAACACCGGCAAACATTCCAAAGAAAGCAGCTACTCCCATTACAATGTGGAAGTGGGCAACAACAAAGTAAGTTTTGGTAAGTTCGATATCAATTACTGAGTTTCCGAGGAAAAGTCCAGTAAGACCACCGCTAATAAACAATGACACAAAACCGACAGCAAATAGCATCGCCGGTGTAAATCGCAAATTTCCTCTCCATAATGTAGCTATCCAGTTAAATACTTTTACTGCTGACGGCACTGCAATAACTAATGTGAGCACCACAAATATGGAGCCTACAAACGGATTCATACCAGACACAAACATATGGTGAGCCCATACTACGAATGACAACAATCCGATGGCTAACATTGATCCTATCATGGCTTTGTAACCAAATATTGGTTTACGAGCGTTTACCGCCAATACTTCTGATACCAATCCCATTGCCGGTAAGATTACAATGTACACTTCAGGATGACCTAAGAACCAAAACAAATGTTGAAATAGAATTGATGAACCCCCAGTCTGAATTAATGCTTGCCCCTGAATATATATTTCATTTAAGTAGAATGATGTGCCAATGCTTCGATCAAAAATCAAAAGAAGAGCTGCAGATAATAAAACAGGAAAGGAAAGTATTCCCAGAATAGCCGTTAATAAAAACGCCCAAATTGTTAATGGCATACGGGTCATCTTCATGCCCTTCGTTCTCATATTCAAAACTGTAGTAACATAATTTAAGCCTCCGAGCAATGCAGAAAAAATAAACAACGCGATACTAATTAGCCAAAGCGTTTGACCAGTACCCGAACCTTTAACAGCTTGCGGAAGAGCACTTAACGGAGGATAAATTGTCCAACCAGCTGAAGCCGGCCCACTACCTACAAAGTAGGAAGCAAACATGACTACACTGCTCAAAAAGAAAAACCAATAAGACAACATATTAAGTGCAGGAGCTGCCATATCTCTAGCACCAATTTGAAGTGGTATTAGAAAATTACTAAAAGTGCCACTTAAACCGCCTGTAAGTACAAAGAAAACCATTATGGTTCCATGCATAGTTACTAAAGATAGATAGTAGGATGGGTCAATTTTTCCATCCGGTGCCCACTTGCCTAACAAAGTGCTTAAAAACGCAAAATGTTCATCCGGGTATCCTAATTGCAAGCGAAACAAGGCACTCATCAGTCCGCCCATAATAGCCCAAAATATTCCGGTTACCAAAAACTGTTTGGCAATCATTTTATGATCTTGCGAAAAAATGTACTTCGTCCAGAAATTATCGACGTGCTCGTGATGTCCATGATCATCATGTCCATGACTAACGTGATCGTGCGCTGAATGTTCGATTGCTGAATCGTGTTTAGTTTCTGTATGTTCCACTTTATTGTATGTAGTTTAATTAAAGATTACAAATTCTATTTTTTAATAACCTGAGCGGTTACTTTTTTTTCATCAGTTGTTTTTGTTTCATTAGCTGGGGTGCCTCCATTATCTGCAGCAACTGGAGGGGTTGAAGGATTCATTGAAGCATAGAGTGGCTGCTGAGTAGCCATCCATTTATCAAACTCCTCTTGGGTTTCCACTTTTACGGCCATTTTCATGGCATAGTGGCTTTGACCACAAATTTGAGCGCAAGCTAGCTCATAATTGAACTTCGGATTTTTTACAATTTTTCGAAATTCTTCTGTTGTGTATTTTGGTGTAAACCAAAAGGTGGTAGGTATACCTGGCACAGCGTCAAGCTTTACACGAAAATGTGGTAAATCAAAATTGTGCATCACATCACGTGAATTGATAATAATTTTTGTTGGCTTGCCTTTTACAAAATGCAATTCGTTTGGAGTAACATCATCATGGGTAGCCTTGTCATTCCAGTCTAGACCCAGAGGATTTTCATCTGTGATTAATGTATAAGCTTTGTGACCAATTTTGCCATCGGCTCCACCATAACGGGCCATCCAGTTAAATTGCTTACCGGTTACTTCAATTTGCATTGCATTGGCTGGCGCAGGGCTAGTTACTTTAAACCAATAAAATAATCCGCTTACTACAAGACCTGTCATAAAGATTGCTGGGATGATTGTCCACCACATCTCCAATTTATTATTGTCAGGATAGTAATAAGCTTGTCGTTCGTTGCTGCCACTATATTTATAAGCAAAGTAAAATAAAAGAATATGGCATAATACGAATACGATACCAGTAATGGCAAGACTCAAGTTAAACAGATTATCAATCCATACACCATGAACGGATGCTGATTCAGGCAAAAAACTTGGAATAAACTTCCATAGTGACCAGGCAATTCCAATAAAAAACACAAAAAGAAAGCCTAAAAGAAATTTGCCCAAAATCTTGTTGCTATCTATTCTGGTTTGCTCGGTACCTTTCAAAATAGAAACCATTTCGCTGGTTTTTGAAACCTGAAATACTATAGAGATGAGCAGCAGAACTATTCCAATGGTAATTATCGTTGTCATTACTTATTAATTAATCGTTATTAAGGATTGGTTATTTATAAATTTCTCTGTTTAGTTATACATGATGATGTAAACTTTCTTGAATGTAAGGGTGGTTCTTTGGAATCAATGGAACCTTAGTCAATTCAGTGAAAGCTTTGAAAATGATTATCCCTACAAAAAAGATAGCCAAACCAATCTCCATTAATCCGATATTCCAGTTCTCGCCAATTGTTCCTGGCATAATCATTTGATAAAAATCAATCCAATGACCCAGAATAATCACACAGCCAATAAAAATCAGTGTTTTACTATTTCTCTTAGCAGTGTTACTCATCAAAACCAATAACGGTGTTGCAAAATTTACAATCAGGTTGAGGAAAAACAGCACTTTATAATGATCTAAACGGAAACGGAAATAGGTGGTCTCCTCGGGCATGTTGGCATACCAAATGAGCATAAACTGACTATACCAGAGGTATGTCCATAAGACGGAAAATGCGAACATAAACTTGCCGATGTCGTGTATATGCTCATCTGTTACATTGCGGAGATAACCTTGATTACGGAGATATTGAATAACTAACATAATAAGAGAAATACCGCTTACCAATGCGCTGGCAAAACAATACCAACCAAACATGGTGCTATACCAATGTGGGTCGATACTCATTAACCAATCCCATGAAGATGTAGAGATGGAAACTGCAAAAAATAAAATAAAGAAACCGGCCATCCACTGACTTTTTCTAAAATATCGAAGGTTCCCTGCCGGACTCAAATCTTCTTGCATGGAATACCTTCGCAACATTATAGCAGCAAACGACCAAATGCCAACATATAATAATATTCGTAAGGTCATAAAGGGAACATTTAAGTAGCCAGATTTTCCTTTCAATATTTCATCTTGATGTGCTTTGTCTAACCAATGAAAAATATCGTGACTGTTGCTATACAAAATGTAAAGCATAAGTACTCCTACAAATCCGGCAAACCAAGGAACTAATTGACTGATGGCTTCTGGCACCCTTTTAATGGCTACACTCCATCCGGCTTGTGCCAAATAGTTGAACGATACAAAGAACACACTGATGAGGCAAATCAATAGAAAGAAAATTCCATTGTGTAAGAGGTCGGCAACAATTCGGGTATGATTGCCACTGATAAATGCGCCGGCCAAGAACAAAATAGCTCCTACCGCAATCAGAATGAAGCTAGTTTGTTTCAGCTTAGGCGAAAACTCATAACGTTCGTTTAAATCAATGTTGTTGTTTTGATGTGCCATCTACAAGTATAATTTATAATTTATGTAAGAATATTTATTATCTGCTTTTATTGCTTAAGATTTCTTCTTCGGATCCGTTTTTTCTTCTGCTTTCGGCGCTGCAGCCATGTTACTTTTAATATAATCAGCTTGCATTTTTTTCACATACATAATTACTTGCCAACGCTCTAAGGTATTCAATTGGGTGGCATAACTACCCATAATACCTTTTCCATACTGGGTATAATAGAACATTCTACCCTCTGGTATTTTTAAGTTCACATCCGTGAAATAACTAAAGCCGGCACTCATAGGAAAGGCGTGATTATTTGCCAGCGTTACAGAACCGTCTGCTTTGCCTTCAACACCATGACAAGGTGCACAATAAATTTCAAATGATCTTTTACCTGCCTGAATGTTTTCATCACTTGTTTCTAATGGGTTCTTATCATTTTCAGAAGCCATTTCTCCGTCAGTATTATTTGGATGGTGATAGGGCATATAATCACTTCTATGCATTGGATGACCTTGTGCGTATGGAATAGTTCCAACTGGTGGCTTCAATGCTGATAGTTTAGTGCCTGTTAAATCTTGCACTCTGGATTGATCATAGGTTTCAACGGCAACCGATTTAGCCATATCTGGCATGTAGGTATATCCTGGTTTCTTTGTATCATTAATACAAGATGTGATGGCGGCTATACTTGCAGCAGCTAATATTAATAGGGTGTTTTTATTCATCATTTTTAAAACCATTAATCGTTAATTAGTTAAAGACCTCCAACGTGGAAAATCAATCTGTTTATTAAAGTATTTTATAACGGTACCAATCATCAAACGTTTTTTCGTTCACGGCTTCGGCTCCATTGCTTTTCATTAAAGAGGATATTTTAGCCACGTCTGTTTTATCGTCTACTTCTACTACCACTGCCATTTTATCATCGGTTTGACCTTCATGAAACAGGTGCTTTTTTATTCCAGGGGCTAATCTGCACAGATACATAAAACTGGCTACCATACCTGCCGATGCCATCAATACAGTTAATTCAAAAGAAATGGGAATGTAAGCAGGCACCGCCCAGAATGGCTTACCACCAAAGTTAACTCTCCAGTCAAAAGTATTGGCCCAAGTCATAAAGCCGAATGCTATCGAGGTACCTGTAATGCCATAGAAGAAACCGGCTATATGTAATTTTGATTCTCTTAATCCTAATGCCGTATCTAATCCATGAATAGGAAATGGGGTAAATACATCGTAAATTTTCACACCATTGTTTCGAAGCTGCGGAACAGCATCCAACAATACATCTTCATCATTGTACACTCCTACTAGAAATTTTTTTGAAGCCATGTTTTTATAATTTGATAATTTCTAAATTAAATTTATGCAACTACTAATTTTTCAGTTTGTTCGTTCACCTCTAATATTTGTTTCTTTTCAGCTATCCTAGCAGGCGTATTACCGGTAGTTTTCAATACATGTTTAATCTCGGCAACAGCTATAACTGGGAAGTATTTGGCGAATAGGAGGTAGCACGTAAAGAACAATCCGAAAGTGCCTAAATAGAAACCAACATCTACCCAGGTGGGTGAGTACATAGTCCAACTGGATGGTAAGTAATCACGATGTAAAGAGGTAACGATAATGACAAAACGCTCAAACCACATACCAATATTGATTACAATACTCATCAAGAATGTCCAGAAAATGCTCTGACGAATTTTTTTCACCCAGAAAAGTTGAGGGGAAATTACGTTACAGGTCATCATACCCCAATAGCTCCACCAATAAGGACCTAAGGCACGATTAGAGAAAGCATATTGCTCATATAAACTGCCGCTATACCAAGCAGTGAACAATTCCGTCAAATAAGCACAACCCACTATAGAACCTGTAAGGGTGATAACTCGGTTCATATTATCGATATGATTCACTGTAATATATTCTTCTAAGTGCAACACTTTACGTGTCATAATCATCAAGGTTTGCACCATGGCAAATCCTGAGAAGATGGCTCCGGCAACAAAGTAAGGAGGGAATATAGTGGTATGCCAACCAGGAACTACCGAGGTGGCGAAGTCAAAGGATACTATCGTATGGACCGAAAGTACCAGTGGAGTCGACAAGCCTGCTAAAACCAAAGATAGTGATTCGTGGCGCTGCCAATGTTTGGCACTGCCTGTCCATCCAAAACTTAATGTGCTATAGAATTTTTTTCTGAAAACAGATTTTGCACGATCACGTATGGTGGCAATATCAGGTATCAAACCGGTGTACCAGAACATTAATGAAACTGAAAAATAAGTAGATATCGCAAATACGTCCCAAAGAAGTGGTGAGGCAAAATTGGGCCAAAGTGGGCCACGAGTGTTTGGCAAAGGAAGAATGAAGAAACCATCCCAAACCCTTCCCATGTGGAGTACCGGAAACACACCGGCGCACATTACTGCAAAGATGGTCATGGCTTCCGCTGCACGATTTACACCTGTGCGCCACTTTTGTCTAAAAAGAAGCAAGATGGCTGAAATCAAAGTTCCGGCGTGACCAATACCAATCCACCAAACGAAATTGGTGATATCCCATGCCCAACCTACTGTTTTATTACTTCCCCAAGTACCAATTCCGAAGTAAACAAACCAAACCACACAGAAAAATCCGTATCCAAGTAGCGACAAGGCAATGATAAAAGCAACCCACCAAGATTTGCTAGGCATGCCTAACGTGGGATTTGTAATATCGTCGGTTACCTGACGGTACGTTTTGTTTCCTTCTACTAATGGGTCCCTAAGGGCTGATTCTTTAAATGCCATATTCGTTTAATTTGCTGATTAGCTTATTATTAATGAGTGCTAATAGGTTAATTTAAGTATTAATGTTAAAAAATCTATTCTTTAATTAAGCAAGGTTCATTTTTTTATGGTTCTATACCTCTTCGCCTTTTCCTTCTAACCAGCTTCCTGTGGTATCAGTATTTCTTACTTTAGCCAAATATCCAATGGATGGTTGAGTATGAATTTCTTCAATCACAAAGTACATACGTTTTTCGTCCTCCTCTTCATACATTTTGTGTACAGCACTAGACTTATCATTAATATCACCAAATATAATGGCATCGGCAGGACAGCTTGACTGACAGGCAGTTTTAACCATACCATCTTGAAGCATCATATTGTTTTTCTTAGCTTCTAACTTACCTTCTTGTATGCGTTGAACACAGAATGAGCATTTTTCAATTACTCCACGTGCACGTACAGTTACATCTGGGTTCAATACCATACGGGTAAGGCTGTTAACCATATCGCCCGGATCGGCCATTAAGTTATCATCAAAGCTATCACCACCATTCCAGTCGAGCCAGTTAAAGCGACGTACTTTATAAGGACAGTTGTTAGCGCAATATCTGGTTCCGATACAACGGTTGTAGGCCATTTGATTCAATCCTTCGCTACTGTGGTTGGTAGCACTTACCGGGCATACATTCTCACACGGCGCATTTGCACAATGTTGGCAAAGCATAGGTTGGAAATTAACCTGTACTTTTTCAAAATTAGGTGCTTGATTGATATTTTTCTCCATGGTGTTGTAACCGCCATGTCCGTTATCTATGCTAAAGTATCTGTCAATACGCATCCAGTGCATTTCGTGAGCACGGGTTACGTGTTCTTTACCAACCACAGAAATGTTGTTTTCGCTTTGGCAAGCCACTACACAGTTGCCACAGCCTGTACAGCTATTTAAGTCAATAGACATTTGCCATTTGTGCCCTTGGCTGTAGTTGTGTATACCAAATTTCTTGTCGTGACCATAAAGCGTCTGGTACATTTCTTTAATCTCTTCTCTATCGGCATTTACCTCCTTTGGATTGGCTTTATGCTTACTAAGGGTGGTTTCTTTAATCACCCGACGGCCTTCATAGCTTTGGTGGGTTTGTGTTTGAGCTAATTGATAGGTGTCGTCAGTAGCAGTAACTTTGGCATCAAGAGCAAAACCCATCCAGCTATTGCCACTCCAGGTCATCATTGGGTAAGCATTCATTCCAACACCATTTCCTACTTTACCGGCTGCTGTTCGGCCATAACCTAAGGCAATGGCAATTGTATTATCGGCCAATCCAGGTAATACCAGAGTTGGTAATTTAATGGTGGTATTGCCAACCTGAACATTAATCATTCTGGTTTTGGTGGCATCCCAAAGTGGTTTGTGATCGCTCACTAAACTGCCGTTATTTTCTAACAATTCCATTTGCATGGCTGTTGCATACGAAATACAGGCATAATTGTCCCATGTAGTTCTGGTCAACGGATCGGGCATTTCGTGCAACCAAGGGTTGTTGGCGTATTTTCCATTTCCCATGGCCACCTTTTCGTAAAGTACTACGGCCATTTTTTTCTTATCTCCTGTATATCTACGATTAATGGATTCCAATGCTGTAGATACCATTTCTGTTTTTGGACCTGTAGTTGAGTTGGCCAATTCACCTTTGCTATAAAGCCCTTCTCTTACTGCAGTATCCCATGCATCCTGACCAGCACGAAGAATGTTCTGCTGCCAGTTTTCACTCAGATAGGTATAATAATCTTTTCCGGCATTCATCCAGGTAAGTAGGCTATCCTGAAACTGACGAGTGCTGAATAATGGCGAAATAATAGGTTGGCAAAGACTATAACGTCCTTTTATTGGTTCGGCATCGTTCCAGCTTTCGAGATAATGATGATCTGGACAATGATATTGGCAAAGCTGTGTGGTTTCATCATTTCTATCGTTAAATGAGATAGAATAAGAAGCACCTTTTATTGCATCAGCAAATTTTCCATCCGGATAATCATAAGCAGGATTACATCCCACTATCATCACTCCGGCATATTTTTTTGCAGATAAATCAGCTATTACAGCCGCTACATCAGCATCTACACCCTGGCGATAGTAGCAACAAGCTGCAGTATTTATAGTGGTACCATAGTTACCTAGCAGGCCATTAATGGAGTTAACAAGAACCTGAATATTGAAATCATTACTACCGCTTACCACCAATGATTTTCCTTTAGCAGCCATCAAAGCGTCTGCTACCTTTTTAATAGAAGCGTTCTTGGCCGAACCACCGCTAAGTGCATTGTAAAGATCAGCAACCATCATTCCTTCTTCACTCGGATGTATTACCATGCGCTCATCGGCATTGCTACCCGTGAGACTAAGTTGTGATTCTATTTGGAAATGCTTGCTCATTTCCATTTTTCCGTAATCCAGTTTTCGTCCTTTGGAATATTGTTTCGTAAATTCTACGGGGGAAATCCAAGTGCCTAAAAAATCGGCACCAAAACTTACAATCACATCTGCTTTGTCAAAACTGTAAGAAGGAATAGCACGACTTCCAAAACAAACCTCATTAGCCAAAAGCATAGCGCTGCAGCTATGTGCATCATAAACTACATGCTTGCTTCCAGGATTTTTAGCAATAAATTCGTCAATTAATTTAATAGTGGTTGGAGATAGTATGGAGCTAGTAACAATAGCAACCGGTCCGCTTGCCAAATGACCTTTAATAGCCGTGTCGATAGCTGCCCAATCAGATTTGGCTCCTTTGATACTTGGATGCTTAGCACGTCCCATATCATACAAGCTTAATATACTAGCTTGAACTCGAGCACTTGTTCCACCTTGGGTAATTGGGCTGTTTGAATTTCCTTCTATTTTAATTGGTCGACCTTCTCGGCTCTTCACCATTATACTGCAATCTTCGCCACCGTCAGAAT